>DATKDB010000067.1:0-9913 GCA_035512895.1 Binatia bacterium | reverse complement strand
GGCGTCGGCGGCACCGCTCCCCAGCCCGCGCAAGATCAAGGACCAGCTCGACGCGTACGTCATCAGCCAGGAGCAGGCCAAGAAGGTCCTCTCCGTCGCCGTCTACAACCACTACAAGCGCGTGAACGCGGGGCACATCGTCGACGACGTCGAGCTCGGTAAGTCGAACGTCCTCCTCGTCGGCCCGACGGGATCCGGCAAGACGCTGCTCGCCCAGACGCTGGCGAAGGTCCTCGACGTGCCCTTCTGTATCGCCGATGCGACGAGCCTGACCGAGGCCGGCTATGTCGGTGAGGACGTCGAGAACATCCTGCTGCGCCTCATCCAGGCCGCCGACTTCGACGTGGCCCGGGCCCAGCGCGGGATCATCTACATTGACGAGATCGACAAGATCGCGCGGAAGACGGACAACCCCTCGATCACCCGCGACGTCTCGGGCGAGGGCGTGCAGCAGGCGCTGCTCAAGATCCTCGAAGGGACCGTCGCGAACGTCCCGCCGCAGGGCGGCCGGAAGCATCCGCACCAGGACTTCATCCAGATCGACACGACGAACATCCTCTTCATCTGCGGTGGCGCGTTCGAGGGGCTCGAGAAGATCATCGAGGAGCGCGTCGGCAAGCGGGGCATCGGCTTCGGCTCACAGGCGCGTCACTCTCGCGAGGAGCGTCGTCAGGCGCTCTTCGACAAGCTCATGCCGGAGGACCTGCTCAAGTACGGGCTCATCCCCGAGTTCGTCGGCCGGATGCCGGTCGTCGTGAGCCTGGCCGCCCTCGGGCGCGAGGATCTCGTGCAGGTGCTGACCCAGCCGAAGAACGCGGTCACCCGCCAGTTCGTGAAGTTCCTGTCGCTCGACAAGGTGGAGCTCGTCTTCACGCCCGAGGCGCTCGAGGCGACCGCGAGGCTGGCGATCGACCGCAAGACGGGCGCTCGCGCCCTGCGCGCGATCGTCGAGGAGGCCCTGCTCGACATCATGTACGACATCCCCGAGCGCACCGATGTGACGAAGGTCGTCATCACCGCCGAGACGATCGAGCACGGGCAGCCGCCCATGCTCGTCACCGAGAACGATGAGTCCGAGCCGCGCCGCCGCCGTGCGGCGCGCGCCCAGCGCGAGGAACCCGAGGAAGAGTCCGCCTGACGGCGCGCCCGCCGGGCCTCAGTCGTCGGCGACGACCGCAGCGGTCTCGTCCGCCGTGGGCTCGGCAGCCGTCCCGGCCGGTCGGTTGACGATGACCCGGTGCGGGAAGGGGATCTCGATCCCGGCCTCACGGAAGGCCGACAGGATGCGCTTGCGCAGCTCCCCGGCCACCGCCCACTGCTCAGCGGCCGCCACCTGGCCGAGCACCTTGAGCGTGACCGCCGAGTCCCCGAGCGCGTTGATGCGGATCACCTTCGGAGCCTCGAGCAGGCGACCGCTCCAGCCCGGATCGGTGTACAGCGCCTCACCGGTCTCGTTGATGATCGCCGTCGCGCGATCGATATCGGTGTCGTAGGCGACGCCGACGTCGAGGTTCACGCGCGCCCAGAGCCGCGTGAGGTTCGAGGCCACGATGATCTGGCCGTTTGGCACGGTGTGCACCGTTCCATCGAGGTCACGCAGCGTCGTGCGGCGCAGGCTGAGCTCTTCGACGACGCCGTCGACCCCGGCGATGCGCACGACGTCGCCCGTGCTGTACTGGTTCTCGAGGATCACGAAGATCCCGGCGAGCCAGTCGCGGACGAGCGTCTGCGCGCCGAAGCCCACGGCGATCCCGATCACGCCCAGGCCTGCGATGGCCGGACCGATGTCGATGCCGAAGAGTCCGAGCGCCATGAGGCCCGCGATGACCGCGATGATCGCGCCGGCGACGCGGATGCCGAGACGCGCGATCGTGTTCATGCGTCGCTCGAGCTCGACGGGGTGGGCGGCATCGGCGCCTGCCTCCGCGCTCCGCCGCTCGATGAGGTGGCGGATGCTGACCGAGACCGCCGCGCGCAGCGCGAGGAACGCGACGAGTGCCGCGATGCCGATGAGGGCCAGCTGCGGGCTCGTCGCGACCGAGTCGGGCAGGGTCGCGAGATCGGGCAGGTCGGGCATGAGCCAGATGGTAGCAACCGCGGCGGGGGTACCGGAGTCCTGCCGCGGGCCCGTACCTTCGCCTGCTGCAGGATCGGCCTCCCGCGGCGGTAGGATGTGACAGGTCGCACCACCGAACGCGGCAAGCGCGTACCGCAATCGAGGAGCTTCAACTCATCATGACCGCCAACCAGCGTCGTCCGGGATTTCGTCTGCCATGGTCGTCCGAGACGGACGCCAGCGCCGGCGAGGATGAGCTCGAGGCACCTCCTGCCAGGCCCAACTCGGAGAACAGCACCGTGAATCCCACCCCCGCCGTCGAGTCGAAGAGCGCAGAGCCAATGAAGGTCGCGCCCGTCGGGCGGCGAGAGCCTGCCACGTCCGAGGGCGTCGCTGATGCCAATGCCCCCGGCCGTCAGGGAGAGGCGACGCCGAAGGCGGCCGCGACCGACGCGGCTCAGCCCGACGCGGCCAAGGCGGCCGCGACCGACGCGGCGCAGCCGGATATGACCCCGGGTCAGGCGCCCGCGCCCGACGCAGCCGCTCCGGCCGCGGCGGACGCTGCCGCCGGCGACGACTTCATGCGCGATCTCGTCGCAGCGATGCGAGGGGTAGCCGACGAGGCTCGCAAGTCGGGCATCGACGAGCTGCGCTCCCGCGCCGACGAGCAGGTACGGAGCCTGGAGGTCGAGGCGGAGCGCCGCCACGAGGACCTGCGCGCTCGTGCCGAGGCGGATGTCACCGGCGTCGGCGAGTGGGCGAAGGCCGAGGCCGAGCGAATCAAGGTCGAGGCCGAGACCCGCGTCGTCGCGCGCCGCGCGCAGCTCGAGCAGCAGCTCGCCGCGGACACGACCGCGACCGAGGCCGAGAAGAAGGCGCGGCACGACCGCGTCGCGGAGTACGAGCGCGAGCTCGACGCCTTCCACGCGCAGCTCGCGGAGATCAACGATGCGGCCGCCTTCGCCGCGGCCGCGAAGCGGATGCCGCGTCCGCCCGTCCTGGCGGGCCAGGCGAGCGCGCCGGCGCCGGCAACGGCGACCCAGGCGGCACCGGCGACGTCCGGGGACGACGTTCTCGTCGAGCCCGCGACTGGCGCGTCGAACGGCGTGCCTGAGACGCGCCCGGCCGTCCATCCGGCCGAGGAAGAGGTGCTCGCCGCCCGACTCGCCGAGCTCGATGCGACCCTCCCGGACGCCGCTGCCGCGTCGGCCGCGGCCGAGTCGGCCGGGCCGGTGACGACCGAGATCGTCGTCAAGGGGCTTGGCAGCTTCGGGGCGATCACCGGCTTCCGGCAGGCCCTGTCGGGCGTCGCCGGGATCGAGGGGGTCGCGCTCAGCCTGGGTCAGACCGGCGAGTTCGTCTTCCGCGCGACGCACGTCGCCGGCTTCGACGTCCGCTCGGCGATCACCTCGCTCGAGGGCGATGGCGCGAAGATGGAGGACGACGCGAGGGGCGGCCTGCGCGTCACGCTCGACCGAGCCCGCTAGGCGTCCCGATTGCGGCACCCGGGACCCGGAGTGCTAGACTTCGGGCTCGGCGTTGACCGTGAGGAGTACCCCTCCAGCGGCCGCACCAGAGAGGCGAGCCCAGGCTGGAAGCTCGCCGCGGACCGAGAGGGGGAACGTCGCACGCGAGTTTGACGGGTCCGCCCGATAGCGCGGAACATGAGGCGATCGCCGGTGGCGATCGCGAACGAAGGTGGTACCACGACCCGCTCGTCCTTCGACGAGCGGGTTTCCTGTTAGCCGGACGAAGGAGATGGACCGATGACGACGCCGCGACGCGAGCTCGCCCCGCGCTACGACGCCGCCTCGGTCGAGCCGGCGATTTACGAGCGATGGATGGCCGCCGACGCCTTCCGGCCCGCGGACGAGGCACCGGCCGGCGCCGAGCGCTTCGTCGTCATCCAGCCGCCGCCGAACGTGACCGGTGCGCTCCACAGCGGTCATGCCCTGACCTCCTTCGTGGAGGACGTCATGGTGCGCTACCACCGTATGCGCGGCGACGACACGCTCTTCCTGCCGGGGGTCGACCACGCCAGCATCGGCGCGCAATTCGTGCTCGACAAGGTCATCGCCGAGGAAGGGGAGAGCCGAGCCTCGCTCGGGCGTGAGCGCTATCTCGAGCGCATGTGGCGGTTCATGGACGAGACCCGTCCGGTCATCCGCGATCAGCTGCGACGCCTCGGCGCGAGCCTGGATTGGAGCCGCGAGCGCTTCACGATGGACGAGGGATCGGCCCGTGCCGTGCGCCGCGCGTTCAAGCAGCTGTGGGACGCCGGCCTCGTCTACCGCGGCGAGGCCCTCGTTAACTGGTGTCCGCGCTGCCTGACGACGATCAGCGACCTCGAGAACGTGCATCGCGACGAGACCGGGACGCTGTGGACGATCCGCTACCACCTCGAGCGGGACGACGGCACGCCCGATCCGGATGCGTGGATCAGCGTCGCGACGACGCGCCCCGAGACGCTCCTCGGCGACACGGCGGTGGCCGTCCATCCCGAGGACGAGCGGTTCCATGGGCTCGTCGGGCGTCACGCCATCCTGCCGTTCCTCGGTCGCCGGCTGCCGATCATCGCCGACGAGCACGTCGAGCGCACATTTGGCACCGGCGCGGTCAAGATCACGCCGGCGCACGACAGCGAGGACTACGAGGTGGCGCAGCGGCACGACCTGCCCGCGATCACCGTGCTCGACGACGAGGCTCGGATCAACGAGCAGGGCGGCGAGTTCGCCGGGCTCGATCGCTACGAGGCCCGGGAACGGGCACTCGAGCGGCTGCGCGACGAGGGCGATGTCGAGGCCGAGACACCGCACCGGATGGTGGTCGGCCGTTGCGAGCGGTGCGGCACAGTCGTCGAGCCGCGGCTGTCGGTCCAATGGTTCATCCGCGTTGGGCCCCTCGCGGAGCGGACGCTCGCATCCGTGCGCAAGGGTCGGACGAAGATCCTGCCGGCTCACTTCGAGAAGGTGTACGCGCACTGGATGGAGAACATCCATGACTGGGCGGTCGGCCGGCAGCTGTGGTGGGGCCACCGCATCCCGGCATGGTTCTGTCCGGACGGGCATGTCACGGTGGCCGACGCGGCCGACGGCCCGGACGCCTGCGCCGAGTGCGGCCGTCCCGCCGCCGAGCTGCGCCAGGAGACCGACATCTTCGACACTTGGTTCAGCGCGGGCCTGTGGCCGTTCAGCACGCTGGGCTGGCCGGACGAGACGCCGGACATGGCGCGCTTCTACCCGACATCGGTCATGGAGACCGGGTACGACATCCTCTTCTTCTGGGTCGCCCGGATGATGATGCTCGGCCTCTTCTGCACCGGCGTCGAGCCGTTCCACACCGTCTACCTGCACGGGATGATCCGGGCCGAGGGCGGGGTGAAGATGAGCAAGACGAAGGGCAATAGCGTCGACCCGCTCGGCATGGTCGAGGAGATCGGCGCCGATGCGCTGCGCTTCGCCCTCATCTCAAGCTCGGCACCCGGGAGCGACCAGCGCCTGACGCAGGCGAAGCTGGATGGGGGTCGCAACTTCACGAACAAGCTGTGGAACGCGGCCCGCTTCATCCTGTCCAGCCGCCCGCAGTCCGGCGCCGCGTCGGGCGAGCCGACGCTGGCCGTGCGCTGGATGCGGTCGCGCCTGGCGGAGGCGACCGAGCGGGCGACGAGGCAGCTGGACGCCCTCGACCTCGGCGGCTACGCGGCCACCGTGTACGAGGTGGCGTGGAGTGACTACTGCGACTGGTTCCTCGAGATGGTCAAGATCGACCTGCGGCGAGCGGCCGCCGGCGAGGACGCGCGCGCGGCGAGCTGGGTGGCGGCGGCGGAGGTCCTCGGTGGGATCCTGCGCCTCCTCCATCCGCTCATGCCATTCGTGACCGAGGAGATCTGGCAGGCGCTCGGGGAGGCCGCGCCGAGCGCGACCGAGGGTGAGCCGCTGCTCGTGCGGGCCGCCTGGCCGCGAGCTTCCCCGCGCGACGAGATCGCCGAGGCGTCGTTCGACGACCTGTCCGCCCTCGTGCGCGCGGTCCGCAACCTTCGCACGGAGGCAGGCACGCCGGCGGGCGCGTGGGTCCCCCTCGTCGTCGACCCCGTGGGTCCGGAGGCCGTCCAGGCGATCGAGTCGGGCGCGGCGTACCTCGAAGGGCTCGCGCGGGTTCGGCCGATCGAGATCCGAAACCGGGCGGAGCCGGCGCAGCTCGTGGCCGCCAGCCCACTCGGCGCCGCGTGGCTCGGCGTCGACGCGGCGATCGAGGCGAGCGCGGTGCAGCGTCGCGGCGCCCGGTTGGAGGAGGTGGAGCGCAACATCGAGCGGCTGCGGGAGCTGCTCGGCACGCCGTCCTTCGTCGCTCGCGCCCCGGTCGCCGTCGTGGAGCGCGAACGGGAGCGCCTGGCCGATCTCGAGGAGGAGCACCGGCAGCTCGCGGCCGATCCCACCTGACCCGGCTGGTAGAATCGGCCGCGCCGCCAGGCACCAGAAAGGGGTCTCCACCGACCATGCCGTTTCTCAGGCGCAAGAAGCCGGAGCCGCCGCCACCTCCCACGCCGATGCACGAGGAGGTCAAGGCGCAGGAGTACAGCCTTCGTATCTCGCTCGTCGCCCGCAGCAGCGACGGGCTTCGCCTCCGGGCCGATCCGGCGGTCGCGGCCGCGATCCCCGGCATCGTCGAGCCGCTGAGCGAGACCCGCGTCGAGACGATCGGCCCGCTGCCGCTCGAGTACTCGGACGCGTCGCCTGCGATCGAGCGCTTCACCGAGATTCAGCAGTGGGTCCTGGCGCGGCGTGAGCTGAGCCCGATCGGGCGTCATGCGCTCTACGTGCTCGAGATGACCGACGCACTCGACATGACCGTCGACACCTTCTCCTGTGGCCTGCTCCACGGCGAGACCGACACGAGCGGGCATCCCGACTACAACGCGATCGTCGGGGGCCTCGCGTCGCACTGGGACGAGATCTCCGGTGAGCTGATCGTGCGCGCCGTCATCGGCTGGGGCGGGAAGGGGCAGCGGGGTGACACCGAGCGCATCGGCCAGAAGCTGCTCAGCTCCCTGTACCAGCAGGTGGTCGCCTCCGGTTACAGCCTTGGCGAGGCCGAGCAGGCGAGGCTGCCCTCGATCGGCGGCCGGTCCGGGATGACCTGCGCGCACTGCGGGTTTGAGGCGGGCAGCGCCAGCGCGTTCTACTGCCCGAAGTGCGGCATGAGGATGGCTCGCACGTAGTCGTCGGGGAGTACTTTCGGGGTGGGTCCCAGGAGGCCCGAGTCCCATTGCCCGCGCTCCATCCGAGTCCGAGGATGGTCTCAACACACCACCGGACTCCCCAGATTCGGTCCGACGCGTAAGGAAGGGCAATGGAGCGACCCATCATCCTGCTTGCCGTCAGCGGAAGCGCTGGCGCGCACATCGACGCGCTGCAGCGCGCGGGGTTCGAGCCGTTCAGCGTCGATCCCCAGCATCCTCTCGCTCCGGGCGTGGATCTCGCCGTCATCGACTGCGACCTCGCACCCGCCCTGGTCCAGGACGTCTACCGCCACGTGCACAACGGCAAGCCGACGCCGACGCTGCTGCTCGTCGGGACCGATAGCGAGCTGCCCGACGGTGTCGGCGGCCCCGGAGACGAGGTGGCGCTGAAGCCGCTGGAGCCGGAGGCACTCGTCTATCGCCTCCAGGCCCTCCTCATTCGAACGGGACGCCACCTGCCGAGCGAGTCCGGTGGCTGGGCATCGGATGAGGGGCTGAGCAGCGCTCCGATCGCCGGTGAGGGCCACGTCGTCAGCGTCTTCGCCCCGAAGGGCGGCGTCGGAAAGACGACGGTGGCCGTGAACATGTCCGTCGCGCTCCGCCAGCAGACGCGCGCCGAGGTCCTCCTCTTCGACGCCGACGTGGGGGTCGGCAACGTCACGTCCGTGCTCGACGTCCCGTACCGGATGGGCCTCGTCGACCTGTCGGACAGCGCACCGGAGGAATGGACCGATGCGGCCTTCGAGCAGATGGTCAGCATCCATACGGCGAGCGGCGTCAAGGTCCTGAGCTGGGGCACCGAGCCCGGTGACTCGGAGCGCGTCGGCGTTGATCTGCTGCTGGCGGCGCTCCGCTGGGCGCGGAACCACCACTCATACGTCATCGTCGACAACCATCCCGGATACGACGACCGGACGATGGCCATGCTCGCCGTCGCGAACGAGATCTTCCTCGTGGTCACGCCAGAGGTCGGCTCGATGCGCAACAGCTCTCAGTTCCTCGAGCTCGCTCGCGAGCTCGGGCTCGGGAACGTCATCCGGGTCATCGTCAACCGGGCGAATCACGGGATCGGCCTGGCGGCCATGGCAAGCTCCCTCGGCCTCCCGATCGCGGCGACCATCGTGAGCAATGGGCCGAAGGCCGTCATCGCGTCGAACGAGGGGCGGCCGCTCGTGCTCAAGTTCCCTCGCGAGAAGATCGCGGACGACTTGCACGGCGTCGCGCGTCTCATCTCGCAGCCGGCCGCCGCGAGCCCGGCCGCGGCCGAGCGCAGCACGCGCCGATGGTGGACTCGCATCGGGACTCGCACCTCACACGCCTGACCCGCGAGAATCCTCTCGCCGTTGCGTGACCTGGTCGCCTTTGCCATGATGCGCGCGCCGTGCCCACCTACGACTACCAGTGCCGCGCATGCGGCGCCGTGACCGAAGTGATCCACTCGATGCTCGAGGAGGGTCCTGCGTCATGCGACCGCTGTGGCGGGGATCTGCGTCGCGTCCTCTTCCCGGCCGGCATCATCTTCAAGGGTCCGGGGTTTTATCGGAACGACTCGCGGGCGGCGGGCTCGAGCTCGACCGCGCCGAGCAGCGCCAGCACTGACGGGGGTGGGGGCAGCGAGGGCGGGGGATCGTCGAAGACCGATGCGGGCACGAAGCCGGCTTCCACGTCAACCGATGCCGGGCCACCGAAGAAGAGCGAGGCCGCCGGCAGCTGAGCCGGGGTGGTCGAGCTAGGCGGAGCGCGCCTGACGCGTGCCGCAGCGCCGACAGAATCGAGCGTTGGCCGAGAGCGAGAGCCCGCACTGGCCGCAGTTCTGGAGGCCGAAGTTGCCACCGGCGGCGGCCACCTCGCGTGCCGACGCCTCCCAGAAGGTCGCACCACGGGCACCCGCCTGCGCGGCAAGCTCCTGCGGGGAGACGGCGGCGCCTCGCGAGCGATAGGGCAGGACTTCCGGTGCCGGCGCTTCCGCCTCGGCCGTCGGGCTGAGCCCGAGGTCATCGAGCTGGGCGCGGCGAGCGGCGAGGACCGGGTCCTCGGCCTGAGCGGCGACCCGCTCCGTCTCGACTGGCGGCAACTGGACCTGCTGCGGCATCTGGACGACGAACGGCGCGGGCTCCTGCTCCGGCTCGGGTGCGACCTCGGCCAGCACCGGCTCGGGCTCGGGCTCGGGTGCGACCTCGGCCAGGACCGGCTCGGGCTCGGGCGTCAGCTCGTAGGCGTCGTCGTCGTCCCACGCGACGACACGAAGTGGCGGCCGCTCCGGTTCCGGCGCGGCCTCGGCGAGCACCGGCTCGGGCTCGGGCGCGACCTCGACCAGGGGCGGGGACTCGTAGACGAAGCCGTCGGCGGGGAACGGTGGCGCGTGGGAGCCGATCTGCGCCGCCGTCGGCCATGGCTCGCTCTCCTCGCCGCCCGCCGGCTCCGGCGGCAGGTCGGAGGTCGGCCAGCTTTCCGGCGTCGCTTCGGACTCGGCTGCACCGAGGAGCGATGCACCGATCGCGTCGGCGCCGGCCGCCACGGATGCGGCCAACCGGTCCGCCAGGTCATCGGTTCCCGGGATGGGAGCGCAGCTCCGGCACCGGCTGTCCCCGTCGTTCCAGCAGTTCACGCACGTGTAC
>DATKDB010000066.1:0-2375 GCA_035512895.1 Binatia bacterium | reverse complement strand
TCGTCGGCACGAAGCCGACGCTGTCGCCCGCGATCCGTCGCTCGAGGATCGCGTCGCGCAGCTCGTCCGCGGTGTGGACGACGATCACGAACGGCGGCGTCGCCGAGGGGCGGAGCCGGGCGCGGCCTGCGGCGAGCCATCGCCGCGCCGGTATCGGTCGCCGATGAGGTCCCACAGGCGCTCCGCGACCTGGCGCTTCGGGAGCATCGGCCAGTCGGTCAGGGAGCCCTCGGCTCCGAAGACGGTCACCTTGTTCTCGTCGGAGCCGATGGCGTCGAACGGTCCGCCCACGACGTTGCCGACGATGAGGTCGAGTCCCTTGTCGCGCAGCTTCGCGGCGGCATTCGCCTCGAGCTCGTCGGACTCGGCGGCGAAGCCGACGAGGAACGGCCGCACGTCGTCGGGCATCTCGCCGACCTCGGCGACGATGTCGGGGTTCGGCACGAGCTCGATCTGGATGTTGTCGCCCGAGCGCTTGATCTTGCGCTGGCTGGCGCGGGCCGGGGCGAAGTCGGCGACCGCGGCGGCCATGATGAGGATGTCGGCGCCGGGCGCGGCGCGCAGGACGGCTTCCCGCATGGCGTGGGCGGTCGTCGCGTCGACGACGGTGACGCCGCGCGGCGGCGTGACGCTCATGGCTCCGGCGATCAGGGTCACCGAGGCGCCCCGGTCCCTCGCAGCCTCGGCGATGGCTGCGCCCATCTTCCCGCTGCTCCGGTTGCCGATGAACCGGACCGGGTCGAGCGGCTCGCGGGTGCCGCCGGCGCTGACGACGACGTGCAGGCCCTCGAGGTCGCCGGCGCGCGCGAAAAGATGCTCGACCGCCTCGACGATCGTCGCCGGCTCCGCCAGGCGGCCGATCCCGGTCAGGCCCGACGCGAGCTCGCCGACCTCGGGCTCGACGACGATGTATCCGAACTCGCGCAGCGTCGCGACGTTGCGCTGCGTGGCCGGGTGCGTCCACATGCCGGCGTCCATCGCCGGCGCCACGATCACCGGCGCGCGGCTGGCACAGGCGATGGCGGTCACCGCGTCGCCGACGAGGCCGGCGGCCAGCTCCCCGAGCAGGTTGGCCGTCGCCGGGGCGAGGACGATCGCGTCCGCCGCCTCGGCCAGCTCGATGTGCGCGATCTGCTGGTCCGAGTCGAGCTCGAAGACGTCGTCGAGGACGGGTCGGTGGGTGAGGCTCTCGAACGTGAGCGGGCCGACGAAGCGGGTCGCGGCCGCGGTCATCGCCACGTCGACCATCGCGCCGCGCTCCGCGAGCATCCGGACGAGCGTGACCGCCTTGTAGGCCGCGATGCTGCCGCTGACGCCGACGACGATCCGCCGTCCGGCGAGCGGACCCAGGCCCTCGTTCACCGCTCGGTCGCCGCCGAGCGGGCCTGCTCCCGCTCCCGCATCCCGGCCCAGGCGTGCCGGATGCCCCGCAGGGTGAGATCCGGCTCGACGGCGTCGATGCCCGGCACCTCGCGCAGCCATGGCTGGTGCGTGTAGCCACCGGTCGCGATGACCGTGACCCGGCTCGAGGCGGGGGAGCGCTCGACGAGCTCGCCGCGCAGCGCCGTGAGCAGGCCGCTGACGAGGCCGATGTAGCCGAGCACCGCCCCGGACTGCATGGCGTGGACGGTGTTCGTGCCGATCGCCGAGGGCGGCCGCCGCAGCTCGATGCGCGGCAGCTTGCTCGCCCGCCCGACGAGCGCCTCGAGGCTCAGGCCCATGCCGGGGGCGATCGCGCCGCCGATGTACGCGCCGTCGGCATCGACGAGGTCGAAGTTCGTGCTCGTGCCGAGGTCGATGACGATCGCCGGGCCACCGAACTCGATCCGGGCCGCCAGGGCATTCGCCAGGCGATCGGCCCCGGCCTCGGCCGGCCGGTCGATGCGGATCTCCAGGATGCCCTCGAGGGCGGCGGCGTCCACGATCGCCGGCTCGACCCCGACCCGCTCGGCCGCGAGCCGCTCCCACGTCTCGCTGAGCGGCGGAACGACGCTCGCGAGGGCGATGGCGTCGAGGTCCTCGAGGCGGTGCCCGTCGAGGGCGAGGAGACCGGTGAGCATGGCCGCCAGCTCGTCCGCGGTGGCGTTGGCACGGGTGATGGCGCGCCAGGAGCGCGCGAGTCGGTCATCGTCGAACAGACCGATCGAGATGTTCGTGTTGCCGATGTCGGCCGCCAGCAGCTTCACGGGGCGTATCGTAGCTCACCGGTCCGTGCGGAACCGCCGCGCCCCGATTGCGGTGCTAGACTCGCCGACGATCCGCGTACGATGGGTAGATGACCGAGCCGCGTGCCAAGCTCTACATCAACACCGGTGTCGTCACCGCCAAGAGCGACATCTACAACATCCTGCGCCCGCTGCTGAAGCAGACGGTCA
>DATKDB010000065.1:0-14045 GCA_035512895.1 Binatia bacterium | reverse complement strand
GGAGCACCTCCTCGTGCTCGACGTTGACGCATTCGACCGGCCCGATGCCCTCCGGGAACGGGAACGACTCAGGGCCGCTGAACGGCTCGGTCGTGTGCCACTCGCCGTTCTCCCAGATGACCGGCGGGTTCAGGCACTCCTCGATCGTCGTCCAGATGCTGAACACCGGGGCGAACGCGAAGCCCGGGATCTCGAGGTCGCCGCCGTCGCGGACGTGCACCTCGTGCACCTCGTCGAACTCGTGCTTCGCGGCGCGGGCGGCGAAGACATCGGTCAATCCCGGGTCCATGCCCATGCCGACGAGCGCGAGCTTGCCCTTCGCCTTCCAGGCCTCGTCCATCGCGAACTGCTCGTCGCCCAGCTTCACCCCAGGCAGCTCGAAGGGCCGATCCGGGTGCGGCTTCGAGAGGCTGCACGCCATATCCATGTAGTGGGCATCGGCATCGAGCGCTCCGCTGAAGATCGGCATGACGAACTGCGGGTCGACGGCGTTCATGACGAGGTCCGCGCGATGGGCCCGCGTCGCTTCGGTGACGCTCGCGGCGTCACGCGCGTCGATGCGAATGGCCGGGAAGCGCTCGGGATCGCCGAGCGAATCGGCCAGCGAGCGGGCTCGGGACTCGTCGTAGTCGGCGAGGATCATCGCCTCGCACCAGTCGGCCGTCGCCGAGATGCGGGCGATCGCCTCTCCGACCGTGCCGACGCCGATCAACAGGATGCGCATCGCGATTCACCAGATACGTGTTCCGACGAGGGGCACGCGTCTGCGCAACAGGATCTCGAGTGCCAGGCGCCTGCCGATTCCGTGGCCCGGAGCTCCATGCGCCGCGGAGTCGGTGGCATCGGGCGGATGATAGCACCGAGCTGCGCATCACCACCGGCAGGCGAGGGCGCCGCCTAGCCGCCGTCCGCCCGCCTCAGGCGAGCCCGGACCTTCCGGGTCGTCGCCACGGCGCCGATGATGGCCAGGGCGATGAGCACCACGTAGACCCAGGCCGGCAGGTCGCGCCCGGCCGCGAACACGTACAGGGTCGGTGCGAGGAAGAAGAATGCGGTCGAGATCAGCGACGGCATGAGCGGCTCGCGGCGGCGCAGGCTGCGAACCAGCCAGCCGAGCGAGAGCAGGAAGAGCGGCAGAGAACCGACCCAGATGAGGGCGTACACGAGCGGGTCGACGCCGTACTCGTCGCCCAGCCGGAGCACCCAGTCGATCGCCTCGCCCACCATGTAGGACGATTATCACGCGTTTCCGGATGACACAGGCTCGAGGAGGTCGGCTGACCGTTGGCGCTCAGGCCGGGGCGACGGCCGGCTCCACCTCGCGAATGCGGCCATCCTGGATCTCGAGGACGCGATCCGCGAGGTCGAGGAGCGCCGGATCGTGGGTGGCGACGACGGCGGTCACGCCCTCGGCGCGGACGACGGCCCGCAGGGTGGCCATGATCGCGTGGCCGGTGGTCGAGTCCAGCTGGCCGGTCGGCTCGTCGGCGAGGAGGAGCTTCGGCCGGTTCGCGAGGGCGCGGGCGATCGCCACGCGCTGCTGCTCGCCGCCGGACAGTTCGTGCGGCCGGTGGTTCGCCCGCTCGGCCAGGCCGACGAGCTCGAGCAGCTCCATGACGCGATCGTCCCGCGCCGCGGGTTCGGCGCGCACGAGGCGCAACGGGATCTCGACGTTCTCCGCGGCCGACAGGATCGGCACGAGCCCGAACGCCTGGAAGATGAAGGCGACCGTGTTGCGACGGAAATCGACCAGCTGCCGCTCCGACATCGCCGACACCTCGGCACCGTCCACGAGCACCCGTCCCGAGGTCGGCTTGTCCAGGCCGCCGAGCAGGTTGAGCAGCGTCGTCTTACCCGAACCCGACCGGCCCTTGACGGCCATGAGCTGCCCGCGCTCGAGCGCGAAGGAAACCCCGCGCAGGGCGTGGACGACCGTGTCGCCAGAGGGGTAGTCGCGGCTGAGCGACTCGGCCACGACCATCGGCCCGTGACCCGGAGCCCAGCGCTCCTGCGCGCTCATCGGTCCTCCTCCGTGTGCACGTCGGGCCAGATGCTGATGTGATCGTGCTCGAGCCGGAGGCGCACGCGCCGCTCGAGGCCGAGCGCCTCGACGTGGCCACGCGGGAGCTGGAGGCGCCCGGCCCGGTCGAGGACGGCGAACTCCTCGGCGAAGATCTCGTGCTCGCCCTCGTCGGAGAGACGCCCGCGCCGCAGCGTCTCGGACGAGGTCCGTCCGTCGCGGATCGCCACCGTGCGCTGGACCTGCTCGCTGACGAGCGCGTCGTGGGTGACGATGATGACCGTCGTCCCCAGCTCCGCGTTCACGTGGCGCATGAGGTCGAACACCTCGGCGCTCGTGACCGTGTCCAGCTCGCCGGTCGGCTCGTCGGCGAGCAGCACCTCGGGCTGGTTCGCCAGGGCGACGGCGATCGCCACGCGCTGCTGCTCACCACCCGACAGGCGATCGGGCCGATGGTCCGCGCGTCCGGCCAGGCCCACCATGCCGAGCAACTCGAGCGCTCGCTTCCGGTCCGCGGCGCCGTTCAGCATCATCGGCATCTCGACGTTCTCGACCGCCGAGAGGTAGGGCAGCAGGTTCTTCGCGGTCTGCTGCCAGACGAAGCCGATCGTCCGGCGCCGGTAGCGAGTTCGCTCGCGGCGTCCCATCTGGGTCAGGTCGTGACCGGCGACCGTCGCACGCCCCGCGGATGGAACGTCCAGGCCGCCGAGGATGTTGAGCAGCGTCGACTTGCCCGAGCCGGAGGCGCCGACGATGGCGATCATCTCGCCCGCGTCGACGAGGAGGTCGAGCCCCTGGAGCGCCACGACCTCCAGGTCCGCAACCTTGAAGATCTTGACGAGGTTGTCGCACACGATCTGCGCGCCCTCGCCGAAGCGGCGGCGGGCTCGCGCCTCGACCGTCGCCCCCGCCTCCGACTGGGCCTCGGCCCACGGCGTCGCATTCCGCGCCGGTGCGTCGCGTGGCAGGTCGACGATCTCGCTGCGGGGATCGCTCATCGGGTCGTGCACCTCGCCATCTTGCCCGTCACTCGAATCCCTCGCGAACCGCGGACGCCGGATCCGCCCGTCGCTGTGCCCACGCCGCGAGCGCGACACCGATGATGACGATCCCGAGCAGGGCCGCCATCAGCACGGCCAGCTGCCCGACGTCGACCGCCAGCGCGGGGTCGACCCGCGCGCCGGTGAACGCGCTCAACCCGAGTCCCGGCAGCACGACCCAGGCGACGGCCACGCCGAGGAGCAGGCCGGCCACGAGCGCGACGAGCACCGGCGGCCCGTGCTCCACGATCGTCAGCCCGATGATCTGCCAGCGGCCGATGCCGAGGGTCCGGAGGTGCGCTGTCTCGCGAGCGCGCGCGACGCCGGACATGAGCAGCGAGACGATGACCGCGAGCGCGGCATACGCGACGGCGAGGGCGAGCGCCAAGGTGAAGCCGGCCCCGATCGCCTCGACGAGCGGCCGCTGGCGCAGCGTGCTGAGCCGCTCAGCCTGCGACTCGACGCGAGCGTTCGCGCCGGACTCCTCGACGCCGGCACGCAGCGCGTCCGTCGCGCCGGCCGGCGCCCGGACGAAGAGGCTCGTGTCGGCGAGCGGCCGGTCGATCAGCCCGGCCCGCAGGAGGTCGCGCGGCACGACGACGAAGAGGCCGCTGGCCGGCTGCGCCGGGATCGACTCGCGCAGCTCGACGACCTCGAACGTCGCGAAGCGGGCCGTGACGGTGATCTCGAACGTGTCGCCCACGCTCAGGGCGGTCGTGCTCGCGCGCGCCAGCGCGCGCGACACGATGGCCGGGATCGGCGCGTCGCTCGTCCCTGGTCTCGCGTCGCCGGCCGCCTCGCGGAACGAGGCCGGGAATCGCGTCTCTGCCGGCGTGTCGCGTGTCACGGCCTCGTACTCGGCGGCGTCCAAGGCGATGAGCGCCGTTCGGCTGCCGCCGGCGAGGCCGATCGACGCATCGACCTGGTGTACGCCGGCCACCGCGGAGACGCCCTCCACCCCGGTCAGGTCCAGCTCGGCCGGGAGCGCGGCGTCGGACGCGACGACTCGGTGCGCCGCGCCCACGGCCTGCCACGACTCGGCGGCCTGACCGCGGTCGATCGTCGTGAGCATCGTCGAGCTGAAGGTGCCGATCGCGATCGTCAGCAGGAGGACGACGAGTGGGAGGTGGCCGGTCCCCGCCTGCCGCTCGGCGCGCCGCAGGCCAAGCGCCGGCACGAGCCCGCGGCCACCGCCGGCGAGCCACCCGGCCGCGCGGATCGGATACGGGTAGAGCCGCACGGTCACGATCCCGACCGCCAGCCCGACGAGCGCAGGCACGGCCGCGAGGAACGGATCCACGCCAGCGAGCTGCCCGGCCGCGCTGCCGCCGGCGAGCCCGCGCTGGCGCAGGAGGGCGACCCCGCCGATCGCGAGACCGACCGCCAGCCCCTCGAACGCGAGCCGGCGCGGGCTCGCGCCGATCCCGGACGGCTCGTCGCGATCCGAGCGCCGCAGTGACGAAAGCGCGGTCGGCAGCGTCGCGGCGGCGAGGACGACGATCGTGGCGAGCGCGACGGCCCCGGCGGCAACCTGGGTCATCGGCGTCGCGCGGGCGTCGACGAGCCGAGTGGCGAGGGCCGCGGCGAGGGCCGCGGGGGCGACCGTCAGCAGGAGACCCTCGATGACGTGCGAGGCGACGATCTGGGAGGTCGAGGTCCCGCGGCCGCGGAGGAGGAGGAGCGCGCCGCGGCGGCGGCGGATGGCGAGCAGCGAGAGGACGCCGACGGCGGCGATCGCGACGGCCGCCGGCCCGATGGCCGCGGTCGTCAGGACGGCCTCGGAGGTCCGTCGCTCGGCGAGGAAGCTGTTCGTGAGCTCGAGCAGTCCGCTCTGGAGGGTCGTGCGCGTCGGATCGGGCGCCGTCGCGAACGAGGCGTAGACGGCCTCCATCTGCTGGAGGTCGATGACGAGCTCGTCGAGCATGCCGGCGTCGAGGCGCTCCGGATCGACGTAGTAACGGAACGTGTACCGGATCGGCGCGCTCATCCGGGTCAGGGCCGGGTACGCGTCGGGCGAGAGCAACGCCGTGGAGTAGATCATGACCGTGCTGATCCCGACCGGCACCTGGGTCGGCTGGTCGAGGCCGTAGTCGCCGATCCAGAAGTCGGCAGCCGGGTCGACGACCTCGTAGATGCCGACGACGTCCGCGGCCGCGGCCTCGCCGATACCGAACTGTCCGACGAGCGGATCGTCCGGGTCCGGAATGAGGTCCATCCGGTCGCCGATCGACGCGCCGAGCGCGTCGGCCGTGGCCGTCGAGAGCGCGATCTCGAACAACGTCGCCGGGAGTTCCGCCGGGCCGCCATCGATGCCCGGCGGCGGCTCGACCATGATCGACTCGGTCCGGCCGGTCGGCAGCCGCCCGTCGACGAGGCGGATCTCCTCGTCGAGGGCCTGGAACTGGAGCGTCATGAAGCCGGGGCGCTCCGATGGCCGGCCCGGGATCCGCCAGACGATGCTCTCGGCGAAGTGCGAGTCGCCGGAGATGATCCGCCGCACCGATGCGGGCAGGGCCGCCTCGATCGTCGCCTCGGTCCGGGCGACCTCGCCCATCCCGTCGGTGGCCGGCACCTCGGGACGCGTGATCCGTCCGAGCTGGATGTTGCGCTCGACGACGCTCGCCTGGGCGACCTCGTAGCGCAGTCCCGCATCGGCGACGCGCGTGAACAGGCGCGGCGCGCTCGCCGCCACGAGGGCGGTCACGAAGACGAGGATCGCGAGCAGCAGCGCGGGCACCCGGTCGGTGCGCAGGCGGCCGATGAGCAGGCGGATGGCGGTCATCGGCTCACTCCCCTCCCGAGCGCAGGACGCCGCTCACCCGCACGCGCGCGAGGAGGTTCCCGATGACGAAGACGGTCACGACGAGCGCCACGGCCGCGGCGAGGTAGAGCAGCCCGTAGATGCCCCACGGAATGACGACCTCGACCGGCGGGACGGCCAGCGTGGCTTCCTGCGTGAGCGTCACGAACGGCAGGACGACCCACGCCAGGACGAGGCCCAGCCCCGTGCCGACGGCCAGGCCCATGACGAGCAGGAATGCGTTCTCCATCGACAGCCAGCCGGACAATTGCCGATGCGACAGGCCGATCGCCTGGAGCAGCGCGAACTCTCCGAGGCGCTCCCGGGTCGAGACGGTGGCGCTGACCATGAAGCCGATCGTCGCGAAGACGATCGCCGCGAGCGCCCCGAGGGCGAGGGAGCCGACCACCCCGAGCGCCACCGGGTCGCTCAGCAGGTCGCGATGGAGGTCGTCGCGGGCCACGACCGAGGCGGCCGAGTAGGGCTCCGCGCGCAGCTCCTCGGCGACCGCCGCCCCCCGGTCGGGCTCGGTGACGAGCCACCATTCATCGGCGCTGGCATCTCGGCCGGCTGCCGCGTCGGCAGCCGCCAGCGTCGCGAGGTCGACGACGAGGAGCGGCTCCCCTGGGTCGAGGGTCGGGAAGGCGTCGAGGGTACCGACGATGACGAACCGGCGCTGCACGCCGAGCGAGCCGAGGTCGACCGTGTCGCCCACCGCCGCGCCGATCGTCTCGAGCAGCCGGCTGCCCGCGAGGGCCGGGATCGGCTCCGAGGCGGTCGACGCTCCGCCCAGGCGCAGGACGGTGTTGATGAGCGCGCCGGAGCCGAGCAGCGGCGACTCGATTGCGACGGGCCCGGCGGGACCGAGCGCCTGCGGATCGTGACCCGCGTCCGTGCGGCTCCACGCCAGCTCGTCGAGCGGCACGGCGCTCCACGGCCCATCCGGGCCGGGCGACGACTCGAGCGCCACGAGGTCGAGCGTGCCGGTCGCGGCGACCTCGTCCGGCAGCTGAATGCCGAGCTCGACCGCGAGGATCTCGAGCGGGTGCGCCGGGGCCAGCCCGAGGTCTCCGGCGCCGGTCAGCTCGAGCACGAGTCGCTGATCGGACCCGCCGACGGTGAGCCGGCCGCCCTCCAGGCGATGGATGAGCCCATCCGCATCGCGCACGAGCACCGACGGCACGATGCCGGGAAATGTCGGGCTCAGCGGCGCGTTCTCGGGTTCCTCCCCCTCTTCTTCGTCGGACCCTCGCGGCTGGAGGGCGGCGGACAGCTCGACGGCCAGGTAGGCCGGCTCGTCCGCCAACGGGATTCCGGTGGTCGTCGCGCCGCCCTCGCCGAGCCGGCCGAGGAGCTCGCCGATCGGCTGTGACGCCAGGTCGGGACGCACGGTAACGACCGCCTCCGCCGTCCCGGCGTCGAGCGCGAGGAGCTGGCCGTTCCCATCGGCCACGTCGAACCGCTGGCGAACGACCGGCAGCGCGGTCTCGACGCCGTCGACGGATCGGTACGCCTGGCCGATCGCCCACCCGAGCAGGTCGGGGAAGCCCGACACCTCGACGCGCACGTCGGACCCGGTGCGGTAGATCGCCTGATCGGCCTGTGACCGCGTCCACGTGCTCGCGTACGCCCCGGCGAACGTGCCGAGCGCCGCGGCCAGCATGAGGAGGAGCGCGGACCGTGTGTAGCGCAGCGGACGCCGCGCGACCTGCCGCGCCCCGAGCGGCGCCACGAGGCCGCGACGGCGGCGCAGGACGCGCTCCCCGAGCTCCGCCGACAGTGGCACGAGGCGCAGGGCGACGATGGCGCCGGCCAGGAGCCCGATCGCCGGGGCTGCCACGAGCAGCGGATCGAGGCCGATTTCTCCCCGCACCGTCTCGGTCAGCGGCGCCCCGTACTGGCGCAGCTGCCAGAGTCCCAACGCAGCCAGTGCGACGAGCGCCAGGTCGATGCCGAGACGCTGCGCGAGGGACCGGCTGCCCTGCCGCGCCAGCGACTGGCGGACGGCCAAGAGGCCGCGACCCGACGTCAGCGCCGGCAGGACGAGCCCGGCGACAGCGGCGACGCCGGCGACCGCGGTGGCGACCCAGACCGCCTCATCGACGCGTGGGTCGATCCGGATCCCGGCTTCGGCGAGCGGCCCGGCCACGTTGAGCAGGTTGAGCGCGCCGACCGCCAGCCACGGGGCCGCCAGCACGGCCGGCACGACGAGCGCAAGCCCCTCGAGGAACGACATGAGCACGACGTGGCCCACCCCCCCGCCGCGCGAGCGAATGAGGGCCGTCTCGATGCGACGCTGCTCGACGAGCAACCCGGCGACGAGGAGGAGCGCGTAGCCGGCGAGGACCGCGTACTGGATCGTGAGCACGACGACCCCGCTGCGGCTGACGAGCAGGGATCGGCCGACGTCGGCGAGGATCGTGTCGAGCTCGGTGCTGATCTGGAACGCCGCTCGCTCGCCGAGCGCATCGGTCAGGCGCCGGTCGAGGGCAGCGGTGTCGCGACGCATCGAGCCGACGTCCCCGACGGCCAGGCCTTCGAAGTCCGGGAGGGCGCGAACCTCGAGCGCCAGGTCACCCGAGGCCGTGCGGGCGACGAGGTCGGGGCGCGCCACGACGAACGGCCCGTGGGTCGTGAAGGAGGACCCCTCCGTCACGCCGTCGATCTCGAAGAGGTCGCCGCGCCAGTACGGGTCCTCGCCGTCATTCGGCGCCCAGGTGCCGGCGATGCGGACCGCGATCGTTCGATCGCTGCCGCGCTGGCTGCTCAGCTCCAGGACGTCGCCGACCGCCAGCCCGAGCCGTTCGGCGCTCGCCGCCGGGAGTGCCACCTCCATCGGCTCCGCGCCGGCCTCCGGATACGTGCCCGCCGTCAGCGTGGCGTGGCGCTCGAGGCCCTCGTACGAGCCGAAGAGGGCGAGGTCGGCCCGGTCCTGCGAGGATCCCGTGGCCGGCAGCGCGTACGTCTCCGACCACGTCACCGTGATCAGCTCTCCACCGGTCCAGGCGAGGATCCGGTCCAGCTGGCGCTCGATCGCCGGCTCCACCTCCGTCAGCTCTTCGCCCGACGCGCGCAGCTGCACGGCGACCGTCGTCGCGCCCGGGGGCGCCTCACGGATGACCTGGCGCAGGCCGGTGAGCGCGACCGCGTCGCCGTAGAGGAAGCCGATCGCCACGAGCGTCGTCGCGCACAGGATGACGAGCCACGTGGCGGCCACGATGAGCCAGTCGGCGAAACTTCGCTGCAGGACAACGCGAAGCGGGCCAATCAGGCCCTCGAGCATCCGCGATCCTCCTCTGCGCTATCTAGGGCCGCTGCGGCCAAATGGTTCACCCCGTGCCTACGCCTCGCCGATGTCCTCGTTCCACTCCTCCGGGCGCGCGGCGATGAACTCGGCCATCAGCTCGGCGCACTCGTCGGAGTCCAGGTTCACGAGCTCGACGCCTCGGCGCGGAGCAGGGCCTCGCCGCCGACGAACGTGCGGTTCTCGCCCATCACGACGCGCGCGATGCCGTAGAGCAGGATCGCCCCGGTGCACATGTCGCAGGGTGACAGGGTCGTGTACATCGTCGCGCGCCGGTAGACCGATGCGGGCAGCCGGCCGGCGTTCTCGAGCGCATCGGTCTCGCCGTGGCGGATGGCGCTGCCGTCCTGCAGTCGGCGGTTCCGCCCTGCGCCAAGGACCTCCCCGTCGACGACGAGGGCGGCGCCGATCGGGATGCCTCCCTCGTCTCGCCCGAGCCGCGCCTGCTCGATCGCAACGGCCAGGAACCTGGAATCGTCGTCGGCGTTCATCGTCATCGCTCCGTGAACCCGCCATCGGCATCCTCGACGAACTCGAGCCGGTTGCCGAAGGGATCGGCCGCGTAGAAGCGGCGGACACCGGGGAGGGAGTCGTCGTCCTCGATCACGACCCGCGACGAGACGAGCCGCTCTCGCAGTGCGGCGAGCCCGCGAACCCGGAAGGCTGGATGCGCTTTGCTCGCGGAATGGAAGTCGTCGGCCACGCCGAGGTGGACGTGGATGCCGGTGCCGGCGAACCAGCAGCCGCCGCGCTGCGCCAGCGGATCGGGCTTGGGCACTTCCCGCAGTCCCAACACCGATCCGTAGAACTCGCGAGCCTGTGCCTCACCGCGGCGCGGCATGGCGAGCTGGACGTGGTCGAACCCGGTGAGGGCTGGCGTGGCTTCCGTCATGGCTCGTCGATTGTGCCTGATGGCACGGGTCCGCTAGCCGGAGCTCGATCCTGCGGTCGAGTCGCCCGCTCTCGGCAAAACGAGCATGTAGCCTGCGCCGAGGTTGCTGCTCCAGCGCCGCGGCTCCCGGATGACGAACTGCTTCGCCAGCTCTTCGGGCGACAGGAGACTGTTCGGCGCCGGCGATGGACCCCACGTGCCACTGCCGTACGGGAAGAGCGGGTCGAGCACCCGGACGCCGGTGACGCGGAAGTCCGGATGGGTGGCGGGATCGCCGATCGATTCGAAGCCGCTCATCACCCAGGCATGCCGCCCGCGCCACATGACGAGCCCGACCGGGCGCCCGGTGTCACGCATCGCGGCGGCGGCCGTGCGCAACGCGTCGTTGTAGTCGGGAACCGAGACGAGCTCGTAGGGACCGATCCCGATCTCGTTGAGGACCGTAGCCCAGCCACGCGGGTTCGCCCCGTTGAACAAGTTGCTGGACCTCGACCGGGCGTGCTCCCAGAGCGTCTCCTGGTCGTCGCGTGACGCGCGGGTGTCGGCCGCGACCATGTTGTACGACATCTGGATGCTGGCCCCGACGCACCATTCGAACGTGTACTGCGGGACGAAGTCGCCCTCCTGGTAGAGATTGAACGCGAACGCGGTCGGCGGGGGCGGGGTCGGCGTCGGAATCGGCGTCGGAGTGGGCGAGGGAGTTACCGTCGGTCGCGCGGTCGTCCTGGGCGGAGCCGTCGGGAGCGCGGTGGGGAGGGCGGTCGCCGCCGCCACGGCGACCGGCGCGTCTTCGCTGGGATCCGCCTTCGTCGGCCGCTCCGCAGCGCTGCCGACCTGGCAGGCAGCCAAGAGCGTCGCGATGAGGGCGAGACGGAGCGCGCGGTCGAACATCTGACACCATCATCCGCCCTCGGAGGCGTTCAGGCAACGCCACCGAATGGCGCGCAGGAAGGACCTTCGGCGCCGATCTGGTCACCGCACCGCGAGGGCCGTCTTCACCGATATGTACCGACTCCTTCTCGGCATCCCGATGATCGTCCTCGCGGGCTGCGGACTCGTGGAGCCGTCCGGTCCGTGCGCGCCGGTGGACGTGGGCGGTGAATGCTTTGAGCCCTCGGAGGAAGGATTCATCGATCACGCGCTCACGAGCGCCGGGGCCTGGCCACAGCTCGACGGCGTCGAGCGGACCGCTGACCGCGTCATCGAAGGGACCGACGTCACGAACGACATGCAGACGTGGGTCGTTCCGCTCCTCGCGGACGGGGAGATGGTCGCGGTCAGCCGCTTCCTCCCGGTGACGGACCACCAGGTCAGGCTCGGCGAGGTGGCGCTGCTCGAGGAACCGTTGCCGCCGCTGCCCGCCGACCTCGGCGGCGAGTTCGTGCTCTACGTCGACAGCCCGCACTGCCACGACAACCCGGAGCTCGAGTGCCTGTTCAGCGAGCTCGCGTGGGCCGTGCGCCTCGACGATGGTCGATTCTGGATGCCCGGCGGTGAGATCGTGGACGACGTCGACTAGACGCGCCGACCCATGTGCAGCACGTACTCCTCACGGTTCCGTGGGTTCGGCAGAGATCGCCGTGGCACTGGTCCGGTAGGGTCGTGGCGACAACGGCGTCACGACGACACCCTTACTTCGTGCGGATGGTGACCTCGTTGGAGGGCGGGCTTCCACCGTACGCGTTCCAAGCCGTGACGTAATACGTGTACGTCGCACGGCGTACGGTGTCCGTGTCCACGAACGACGTGGTCGCGGCATCGGTGAAGCCGATGGGCTGGAATGTCGTCTGGCCGGGGTCACGGCGATAGACGAAGTAGCTCGCGATCGGACTCCCGCCATCGCTGGCGGGTGCCGACCAGGACAGAGGCACGGCGGAGGTGTTGCCCTTCGCCTTGGCTGCGGTCAGGTTCAATGGGGCGCTGGGTGCGGTTACATCGGCTGAAGGTGTGACCGTGACGACGTTGGAGAACGCACCGATCCCGGCTCCCGTCAGCGCCGCGACGCGGTACGTGTAGTCGGTGCCGTTGGTCAGTCCGAAGTCGACGTAGGTCGTCTGGCCGGCGGAGGTCGTATCCAGCAGCCCCTCGAGCCCACTCTCGATGCTGCGGTAGACGTTGTATCCACTGATCGGGCTGCCGCCGTCATCTTCCGGAACCGTCCAGCTCAGTGCGGCCGCGCCATCGGCCGACGCGCCCAGGAGCGTGGGGGCCGACGCCGGCATGATCAGCCCCGCGGTGAGGCCGTTCGAGAGAGGGCCTGTTCCCACGGCGTTGATGGCCGCGACCTGGTACAGGTACGTCTCTCCGGCCTCAGCCGTCGTGTCGTCGTAGCTCCCCTGCACACCGAGCGTCGCCAGCAGGGTGACGCTATCTGAGGCGGCGCCGCGCCACACCTCGTAGCCGGTGATCTCGTCACCGCCGTCATCGGCCGGAGCGCTCCACATGAGCGTCACGCTGTCAGTGTCACCCGTCGCGGCGGTGAGGATCGGTGCGCCGGGAGCGGTCGGGTCACCCGGAGGCGGTGGAGGGGGTGGAGGCGTTCCGACCGACTGGGCCGCGCGAAGCGCGTGGGGCATCGGCTCCGGGATTCCATCGGGGTCGTCGGGCCAGGTGCCCTGGCCCGTGCAGCCCGACAGACCATCTGCGTCCGCGGCCTGCCCGTTGGGGCACTCGCCGGTCAGGCGCAGTACGTCAATCGCCTGCGACGGGGTCAGCGACGGATTGGCCGCTGCCATGAGTGCCACAACACCGGCGACATGGGGAGTGGCCATGCTCGTCCCGCTCGAGGTCTTGTACCCGCCGCCTGTCCAGGTCGAGTAGACCTGCACGCCCGGCGCGATGATGTCGACCGACGCCCCGTAATTGCTGAAGAAGGCCATCGTGTCGTCGCACTCGGTCCAGAAGAGCTCGGAAACCCAACCACAGCCCATCAGGCCACCCGGCTCACCATCGAAGTCGGCGAGCGCGGACACGCTGATCACCTCCGGGAAGGCGCCGGGAACGAAGCTCCCGGCGTTTACCGCCGAATTGCCCGCGCCGGCGACGAGCGTGATGTTCGCTGCGGCCGCAGCGCAGATGGCGGCATGGAGTGCCTCGCTGGCGCAGTCCCCCCAGGCGCGCTGCTCGCCGAAGCTCATGTTGGCGACGTCGATGTCGTTGTCGGGATCGCTGTCGAGATTCAGTCCGGTGATATGGTCCAGGCCGCAGAGCACGAGAGCTTCACTCGACGAGCCCGCGTCGGTGAAGACCTTGATCGCCACCAGGCGAGCCTCAGGCGCGACGCCGACGACGCCGGTCCCGTTGAGCGGCGCGGCCGCCGTGCCCGCGACGTGCGTGCCATGGCCGTAGCCGTCGTTCGGGGGCATCGAGCCGTCGATGCAGTTGCGCCCAAGGGCAGCGTCGATGCTCGCCACAAGGTCGGGATGGTCCAGGTCGATCCCGGTGTCGAGGACGGCGATCCGCGCGCCGGCACCCCTGAACCCGGCCTGATAGGCGCCGCTACCGTCCGTGCGGAAGGCGGAGATGCGTTCGACGCCGAACGGGAGTATCTCGGCGAGCTCGACACCGCGGTCCGCCTCGACCGATACGACCCGGGGATTGCGGCGCAATGCATCGGCCGCCGCCGCCGATCCCTTCAGCTGGAAGCCGGTCAGCGCGTGGCGATACACGTGTCCGACGTTGCCACCGGCGGCCCGCGCCAGGCCGGGGGCATCGGCGGCCGCGTCAGCGCCGGAGACGAGCATGACGATCCAGGAATCCTCGACGAGCGTTTCCGCTTCGGGATCGTGAGGTGGCGCGGGCGTCTGGGCGAGTGCGGTCCCAGGTGCAAGCACGCCCATGACCAGGGCCACGACGGCAACCGCTGCGAATGCTCGGACTACGCGGCTTGGGCGCATGGCTGGAAACCTCCGCGCCGGCGATTATGCACCCCGCGCGGCGGTTTGAGTAGTACCCAGTACTGCAACACACCGTACCTGGATGGTCACGCC
>DATKDB010000064.1:0-4811 GCA_035512895.1 Binatia bacterium | reverse complement strand
TTCGGTCCCGGCAGCATGTCGTGGCGGATCGACCGCGAGGTGCTCGTCCTCGCCGGGGGCTCGTGCGCGCTCCTCATGCAGGCCGCCCATCCGGTCGTCGCGGCCGGAGTGGTCGAGCACTCGACGTACGCCACTGATCCATTCGGCCGCCTGCTGCGCACCTTGACGAGCAGCTTCGACGTCGTCTTCGGCAGCCGGTCGCGAGCGGAGGCGACGATCCGTCGCGTCAATGCCATCCACGGCTCCGTGCGCGGCGTCATGCCGGGCGGCGGGGCGTACTCCGCGCTCGACCCGGAGGCTCTCCTGTGGGTCCACGCCACGCTCGTCGACACGGCCCTGCGCGTGTACTCGCGCTTCGTGCAGCCATTGACCGACGCGGAGGAGCAGGCCTACCACGAGGAGTGCGCGCGCGTCGCCATCCTGCTCAATGTGCCCGCCGGCGAGGTCCCGCGGACCGTGGGTGAGCTGCGCGCCTGGATGGCCGAGATGGTCGAGTCAGGACGGGTTCGGGTCACGCCCGCCGCGAGGGAGATCGCGCGGACCGTGCTCTATCCGTCGCGGTGGGCCCCGCGTGTCGCGTGGGACGCCGCCCACCTCCTCTCGCTGGCGACCCTGCCGGACGCGCTGCGGCGCCAGTACGGAATTCGCTGGTCCTTGGCCCGGGAGCGGGGGATCGATCGCCTGGCGGCCGTCACGCGGCGTGCCCTGCCGCTCGTCCCACCACCGCTGCGCTTCGCCCCGCAGGCACGGAGCGCGGAGCGGCGCGTGCGTCAGGCGCGCGGGGCGACGGCCGGATAGCTGCGGCGCGTTCCGGCTCGCTCGAACCCCAGCCGCGTGACGTTGCGCGCCGACGCTCCGTCCTCGACGGTCGAGGCGCCGATGAGGTCGCAGCCGGCGCGGGCGGCGTGCGCCGCGCGCGCGACGATGAGGGCGCGCTGCAGGCCCCGCCCCCGGAACGCGGGTAGGACCGAGCCGGCGCGCAGCCAGCCGACGCCGCGATGGACGTGCACGCTGCCGGCCGCGACGGGCCGGCCGTCGAGCTCCGCCACGAACCGATGGTGGTGCGCCGCCCGGGCGAGCTCGGGCTCGACGCGTGTCCAGGCCCGGCTGACGTCGGGCGGTAGGTCGCTCGCCTCGACGACGACCCGCCCCCACGCGCCGACCTCGTCGCGCGCCAGCTCCCGGACGACGACGCCGGCGGGCGGCGGCTCGGCGGCCAGCGCATCGGCCGGTACCGCCCAGCGCGCGAAGACGGTCTCCGCCTCCGCGCCCGGCCAGGGTGGGTCGTCGGTGAGGACCCAGCCGCTGACGCCATGTCGTCTGAAGTGCTCGAGCGCCAGGTCGACGAGGTTCGGAAGGTGGGCGAACCCGAGGGCGAGGTTGAAGGCCGGCCCCGGCACGGACGGCGTCGCCGCCACCGCGACCTCGCCGTCGTAGAGCAGGCGCGTGCTGATGCCGGCGTCGGCCGCCGCCTTCCAGAATGCCACCGAGCTCTCGCGCTCGGCCCCGTCGAGGCGGTCGGCGATGCGGAAGCGCTCGGCCGCGTCGTCGGCCGGCGGGGAGAGCGTGATCGGGTCACCCGGTCGCACGACGCCCTCGCGCACGACGCGCGCGTACATTCGGCTGTCCGCGGGGTGGGCCTTCATCGCGAGACGGCCGAAGCGCAGGTCGGTGAACGAGTGGCGAATCGTGCGGCATGGGTTCGTTGGGGCGGAGAGCTCGAGGACGACTTCGCCTCCGATCGCCAGCCGCGTGCCGACCGGCAGGGCCGAGACGTCGAACCCCTCGGTCGTCAAGTTCTCGCCCGTCGTGCCCGGCGCGATCGGGTGGCCCTCCGCGGCGACGCGCCGGATCGCCTCGATGCCAAGGATCGAGACGGCGCGGTGCGGGCCACCGTGCACCGTGATCTCCCGCTGGCGGTCACCTTCGACCCCGCCGCTCGTCACCCGGGCGGTGGGGACGGGCAGCTTCGGCACGCCACCGTCCGAGACGTTGACCTGGAGGAGCGTTCCGTCGGGCATCGACGCATCGTACCGGCTCGCCGCGAGGCCGCGACTCGGGACCCAGCGGGCCGGCGCCGCTATCATGATGGCGCTCGCGCCCCCAGCCCCTCGCGCGGCCAGAGGAACCAGATTTGACCCGATTTGCCAGGCTGGCGGTCGCTGCTGCCGTCGCCACCTTCGTCCTGATCGCCGTGGGCGGCCTCGTGCGAGCCACCGACTCGGGCCTGGGCTGCCCCGACTGGCCGCTCTGCTTCGGTGACTGGCTGCCCCCCGCCGACCTGCATGCCTGGATCGAGCACAGCCACCGCCTCATTGCCGCGGTCTTCGTCGGGCCGCTCGTCGGCGCCATCGGCCTGGTCACGCTCTTCAGCCGCCGTCGCCGTGACATCCCCCTGCTCGCGGCCGCGATCGTGGCCGGCCTCCTCGTCATCGTCCAGTCCCTGCTCGGTGCCGCAGTCGTGCTCGAGGGGCTTGCTGCCGAGCTCGTGACCGCCCACCTCGGCATGGCGCTCGTCGTCCTGGCCGCGGTCGTCTTCATTGCCGAGCGGGCGACGCGCGGACCGATGCCCGCCGCGCACGCGCGGTCGGGCCTCACGCGCCTCGTGGCCGTCACCGCCGTCGCCATCCTCGCGCAGATGCTGCTCGGCTCCTGGGTGACCGGCCAGCACGCCGGCCTCGCGTACGCCGACTTCCCCCTCATGGATGGCGCGGCGATCCCGGCGATCGCCGGCGAGCAGCAGGCGGTCCACTTCGCCCACCGGGCCATGAGCGTCCTGCTCGCGATCCTCGTCACGTGGTCCGCGGTCGCCATCCACCGCTCGACCGATGCGCCGACGCCGCGGCGTCTCGCCGTCGGGCTCGTCATCCTCCTCGCCATCCAGGTCGCGCTCGGCGGGCTGAACGTCGTCTCGCGGCTCTCGGCCGTCTTCGTCGTCCCGCACCTCGCGGTTGGTGCCGCGATGTGGGGCGCATCGGTCTGGCTGCTGCTCACGACCCGACGGCTGCGTCCCGCCGAGCTGCCGGCCCGGGCGACGGCACGCGAGCCGGGTCCGGCGGACACCGTGCGCGCGTACATCTCGCTCACGAAGCCGAGGATCATCGAGCTCCTGCTCGTGACGACCGTCCCGACGATGGTGCTGGCGCACGGCGGGATCCCGTCCATCTGGCTCATGACCGCGGTCGTCATCGGCGGGACGCTCGCCGCCGGGGGAGCGAACGCGATCAACATGTACGTCGACCGCGACATCGACGACCTCATGCGCCGGACGAGGCACCGGCCGCTGCCGCGCCACTCGGTCAGCCCACGCGGCGCGCTCGCCTTCGGCGTCCTCCTGAGCGTCTTGGCCTTCGCCTTTCTGGCGCTCGCGGTGAATCTGCTCAGCGCGCTGCTGGCGACGAGCGCGATCGCCTTCTACGTCTTCGTCTACACGATGTGGCTGAAGCGCACGACGCCGCAGAACATCGTCATCGGAGGGGCCGCCGGCTGCGTGCCGGTCCTCGTGGCCTGGGCCGCCGTGACCGGCGAGGTCGGGCTCCCGGCGCTCGTCCTGTTCGCCATCGTCTTCTACTGGACCCCGCCGCACTTCTGGGCCCTCGCGCTGCGCTATCGCAGCGACTACGCGTCCGCCAGGGTGCCGATGCTGCCGGTCGTGCGCGGCGAGGTCGAGACGGCGCGCCAGATCGTGCTCTACACGATCGCACTCATCGCGGTCAGCCTGCTGCTCCTGCCCGCAGCCGGGATGGGCTGGGTCTATCTCGTGGCGGCGCTCGTGCTCGGCGGCCTGTTCCTGTCGAGCGCGCTGCGCCTTCGAGCCGATGCGGGCAGCGGCCGCGCGGCGATCGCCCTGTTCCGCTACTCGATCAGCTACCTGACGCTGCTGTTCGCCGCGATCGCCGCCGACGCGCTCCTCCGCTTCCCGCTGGCCTAGCCGGACGCGGCCGACGGCAGTGGACGCCTCCCGAATTCTGCTGGAGCGCTACGTCGGTGGTGGCATCGCCGAGACCGATGACGATCGGCGTCGCCTCCGCAAGCGCTCCCTGACCCTGGCGGTCACCCTCATCTGCGTCCTCGCGCCGCTCTGGATCATCACGTACCTCATTCTCGGTCGACCGCTGGCCGCCGCCTTCCCGGCCGCGTACGTCGCGTTCTCACTCGTGGGCCTGGCCGTGTTGTTCGCGACGAAGCGCGATGGCGTGTTCCTCGGCCTGCAGGTCGTGGCGATGTTCCTCCTGCCGGTCGCGCTCCAGTGGGCGCTGGGCGGCTTCGTGCAGGGCAGCGCCGTCCTGCTGTGGTCGTTCGCATCGGTCCTCGTCGCGCTCCTCACGTGGGGCCCGCGGGCGGCGACCCTGGTCTTCGCCGCGTTCGTCGTCGCCGTCATCGTGTCCGCGCTGGCCGAGGCCGGCCTGCGTTCGGCCATTCCGCCGCTGCCCCGGCCGATCGAGATCGGCTTCTTCGCCATGAACGTCTCTGCGCCCCTGGCGACCGCTTTCGCGCTGCTCGTGTACTTCAACCGCGAGCGGGACGCCGCGATGGCGGCGTCGGACCGGCTGCTCCACAACATCCTCCCCGGCGCTGCGGTCCGGCAGCTGAAGTCGGGCAGGCGCAGGATCGCCGACCGCCACGATGCGGCAACCGTGGCCTTCATCGACTTCGTCAGCTTCACCGCTTTCGCCGACGGCACCGATCCCGAGCGCGTCGTCGAAGTGCTCGACCGCGCGTTCTCGACCCTCGACGCGCTCGCCGAGGCGCACGGCGTCGAGAAGATCAAGACGCTCGGCGACGGCTATCTCGTCGCGGCCGGCGTCACC
>DATKDB010000063.1:0-9316 GCA_035512895.1 Binatia bacterium | reverse complement strand
TCACCGCGCTTGACGCCGAGTCGCTTGCCGGCGCTGTCGCGCCCGTTCTTGCTGGACGAGCCAGCCTTCTTGTGTGCCATCGGTTACTCCTCGGACTCGGCCTTCGCGGCCGCCGGCTTGCGCGTGCGCTTCGGCTTCTCGGCCTTCTCCGTCGCGTCGGTCTTCGCGTCGGCCGAGGCCTTCGAGGCCGCCGGCTTGCGCGTGCGCTTCGGCTTCTCGGCCTTCTCCGTCGCGTCGGTCTTCGTGGCCTTCGCGGGCGCTGGCTTCGCCTCCGCCTCCGCCGCCTCCGCGGGCGCTGGCTTCGCCTTCCTGCCCGGGGCGTTGATCTCGTCGATCCGGACGCGGGTCATGTGCTGGCGATGGCCGTTCTTGCGCCGGTACGTGGCCTTCTGCTTGAACTTGAAGATGATGAGCTTCGGGCCCTTCGACTCGCCGAGCACGGTGCCGCTGACCGACGCCCCGGCGACGGTCGGCGTCCCCACGGTCACCGCATCTCCGTCGCCGAGCAGCAGGACGCGGTCGAAGGTGATCGACGCGCCGACATCGACCGCCAGGCGCTCGACGACGAGCTCGCTGCCGGCCTCGACGCGATACTGCTTCCCGCCGGTCGTGACGACCGCGTACATGCTTGCTCTCCTGGATCTACTCAGGGCGTGACCGACGCGAGCGATCGCTCGTCGGCGCACACCGAAACGGGCCGAGTGATCAGCCCGCGGGACAGCAGAGTCTACCGAGCGATCGGTGGGGTGTCAACGAAGAGGAGGCGCGTCCGGACCGCCCTGCGCACGCGCAGCGGCAGGTCGAGGGCCGCGACGACGTCCTCCGGCCGGCCGGCTCCGCTGGCGTCCAGCTGGAGCACCGTCCTGAGCGTGGCGGTGTGCGCCTTCTCGTCCACCTCGACGACCTCGACGTCCTCGATCAACGGGCGGAGGTCGCGGTCTCCCGCATCGCTCCTGCGCTCGCTCTCGCCGCGCCGGCGCTTGCCCGCGAGCTCCCTGGCGCCGAGCAGGCGAACGACGGCGCCGCGGAGCGCGTCGGACGTCAGGCCGTCGTCCCCGCCGACCTCGATCTCGTACTCGGCGCCGCGGAGCTGCGACGCGGCCGAGGGGAAGCCGTGCCACACCTCCTTCGCGTCGCGCATCTCGATCCCGTCCGGAAACCCCTCGGCCGCGGCCTGGATACGCTCGAGCGGCACGAGCTCGTCGAAGTACGCCTCGACGACCTCCCCGCGCAGCTCGAGCCCGAGCGGCAGGTTCGCGGCCAGCTTGATGCGGGGCCGCGGCTTGAGGGCCCGCGTGTAGGAGAGCGGCAGGCTGGCCTCGCGGAAGGCGCGCTCCAGCTCCTCAACGAGCACGGCCTGGCGCATGCGCAGCGCGGGCGCGGTACGGCTGAAGAGGAGCTGCCAGCGCTGGCGCGGTGGAGCCTCGGACGTTCGAGTGGCCATCACCAGCCATCGTACCGGCGATCCCCGTCGACGGCCAGAGGCGCCAAGTACGATGCGCGCGATGCCCGAGCTGCTCACCTCGATGCACCGCCACCGCCAAGCGATCTTCGCCCTGCTGATGATCGTCGTCGTCGCGCTCCTTCTCTGGACGGCGCGCGGAGCGTTGCCGGCGTTCTTCATCGCCCTCGCGCTCGCCTTCGTCCTCGACCCGGCGGTCACGCTCCTCGCGCGCCAGGGCATGCCCCGCTGGGCCGGGGTGATCGTCATGTACGTCGCGGTCGTCGCGGTCGTCTGGGCGCTCATCGCATTCGTCCTGCCGCCGATCAGCCGCCAGACGAGCGAGTTCATCGAGCATCTCCCGGAGCTCGGCGCGTCCGTCGGCGACGTGGAGCGCGGCATCGAGGACTGGTACCTCGGGCTGCCGCTCCCGGCCGAGATCCGGGTCCTGATCGACGAGCAGCTCGCCGGGAGCGGCGAGGCGTTCGCCGACCTGCTGCAGGGGCTCCTGGCACCGACGCTGAACGCCCTCTTCCGGGTCGCGACGTTCACGCTCGGCCTCATCATCGTGCCGGTCTGGCTCTTCTTCGTGCTCAAGGACCGCGAGGGCTTCTCGCGCAGCGTCGCCGGGACGATGCCCCCCGGTTGGCGCGCCGACGCCGAGAACGTCCTCGGGCTGCTCGGTCGCATCGGGGGCCGATGGGTCCGCGGCCAGCTGCTCCTCGGCGCCTCGATCTTCATCGCCACGACGATCGGCCTGACGGCCCTGACCTTCCTCGGCTTCACGGAGTTCGGGCAATTCACCCTCGTCCTCGCGCTCATCGCGGGCGTCCTGGAATGGCTGCCGATCATCGGTCCGATCGTCGCGGCGATCCCGGCGGTCCTCATCGGCCTCTCGATCGGTTTCCCCGCGGCGATCGCCGCGGTCGTCCTCTACACCGCGATCCAGCAGCTCGAAAATCACATCCTCGTCCCGAAGGTCATGGGCGACGCCGTCGAGCTCCATCCCGCCGTCCTCATCCTCGCGCTCATCGTCGGAGGCGCGCTCTTCGGGATCGGCGGCGCGATCCTGGCCGCGCCGACCGTGGCCGCGGGACGGGACCTCTACCGCTACGGGTTCCATCGCTTCGGCGGGCAACCGCCGGCCGAGGCGTTCGAGCTCGCGAAGCACGGATCGCGACGCGGCCGCGGCGACGACGGCACGCCACCGGATGAGCCAGCCGCCACCCCACCCCCCGAGGCGGAGGCCTCCCCGGCCTGACGGCCCGGCGTCAGAGCGTCGGCTTGTGCGAGCGCATCCGGATCGACTGCAGGATGCCCATCCCGAAGAGCAGGCTGATCAGGCTCGATCCGCCATACGTGATGAAGGGCAGGGGAATGCCGGTGACCGGCATCATCCCGATGACCATGCCCACGTTGATGAGCAGCTGGACGAGGATCATCGTCGCCAGGCCGACGGCGATCAGCATCCCGAACGCGTCGCCCGCCTGCCAGCCGATGAGCAAGACGCGCCACAGGAGGAACCCGAAGAGCGCCAGGACGACGATCGATCCGACGAAGCCGAGATCCTCGGCCACGACGGTGAAGATGAAGTCGGTCGACTGGACCGGGATGTAGCCTCGCTGGCTCTCCCCGCCGACGGTCAGGCCGCGGCCGAGCCAGCCACCGGAGCCAACGGCGTTCAGGGCCTGGACGAGCTGGTAGCAGGCGCCCTGCGGATCGGCGTACGGATCGAGGAAGCAAAAGAGTCGCTGGCGCTGGTACTCCTGGAGCATCGAGACGACGATCGGCGCGGCGCCGAGGACGCCCGCCACGACGAGGCCCATCCAGCCGAGGCTGGCCCCGCTCATGAAGAGCATGCCGACGAGGATGCCGACGAAGACGAGCGCCGTGCCGAGGTCCGGCTGACGGAAGACGAGCAGCGTCGGGATCGCCATGAGCGCCGCGGCGACGAGGATCGTCGAGAGACGGCCGATGCGCTCGCGGCGCGCGGACAGGAACGTCGCCAGCACGACGATCATGAGCACCTTGCTCACCTCGCTGAGCTGGAAGTCGAGCCCGGCCACGGTGACCGACATCTGCGCTCCGAACAGGTTCGTGCCGACGAGCATCGTGAGCGTCAGCAGTCCCAGGACGACGAGGTAGATCGGCGCGGCGAGCGTCCGCAGCCAGTGGTAGTCGACGCTCGCCGCGACGAAGAAGAGCGTCAGGCCGATCGCCGCCCAGATGAGCGTCTTCACGGTCTGCGTCATCCCCCCCGCGGCTGATGGATCGTTGTAGCCGGCCGAGAAGCCCATGACGATGCCGACGCCGATGAGGAGCAGGACGTAGAGCAGGAGCTGCACGTCGAAGTGCCGCCACTCGCGGCCTCTGAATGTCTCAACAAAAGTTGCGGTTGCGACGCCCATCTCAGTTCGCCGTCACGAGGCTGAAGTCGTTCGGGTCCAGGCGCAGGTCCTCGTCGAGCTCGTAGTAGAGCTGGAGGAAGTACTTGACGACCTCGGCAGAGACGTTACCGGGCACGACGGCCGAGTAGCTGAAGCTCACGACCGCGAGCTCGGCATCCGTGGCGCCGGCCGCGCTGGGCAGGTAGGCGACGAACCACGAGTGGAACGGCAGCGTGCCGTCGGGCGTCAGCTCGCCGAACTCGGCGGTGCCGGTCTTGCCGGAGAGCGCTCCGGGAAGGTCGAGGTCGCGGATGTTGTACGCGTGACCCGAGGTGATCACCTCGCGCGCACCGACCCGCATCGTGTGCAGCGTCGCCGGGTCCGCGGCCAGGGTACGGATGACCTCCGGCTCGAACTCGCGGACGAGGGCGCCGGACGCATCGGTCTCGCCGCGCACGATCATCGGCCGCATCAGGCGTCCGCCGTTCGCGACCGCGGCGTACGCGTTCAGCACCTGCAGCGGCGTGACGGCGATGACGTTCTGGCCGATCCCCGCCTGCGCCACCTCGCCGGTGAAGACGCCGGCCCGACCCTGGCGTCGTGCCCACTCGGTGCTCGCGATGATGCCGGGCTCCTCGCCCGGCAGGCGGATGCCGGAGCGCTCGCCGAAGCCGAGGTCGTGCGCCCACTCGGCGAGCGGGTCCACCCCCGTCGCGATCGCCATCTGGTAGAAGAACGTGTCGGAGCTCTTCGCGAAGGCATCGACCATGGCAAGAGGGCCGAATCCCTGCCGGTTCCAGTCGAACAGGCACTCGCCCTCCGGCGCGCCCGGGATCTGGTAGCAGGCGTACGTCGGCCACTCGCGCGATGCGGTCGTGACGCCCTCCTCCATGGCGGCGATGCCCGTCACGAGCTTGTACGTCGAGCCGGGCGGGTAGATGTCGCTGATCGCGTGGTTCCGCAGCGGCCGGTCCGGATCGGCCAGGTAGACGTTGAAGTCCTCGACGCTGATGCCCGCCGCGAACTTGTTGTTCTCGTACGCGGGGAGCGAGACCATCGCGAGGATCTCGCCGGTCTGCGGGTTCATGACGACGGTCACGCCCTGGCTGACGTCGGCCGCCTCCATGCCCCACTCGAGCGCCCGGGTCACGAGCCGCTGAACCCGGGCGTCGACGGTCAGCATCAGGTTCGTGCCAGGCTCCGGCTCGCGGGCGATCTCGATCACCTTGAGCAGCCGGCCCGATGGATCACGCTCGACGCGCTGCATCCCGTAGCGGCCGCGCAGATCGCTCTCGAACGACGCTTCGATCCCGCTGCGGCCGATGACGTCCGCGCGCAGGTACCCCTCCGGCTCCAGCGTGGTGAGCTCCTCGCGGCTCACCGGACCGGTGTAGCCCACGACGTGCGACAGGAGCGCTCCGACCGGCTCGCCCGTCTCGTCGAGATAGCGACGAATCGGCTCGACCTCGACGACGATCCCGGGCAGCTGCTCCGCCTCCTCGGCGAGCAGGAGAGCTGCCTCGCGGCCGACGCCACGCTCCACCGGGACGAGGTCGTACGGCGAGCCACGGAACGCGTCCAGGCGCTCGCGCATGACACCCGCGTCGGCACCGGTCAGCCGGGCGACGCGGGCGAGGATCCGCCCGGTGCGCGCGTCGGGCAGATCGGCCGGACGAACGTTCACCGTCCACGACGGCGTGTTCACCGCCAGGGGCCGGCCCTCGCGGTCGAAGATGAGCCCACGGGGCGCGGGCAATGGGACGTCGACCGTCCGGTCGGCGGCCGCGCGGCGCGCGTACTCGCCACCGCTCACGACCTGGAGCTGGAAGAGCCGGCCGCCGAGCACGGTCAGGAAAATCGCCGTCACGATCCCGAAGGCGATGAAGCGCGCGCTCGAGCGCCGGAGGTCGAGGCGGCCGTCGTTCAGGTCGGCCATCGGATCACCACGCGGCTCCCTCGTCGGCGACGTACCGGCCGGCGAGGGCGCGCGCCGGATAGAGGACGAGCGCCGCGATCGCCGCGTTCAGGACGGCGGCGGCAAGGAGCCGGTCGAGTGGCACGCCGGCGATCGGCGTGCCGGTCACGAGCTGCCCGACGAGAAGCGACCCAACATCGGCCACGAGCGACCCGGCGAAGGTGGCAACGACGGGATAGACCCAGCCCATGCCGCCGATCAGCCTGGCGCCGCCCGCCACGAGCGCCGCGACGAGCAGCATCGTCAGCGGGATCGAGCCGAGCGGATCTCCGACGAGCAGGTTCGCCGTCACGCCGGCCACGAAGGCCCACGTGATGCCGGGCAGGAAGCCGGCGAGCACGGTGACGAGGACGACGGCCACGAGGACGAGGTTCGGCTTCACGCCGCCGACCTCGATGACCGGGGCGAGGGAAGCGTGCAGGATCCCGACGACGACGGCGAGGAGTGGGCTCAGATAGGCGATGGCGGCGGCCCCCGGTGCGCAGGTGTCGAGTGCCAGTATACGTGTGGATAACCCCCGGTCGAGCGTGATCAGCGGCGCTTTCACGTGAAACATTGGTGTGGATAACTCGGCGATCGGTGGGTGATCCCTCGGCGCGATCGGCAGTGCGGGCGACTCGAAACTGGTAGAATCAGGGAGCCCATTTGAACTCGCAACGGAGCGCTCGTGGTCCGGGTCACGGCATGCACAAACCAGAAGGGCGGCGTCGGCAAGACGACCACGGTCATCAACCTGGCGGCCTACCTCGCCCTCTCCGGCACGCGAACACTCGTCATCGATCTCGACCCGCAGGGTAACGCCACGAGCGGCCTCGGCATCGACCGGCGCACGGTCGGCCGATCCTCGTACGAGGCGCTCGTCGACCGCGTTCCCATGGGCGAGCTCATCGTCGAAACGTCCCTGGCCGGCCTCGATCTCGTCCCGTCGACGCCCGCCCTCTCGGGAGCGGAGATCGAGCTCGTGGGCGTGGAGGCACGCGAACGCCGGCTCGCAGCCAGCTTCGCGGGGCTCGACGGCCGCTATGACCGGATCCTCGTCGACTGCCCGCCGTCGCTCGGGCTGCTGACGCTGAACGCCTTGACGGCCGCCGACGGGGTCCTCATCCCGATCCAGACCGAGTACTACGCCCTGGAGGGCCTGAGCCAGCTCGTGAACACGATCCGCCGCGTCCGGGAGGGACTGAACCCGCGCCTCGAGATCGAGGGCGTCCTGCTCACGATGTACGACGCGCGCACGAACCTCTCGGCGCAGGTCGCGTCCGAGGTCCGGCGGCACATGAACGGATCGGTCTATGACACGGTCGTCCCCCGCTCAGTGCGCCTGTCCGAGGCGCCGAGCCACGGCCTCCCGATCGCCATCTACGACCCGGCGTCACGCGGCGCCGATGCCTACCGCGAGCTCGCCAGCGAGGTGACCGCCCGTGGCTAGCCAACCCGCACGGCCCGTGCGTGCCTTCGGCCTCGGACGTGGGCTCGACGCGCTCATCCCCGCCAGCCGCGAGGAACGCGGCGTCATCGAGGTCGCGCTCGATCGCGTCGCGGCCAACCCGAGCCAGCCACGCTCCACCTTCGACGAGGCGCAGCTCGGCGAGCTGGCCGCCTCGATCGCCGTGCACGGCGTCCTCCAGCCGATCGTCGTGCGCTCCCTCGCCGACGGCGGCTACCAGCTCATCGCCGGGGAGCGCCGGCTCCGCGCGACGAAGCTCGCCGGCCTCGACACGATCCCGGTCGTCGTCCGTGACAGCGAGGAGGGGGTCGACTCACTCGAGCTCGCCCTCATCGAGAACCTGCAGCGCGAGGACCTCAACGCGATCGAGACGGCGCTCGCCTACCGCGAGCTCATCGACCGCTTCGGCCTGACGCACGAGGCCGTCGCCCGCCAGGTAGGGAAGAGCCGGGTCGCCGTGAGCAATGCCCTGCGGCTCCTCGATCTCGCGCCCGAGACGCGCCAGTCGATCGTCGAGGGGCGCATCAGCGAGGGCCATGGGCGTGCGCTGGCATCGATCACGATCGCCGAGCTGCAGCGGGCCGCACTGGCCGTCGTCCTCGAGCGGCAGCTCTCGGTCCGACAGACCGAGGAGCTCGTGCGACGGAAGCGCCAGGAGGCGCCAGCGCGCGCGCGTCCCGCGCTCGGCCACGATCTTCAGGACCTCGAGGCCCAGCTGCGCGGGGTGCTGGCCACGAAGGTCGGCATCGTGCGCACGCGTCGCGGGGGCCGCCTCGTGATCGACTTCTACTCCGACGAGGAGCTTGACCGCCTGTACTCGATCATCACCCGCGGCGCGACCGGCTCGACGGCCGATGCCGCGGGATCGGCTCTCTCCGACCACGAGGTTGTTCCATCCGCATGACCGTCGAACGAGCACCGAAGACCCGCGCCAAGCGCGGATCCAGCTACGACGCCTCGAGCATCCAGGTCCTCGAGGGCCTCGCCGCCGTGCGCAAGCGCCCGGGCATGTACATCGGCTCGACCGATGCGCGCGGCCTGCACCAGCTCGTGTGGGAGGTCGTCGACAACAGCATCGACGAGGCGATGGCCAACCAGGCGACGCGGATCGACGTCACGATCCATGCCGATGGCCGGCTGGAGGTCGTCGACGACGGTCGCGGGATCCCGGTCGATCGGCATTCGACCGGCAAGAGCGCACTCGAAGTGATCATGACCGTGCTCCACGCCGGCGGAAAGTTCGGCGGCGGCGGGTACAAGGTGTCCGGCGGCCTCCACGGGGTCGGCGTGAGCGTCGTGAACGCCCTGAGCTCGGAGATGCGGGTCGAGGTGCTCCGCGACGGCAAGCGGCACGTGCAGGAGTTCGTCCGTGGGGCGCCGCGCGGTCCGGTCAAGCTGAGCGGCGGCGCGGCCGAGGCGAACCGAGGGCTGGATCCGGCGTGGAAGCGGCAGCACGGGACGCGCACGTTCTTCCGTCCCGATCCGGAGATCTTCGAGACGCTCGAGTTCAGCTGGGACACGATCAGCACTCGCCTGCGCGAGTCCGCGTACCTGAACAAGGGCCTCTGGATCCGCCTGCGCGACGAGAGCACCGACACGGAGAAGAACTTCTTCTTCCAGGGCGGCGTGACGAGCTTCGTTCGCCACCTCAACCGGCGCCGGGACGTGCTCAGCTCGCGTCCGATCTACGTCGAGCGCATGGTCGGCTCGACGAGCGTCGAGGTCGCGCTGCAGTACAACGATGCGTTCGCCGAGAACGTGATCGCCTTCGCGAACAACATCCACACCGTCGACGGCGGGACGCACGTCGCCGGATTCCGATCGGCCCTGACGAGCTCGCTGAACACCTGGGCTCGCAAGTCGAGCACGCTGAGCGAGAAGGAGGCGAACCTCTCCGGCGACGACGTTCGCGAGGGCCTGACCGCGGTCATCAGCGTCAAGCTCACCGACCCCCAGTTCGAGGGGCAGACGAAGGCGAAGCTCGGCAACGCCGACGTCAAGGGCATCGTCCAGAACGTCGTGACCGAGGGCATCGTGCAGCACCTCGAGGAGAACCCGGCGGACGG
>DATKDB010000062.1:0-38323 GCA_035512895.1 Binatia bacterium | reverse complement strand
CAATGCATCTCCGCATCTGCGCCTTCATGACGCACGGCAGCGCGCCTACCGGCAGCGCAGCCGACGGGAGATCTGTGCCCTGGTCGAGGTAGACGCAACGGCGGCAGGGCCGCCGAGGCAGACACCAGAGCCGTGGGCCGGATCGGGTCCACGGTTTTTTGTTGCCCCACGGGCATGCATGAGAGCCGCGGACCGAATGAACGGGCCGCGGCTCTTCTCACGCCCGGCAAAGCAAGGCGAATCGAACAGGAACGAAGACGATGATCGAGGTCATGGACGAACCGAAGAGCGTACCGATGCCGGCGCCGGCACGTGAGCCGCTGCGCCGGCCCGGCCCGCCGCCGCCCGGCGAGCTGCCGGCGCTGCTGATCGAGCACGCCACGAAGCGGTTCGTGGTCGGCCGCAAGAAGAAGTCGGTCGTCGCCGTCAACGACGTGACGATGTCGATCCGGCGCGGCGAGATCTACGGGATCCTTGGCGCGAACGGCTCGGGCAAGAGCACGCTCATCCGGCTTGTCAGCACGCTGCTGACGCTGGAGGGCGGCAGGGTCGAGGTCTTCGGGCACGACGTCGAGCGCGAGGAGATGGCGGTCAAGCAGCTCATCAACCGGGTGAGCGTCGACGCCGCCTTCTTCAAGAAGCTGTCCCCGCACGAGAACCTGGCCTATGCGGCCCGGCTCTACGGCCTGGACGCGAAGCTCGCGCGAGCGGAGGCGATCCGGATCCTGGCGCGGCTGGGCATCGGCGAGAAGCGCCTCAGCCGGCCCGTCGAGCAGATGAGCCGGGGCATGCAGCAGAAGGTCGCGATCGCGCGGGCGCTGCTCACAAGCCCGACGGTGCTGCTGCTCGACGAGCCGACGACCGGCCTCGACCCACGCTCGAAGCTCGACGTGCAGGCCTTCGTCGAGGAGGTGCGCGACACGCACGACGCAACGATCGTGCTCACGACGCACGACCTCGCCGAGGCCGAGCGGCTGTGCGACCGCATCGCGCTCATCAACGATGGCCGGCTGGTGGCCGAGGGGACGCCGGACGAGCTGAAGGAGATGGTCGCGAGGGTCCACGGCAAGGAGCCGACGCTCGAGAGCGTGTTCATGACGTTCACCGGCAGGAGCCTCGACGACGACATCGACGAGGACAAGGAAGACGACGACGAGTAACGAGAGAGAAAGGAGGTGATGATCGTGACGATGCAGAGCACCAGCGTCCTGCGCCAGCTGGCGCAGGAGCGTGAGGCGACGCTGCGCGCCATGCCCCTCCTGGTAAGCGGGGAGCGTCGTCGGCGCCGCATTCGGCGCTGGATCGGCCTCCGGCTCGTGCGCACCGGCGCCCGGCTGGCGGGTGAGCCGACGATGTGGCCGGCCCGGGCCCGCTAGGGTCCCGGCCGGTCCACGGCCCTCAGAAACCAACGAACGAAGGAACGAACGGGAACGAACTGATGACGATCGCGACGCGTGAGCTGCGGGCCAGCCTGGCCTTCGTCGAGCGCAACTTCAACCTGACCAAGCGGTACTGGGGCTGGGAGGTGGCCTGGCTCGTGTACTCGATCGCGGCGGCGCTGGCGGTCGCGTTCATCGGTGTCGCGCAGAACGATCCCGACCTGCTCCAGGTGCTCGTGATCGGCACGATCTTCTGGAACTACCTGTCGATCGTGTTCGGCTTCATCGGCGAGACGGTGACCTGGGAGCGCTGGGAGGGAACCCTCGAGTACACGTTCATGGCGCCGGTGCGCCGCTACACCCAGCTCGTCGGCTCGACCCTCTTCGCCGTCAGCTACGCGCTCATCCAGATGCTCATCATCCTCGTCGTGATGATGCTCTTCTTCGAGCTCGAGTTCAGCGGCGGCAACTTCGTGACGGCCGGCATCTTCATCCTGCTCGGCTCGGTCAGCTTCGTGGGCGTGGGGATGATGGCGGCCATCCTGCCGCTGCTCTACGTCGAGCGCGGCGACCAGATGGTGTTCGTCATCCAGTCGATCATCCTGCTTTTCAGCGGGGTCTACTACTCGACCGAGATCCTGCCCGACTGGATGCAGTTCATCTCGCAGTTCAGCCCCGGCACGTACGTTCTCGATGGCGTGCGCGCCGGCCTCATCCATGGCCAGCCGATCACGGAGCTGTTCCACGACGTGTGGCCGCTGCTGATCATGGGTGTCGTCCTGATCCCCATTGGGGTGTACGTCTTTGGAATCGCGGAGCGCTACGCGAAGCGCACCGGCAAGCTCAAGCGAGTCGGCTGATGGGAGCAAGAGACATGACACGGACCGATGTGGCCGCCCACGCGGCCGAAATTCCAGGCCTCGTCATCCGGCCGTATGCCGGCGAGGTCGACCTGCCCGAGATGGTCAGGATCCAGAACGCGGAATGGGAGGCCGATGGGCTCGACTATCGCGAGACGGTGGCCGAGCAGGCCGCCTGGCTGAGCCATCCGTCGGAGCAGTTCGACGCCGCACGGGACAGCTGGATCGCGGAGGTCGACGGCCGGATGGTCGGCCATGCCCGCCGAGACTGGGTCGACGCGACCGACGGCGTGCGCGAGTACCGCGGACGCGGCGCGGTCGACCCGGCATGGCGACGGCGCGGGATCGGCCGGGCGCTGGCCGAGCACGGCGAGCGGCAGGCGAGGCAGCTCGCCGCCGCGCACGAGACCGACCGGCCCCGTGTCCTCGGCACCTTCACCGAGGATCGCAATGCCGGAGCGCTGGCGCTCGCGGAGCGCCTCGGCTACGAGTCCGTGCGCTGGTTCTTCGACATGGAGCGGCCGGGCCTCGACCGCGACCTGCCCGAGCTCGTGCCGTTGCCGGAGGGGATCGAGGTGCGGCCGGTCGAGACCGAGCACTTGCGGGCCATCTGGCAGGCGGACATCGAGGCCTTTCGCGATCACTGGGGTGGTCACGACGAGTCGGAGGAGGCGTTCCTGCGCTTCCGCGACTCCCCCGCCTTCGAACCGTCGCTGTGGGTCGTCGCCTGGGATGGCAACGAGGTCGTGGCGGCCTCGGTCAACGCGATCTACACCCACGAGAACGAGGCCGTCGGCCGCCGCCGCGGCTGGCTCGAGAGCGTCTTCACGCGCCGCGCCTGGCGGAAGCGGGGGATCGCCGGAGCGGTCATCGCCCGCAGCCTGCACCTCTTCGCGCAGCGCCGGATGGACACCGCGGCCCTCGGCGTCGACGCCGACAACCCGACGGGCGCCCTGCGCCTGTACGAGTCGTTCGGCTTCGCCGTGACCGAGCGGGGCCGGGCCTGGCGCAAGCCGATGGAGCCGGCGCCGTGACCGAGATCGAGTTGCGCGAAGCGCCGGCCATCGATGGCCTGCGCTTCCGCCACTACCACGGCGAGGACGACCTTCCCGGCATGCTGGGCGTGTACACCGCCGCCCACGAGGCCGACGGGCTCGAGGAGGTCACGACGCTCGACCAGATGAAGCTCAACTACGCGACGCTCGTCAACTGCGATCCCTCGCGCGACCTCGTGCTCGCCGAGGTCGATGGCGAGGTCGTCGCCTACGCGCGCGTCTTCTGGTCCGACCTCGTCGAGGGTGGCCGGACGTACGAGAACTTCGGCTTCGTGCATCCGGCGTGGCGGCGTCGTGGGATCGGCGGGGCGATGCACCGGCACAACGAGACCCGGCTTCGCGAGATCGCGGCGGGCCATGCGGGCGTGGCGCCGAAGATATTCGGGTCGGAGGGCGTCGACGCCGACCCGGGCAACACGGCGCTCCTGCGCGGCGCCGGCTACGACCCGGCACGCTACTTCTACGACATGGTCGCGCCATCGCTCGACGCGATCGAGGCACCGCCGATGCCAGAGGGGATCGAGGCTCGCCCGGTGACTCGCGAGCAGTACCGCGCCATCTGGGATGCATCGGCCGAAGCGTTCCGCGACCACTGGGGCCAGAACGAGTCAGTCGAGGAGGACTGGGAGCGCTTCATCGGCGATCCCGACAACGCGGACCCGCGCTTCTGGCGAATCGGCTGGGACGGCGACGAGATCGCGGGCGTTGTCACCACCACCGTCCCGGCCGAGGAAAACGAGCGCTACGGCCGGCAGCGCGTCTACGTCTCCGGCGTCTCCGTGCGGCGCCCCTGGCGCCGCCGCGGTCTGGCCCGCGCGCTCCTCGCCTCGTCCCTCGTGGGGGCCCGAGAGGCCCGGTTCACGTCGGCCAGCCTAGGCGTGGACACCGACAGCCCGACCGGCGCGACGGCGCTGTACGAGTCGCTGGGCTTCGCACCGGAGAAGACGTTCATCGTCTGGCGCAAGCCGATGGACGGCTAGCGGCGGGTCGTCAGCACGCGCTCGCGTGTCTCGTAGTAGTAGTCGACGATCCGCTCGGTCACGCGGTCCCAGCTGAACTCCGGGGCGCGGGCGCGGCCGGCGTCGCCCATCTCATGACGCAGGTCGGGGTCGCGGGCGAGGGCATAGAGGGCTGCGGCCAGGGCGCGTGGGTTGCGCGGCTCGACGAGGATACCCTGCACGTTGCGTTCGACGACGCGCTTGAAGCCGTGGATGTCCGACGCCACGATCGGGACGCCGGCGGCCATCGCCTCCAGCAGGACGATCCCGAACGACTCCTGCCCCGTGTTCGGCGCGCAGTAGATGTCGGCGCTCGCGAAGTAGCGGACCTTCTCCTCGTCGCTGACGCGGCCGAGGAACTCGACGTCGCGGATCCCGCGCAGCCCGACGAAGCGCTTGTACTCGCGCAGCTTTGGCCCCGCCCCGATGACGAGCAGCCTCGCGTCGACCTTGCGCTTGCGCAGCCGGTGGTACGCCTTGAGGAGGTGGATGAGGCCCTTGCGCTCCTCGAGACGCCCGACGAACAGGATGTTCAGCGTCCGTCCGTCGCGCAGCTCCTCGAACGGCTCGGCATCGGCGAAGCGCTCGAGGTCGACGCCGTTCGGGATGATCTCGTACTCGCCGGGGAAGTATCGGCTGATGAAGTGGCGCGCCGCGCCGGACACGGCGATTCGTCCGTGGAGCCGACTGGCCAGGCCGCCGGCGAAGCGCTTCCCGATCCAGTACGAGGGCGAGAAGCCGCCGAAGGCGTGGAACGTCGCGACGTTCACCGTGTTCGACTGGTCGAGCATCGTCGGCGAGAGGAACGGCACGAATGGCTCGTGGAAATGCAGGATGTCGAACCGGTGCCGCTCGAGGACCTCGCGCGCCTGGCGCTTGAAGCGAAGCCCGAGCGTGACGCGGCCGACGCTGCCGTTCGCAGGGGCGGCCCAGCCGGTGCCGAGACGGATGATGTGGCCCTCGCTCTCGCGCTCGCGGCCGTACTTGCTCGTGATGATCCAGACGTCGTGGCCCATCCGGATCATCGCCTCGTGCGTGAAGCGGACGTGCTCGTTCACGCCGCCGGGGTGGGGATAGCCGTATGGGCTCACGATCCCGACCTTCAGCGGACGTCGCTCGCTCGAGGCGGCCCTCATCGCCACTCCTCCCGGGGCGGACGCAGCCGATGGCGCAGGTGCCTCGCCTTCGCGGCGAGCTGTTGTCGGTACACGTCGACATTGTGCCGGTTGCTCCAGTAATCGCCGTCCGGGCGCGTCGCGCGCGCCTCGATCGCGGCGCGGTAGTCCGCCGCCGACCGGCCCTCGAACCAGGTCCAGGCCGTCCCGATCCCGTCGAGCACGTGGGCATCCGAGTTCCCGACCACCGCGAGTTGCAGCTCCTCGTTGAGCCGGACGCGAGCGTCGCGCCGCGAGCGCCCCGCCGCCGACGGGTTCATCAGCTCGATCGCGTCGAGCCGGTGGCGCGGGTCGTCCGCGCGGTGCGCGGCGACCAGGGTGCGACGGCCGAGCGACGGCGTCAGCGGCGCCATCGGATGCGCGGCGATGGCGATGCCGCCCTGGTCGTGGATGCGCTCGAGCGTCTCCGGCACCGGGCGCAGCGCCGGGATGCGCTCCTCGATGAAGAGGGCGAGGATGTGGCCGCGGCGGGTCGTGACCTCCTCGCCGACGACGAGCTCGAACGAGTACGCGCCGGCCTCGTGCAGCTCGCGCGCGCGGACTGCGCCGTCGATCCGCTCGTGGTCGGTGATCGCGATGAGGTCGAGGTCCGTCCGCTGCTCGACGTGGTGGAGGATCGCTTTGACCGACGCGGTCCCGTCGGAGTAGAGCGTGTGCAGGTGCATGTCCGCCTTGCCCGCCCCGCCGCCGCGGCTCATCGGCGCAGGTCCGGCCAGAAGGGCTGGAAGGCGCCCCACCATTGCTCGGGCGCGGCGGCGATGTCGTGCTCGAACCGTGCCGCGATGCGATCGGCCAGGGTCGAGACGTCGGCGCGTCGATCCCCCGTGTCGGGGACGGGCATGACCTCGCCATCGATCTGGAAGCGGTCAGGCCCGACACGCAGGCAGCGCCCGACGAGGAGGGCCGTGCGGTACGTGACCGCCAGCACCGCCGGCCCGAGCGGGACGCTCGTCTGGTGGCCGAACATCGTGACCGGATGGCCGCCGTCGCCCTCGACGACACGGTCGCCGATGATCCCGATCATGCCGCCCTCGCGCAGCCGGCGCCGAAGGGCCGGTCCCGCCCGTTGCAGCGTCACGAGCTCGACCATGCCGCCCCCTCGCCGCGCGGCGAGGAAGGCGTAGAGCGCCGGCGGCTCGACCTCCTCGATCGGCGCGAGCGGACGCATGCCGTGCGCGCCCAGCCAGACGCCGAACGGCTCGAAGTTGCCGACGTGCGAGCTGACCATGATGGCCGGGCCGCTGCGGAGGGCCGCCTCGAGCACCGCCCAGTCGGGCACGTCGACCATCTCGTGGATCCGATCGACGTCGTAGTGGGGCATTCGCAGCAGCTCGACGTAGTAGCGCGCGATGTTGCGGAATGCGGCGCGGACGAGTCGCGCCATGGCCGGCCCGTCGGTCGGGCGTCCGGTCGCGGCGCAGACCCTCCCCAGGTTCGCGGCCACGAGGTGGCGGCGGCCGGGCGCGAACCGGTGCCAGGCGTCCCCGGCCACGTCGGCGAGGGCGTAGGCCAGCCGTGACGGAAGGGCGGCGACGATTCGATCGGCGATCTCGAGCCCGATGCGCAGCAGCATCACCCGCTGATCTTCGTCCAGTCGTCGCCGCGGCGTGCGGCCGCGAGCGCCTCGCGCGCTCGCACGCGGTCGGCATCGGTCTGTGGCCAGACGGGGCGGAACATGTACCACTGGCCCGGTTCCTCGGCGATCACCGTGCCGAGCGCGTCGGCGACGGCCTGGGTCGCGCGATGGACCTCGGAAGGATCTGTGCTGGCGCAGTTGATGAGCGGGAGGCCGCGAACGCTGAAGCGGTCGTCCGGATGGCGGCGGAAAGCGACCGGCAGCATCGGTGCCCCCGTCTTCGCCGAGAGCGTGGCAGGGCCGATCGGGAACGTCGTGGCCTCGCCGCAGAACTCGACCGGCACGTCGCCGCGGCGATAGCCGCCGTCGCAGAAGAGGACGACGTTCCCGTCGTCACGCAGCACCCGGAACAGGCCGCGCAGGTTGCGCCATCCGATGAGGAACACGTTTTGCCTCGCGCGGGCCGCGGCCATATGGTCGTAGAGCCGGCCGTACGTCGTGTCGTCCGCCACGACGTGGATCGACTCGCCATGCACCTTCATGGCAGGACCGACGACGTCCATCCCGCCGATATGGACCGTGCACAGCAGCACGCCCGTACCGGCGCTGTGCGCCTCGGCGAGAAGCTCGAAGTTCGAGATGGCGACGAGGTCGCGCCCCTCGTCGGCCGTGAACTCGCCGAGGCGCATCATGTCGGCCATGTACTTCGCGTAGTTGCGGAACGCGGCGCGCGCCGCGCGACGGACCCGCGGGTCGTCGGGATCGAGACCCATCGGATGGGCAAGGTTCTCCTGGACGACGCGCCGCTTCGGGCCGCCGAGGTCGTAGGCGACGTTCCCGACCGCCGCGGCCGCCGGCAGGACGAGCCGGCGCGGCACCGCGTTCATCAGGCGCTCGGCGGCGCGGTACAGCCAGTACGTCGCGATCTCCCGCTTGCGCTCCTTCGGCTGCGCCGCCGGGCTCTCGCGTTTCGCCAGGGCGGGTGCGCGGCGAGGGAGCGGCCGCTCCCCGGTCGCCGGCTCCACCGGGGTCGCGCTCAGGCCACTTCGGCCGCGGCGGCCTTCGCCTTGCCGCGGGTGCTGTCGGTCGAGAGCTTGCGCAGCTTCCGGCCGGCGATCTTCTCGGTGCCGACGAGGGTCTCGTTGTCGTCGCCGCGGATGAAGTCCTCCACCCGGTTGTGGGCGATGTCGTCGTGGATCTGCATCGGCGGGCTCTTCATGAAGTACGAGCTCGGCGCGACGAGCGTGCCGACCAGGCCGCGGTCGAGCCCGAGCTTCGCGCAGCGGATCGCATCGGTGATGACGCCAGCGCTGTTCGGCGAGTCCCAGACCTCGAGCTTGAGCTCCATGTTCAACGGCACGTCGCCGAAGGTCGTCCCCTCCATGCGGATGTGGCACCACTTGCGGTCCTTCAGCCACGGGACGTAGTCCGACGGACCGACGTGCACGTCCTCGTCGGCGATCTCGTAGTCGATCATGCTCGTAACGGCGTTCGTCTTGCTGATCTTCTTCGACTCGAGGCGCTCTCGCTCGAGCATGTTCAGGAAGTCGGTGTTGCCGCCGAAGTTGAGCTGGTACGTGCGGTCGATGCGCACGCCACGGTCCATGAACAGGCGGGCGAGGACGCGATGGGTGATCGTCGCTCCGACCTGGCTCTTGATGTCGTCCCCGATGAGCGGTAGCCCGGCCTCGGCGAAGCGGCGCTGCCAGTACGGCTCTCGGCCGATGAACACCGGGATCGCGTTCACGAACGCGACGCCGGCCTGGATCGCCTGCTCCGCGTACCACTTCGTTGCCTGCTCGGAGCCGACCGGCAGGTAGCTCACCATGACGTCGACCTCGCGCTCCTTGAGGATCTTCACGATGTCGGCCGTCGAGCCGGGGGCCTTCTCGATGATCTCGGAGAGGTACTTGCCCAGTCCGTCGTGGGTCATGCCGCGGTCGACGTTGACGCCCAGCTTCGGCACGTCGGCGAACTTGAACGTGTTGTTCGGCTCGCTGAAGATTGCCTCGGACAGGTCCGTGCCGACCTTGCGACGGTCGATGTCGAAGGCCGCGACGAACTCGATGTCGCGGACGTGGTAGCCGCCGAGGTTGACGTGCATGAGGCCGGGGATGAAGTCGCCGTCCCGCGCGTCGGCGTAGTAGTACCGGCCCTGCACGAGGCTGCTGGCGCAGTTGCCGACGCCGACGATGGCGACGCGCACCTTGCCGTCGCTGCGCCGCTGCCCGTTGCCCGCGGACTTGCCGTTCTTGGATGCCACGATGGTCAATGCTCCTTGTGATGGGTGGCGGCTGCCTCGCTGAGGCGCCACACGTGGAGGATGCGCTGGATGACGGTCGCCACGGTCAGGGTGGCGAGGATGACGAGGGCGGCGATCAGGCCGACGTGGAACCCGAGACCCGCAAGCGCCACGCCGGCGATGACGAGGACGAGCCGCTCGGTGCGCGGCGCGAGCCCGACGTCGGCCGCCAGGCCGATGCCCTGGGCTCGAGCGTGCGAGTAGCTCACGAGGAACGAGCCGGCCAGGGCGACCATGAGGGCCAGCATCGGCCAGATCGGGTTCGGCTGGCTGCTCAGCAGCCATGCGCCGATGCCGATGTAGAGCACCGCCTCGCCGGCACGGTCGAGCGTCGAGTCGAGGAAGCTGCCGAATGCCGTGCCACCGCCCTGGGCGCGAGCGAGCGCCCCGTCGACCGCGTCGAGGAGCGAGCCGGCGGTGAGGATTGCCGCGCCCACGAGCAGCATGCCGTTGGCGACGAGGACCGATGCCCCGATCGTGATGAGCAGGCCGATGACGGTGATCGAGTTGGGCGTCAGATGAAGCGCCATCGCCAGGCGCACGACCGGTGCGAGGACGGCGCGGCCGGCCTCCTTGACCCAGGCCGGGAGGACCGAGTCGCCGGCGCGCAGGTCGTGGGCATGCTCTCGGCTAGCTGACATCCGGCACCGTCCCCGGCGCGTCGCCGTGGCTCGCGACGCCAGCCGTGCCGCCGATCAGCCTCGCCTCGGCCGCGTGCAGCTCCTCGAACGCGGCCGTGCGGAGGCGACAGATCGTCGTCCTGCCCTGTCGCTGCGTGTCGACGAGACCGGCCAGGCGGAGGATGCGCAGGTGCCAGCTGATGAGCGGCTGGGAGAGCGCCACGCGGGCCGACAGCTCGTTCACCGGCATCGGGCCGATCTCCGCCAGCAGGCCGATCATGCGCAGGCGCGTCTCGTCGCCGAGGGCGCGGTAGAGGGTCCGCAGCCGGCGCATGTCGTGCTCGGCGGGGGTCTCGGGAGCGGGGTTGATCACTAGTGCTTCTTTATCAAATGCGGATTTATATGAATGAATCCTTATCATATCGGGTGGCGCCGGGATGTCAAGGCGCGTCTGCTAGGATCGGCCCGATGGAGCGCGCCGAGCGGTGAGCACGAGCGTCGCAGCGCCGGTTCGCATGCATCCAGCCGCCGCCTGGGCGGCCCTCATCTTCGCCAGCCTCGGGGTCCTCCTCGGCGGCGCCGAGCTCATGGTCGTCGCGATCGCCCTGCCCTCGATCGTCGCCGACTTCGGTGGCTGGGCCGACCTGTCGCGGGTCAGCTGGATCATCAACGCCTACCTGCTCGCGTACGTCGTCGCGATGCCGCTCGCCGGGCGTGGTGCCGACCTGTGGGGCGCGCGTCGGCTCTACGTCGTGGCGCTCCTCCTCTTCGTTGTCGGATCGGCGGGTGCCGGGCTGTCACCGCTCGCCGGCCCCGAGCACGGGCTCACCTGGCTCATCGTCGCGCGCGTCGTGCAGGGATTCGGCGGCGGCGCCCTCGTCCCGCTCTCGATGGCGCTCGCCAGCCACCTGTTCAGTGGTCGCGCGCGCGCCGCGGCGCTCGGGCTGGAGGGGGCGGCGACGTACGTCGGCATGGCGATCGGCCCCGCCTACGGAGCATGGGTGCTCCTGACCTTCAACCTGCCGATTCCCGGCCTCCAGGTCGCGAGCTGGCAGTGGATCTTCCTGCTGAACGTGCCGATCGGGATCGTCACGATGCTTCTGATCTACGTCGTCGCCGGGGGCGTCGAGACGCCCCGCCTCCGGGCCGGCATCGACCTTGGCGGTGCGGTCCTGCTGAGCCTTGCGCTCGTCGCCGGCATCGGCGCGATCACGGTGTCGGGCGCCACGGGCTGGACCGATCCGATCGTCCTCGGCGGACTCGCCGTGGCCGCGCTCACCGCCGCCGCCTTCGGCTGGGTCGAGCTGCGATCGCGAGCGCCGCTCGTCGACCTCCGCCTCTTCCGCGATCGCGCGTTCAGCGCCGCGAACGCGGTCAGCCTGCTGACCGGGTACACGCTCGCCACCGCCGTCATCGGTGGGCCGGTCTTCGTCAACCGGGTCCTCTTCGGCACCGACGCGCAGTCGGCCATCGGCCTGACCGCGCTGACGCTCGCCGTGGCCGTCGGCGCGCTGGCCGGCGGCGTCCTGAGCCCGTTTGTCGGCGAGCGGACCGTGACCGTGGCCGGCGTCATCGTGAGCGGCGCGGGTCTGCTCCTCGCGATGGGCTGGGCGGTCGACACGGACCTGGAGCGGCTCGTCCGGGACCTCGCGCTCTTCGGCTTCGGGTTCGGCCTCACCGTCTCGCCGCGCGCCATCGCCGCGGTCGAGGCGGCGGGCGCCGGCGCGTACGGCGTCGCGAGCGCGATGCTCCAGGTGACGCGCACGATCGGCATGAGCATCGGCCTGGCGCTCTTGACCTCGATCGGCCAGAACCGGATCGCCGAGCTCTCGGCCCTCATCGGCGACCCCGAGCGTCGCGATGCGCTCGTCGTCGAGCTCGGCCGCCCGGAGTTCGTCGGGGTCGATCCGCAGGCGTCGCTCGCGCTCGTGGCCGTGCTCGAGGCGTGGTCGCAGGGAGAGGCGGCCGGCGTGCTCCGGCTCGTCTTCGCCATCGCGCTCGGGGTCGCGGTCGTGACGCTCGTCCCGGCCTGGTTCGTGCGCGGCCGGCGTGCCTAGTCGGCGAGCTCGGCGACGATGACGAGCTCGCCCCAGTTGCGGTTGTAGCCCTGCGAGGTCTGCAGCGTGAGCCGCTCGTACGTCGTGTTCGCCGTCCAGAAGAGACCCTCGTCGCACGTGTCGTGGATCTGGAGCGCGAGCGGCGGCTCGACGTTGAACGCCGCGGGATTCAACGCAGGATTGGCATTCGGGTCCGGGCATGGGACGTTCGGCCGGACCTCGGTGATGACGTAGCGCAGCACCGTATCGTCGGACATGCGGACGAGCACCTCGGCGCCGATCTGCACGTTCCAGAGTGGCTTGAAGAGGTGGTCCACGGCGTGGGCGAAGATGTAGGAGTTCGTGTTGCGCCCGGGCTGGTTGCCGCCGCTCAGGATGTACGCCGCATCGTCGGGCGGGAAGTTGTCGGTCGCGTCGTCCGTCGACTGCCTGACGAGCACCATGATCCCGACCGAGGCGATGTCGAGCTGGGCGGCGGTGACGTCCTCGGGCAGCGGCGTCCGCGTCGGCTCGGGGGTGGGTGCCGAGCTGGCCGGTACGCTCGTCGCGCCGGCCGGCGTGGCGGAGGCACGGGCGACGGGTGTCGGGGTCGCGATCGGCGCCAGGCTGGGGCCCGGCTCCGAGTCGCGGTCGAGCGACCCGAGGATAATGAAGGCCAGCCCCGCCACCCCCAGGATGATCGGGAGCGCCCAGGAGGAGAGACGCTTCACGTGAGCGAGTCTAGCCGCAGCACCGACGTGGCGCCTGCGCACGCCCTGGCTCTGGCGCGCGAGGCGCTCAGTGCCGTCCCCGCCGGCCTCCTGGCGGACTTCGACGGCACGCTCTCGCCGATCGTCTCCGATCCGATGCGCTCACGGCTCGTCGACGGGGCGCACGCCGCCCTCGCAGCCCTCGCCGAGCGGCTCGCCGTCGTGGCCATCGTGACCGGCCGCGCGCCGCTCGACGCTCGTCGCATGGCCGGCGTGCCGGGCGTCTTCATTGCCGGCAACCATGGGACCGAGTGGCTCGAGCCAGGTAGCGACGCGCCGATTGTCGCGCCCGAGGCGGCGGGAATGCGCGCCGCGATCGAGGACGCGATCGCGCGCCTGCCCCGGCTGGAGGGCATCGCCGTCGAGGACAAGGGCAGCAGCGCCTCCGTCCACTTCCGTAACGCTCCGGACCCCGACGCGGCGCTCGCCGCCATCGAGCATGCCCTGCGCGGCATCGAGGAGCACGGGTTGCGCATCGGTCACGGCCGCATGGTCGTCGAGCTTCGGCCGGTCGGCCTCGGCGACAAGGGGACGGCCGCGCGCGGCATCGTCGAGCGCTTCGGGTTGCGCGGCGTCGTCGTCCTGGGCGACGACATCACCGATCTCGACATGTTTCGCGCGGTCAGCGACCTCCGACGGGCTGGCTCCGTGCGCGCCGCGATCATCGGCGTGGGCGGCGCCGGCGGGGAGGTGCCACCCGAGGTGGCGGAGGCCACCGATGTCGTCCTGGGCGGCCCCGCCGACGCCGCCGCCCTGCTCGCGCGGCTCTGAGTGCGCGTCTCCGGAGCCTAGCCCGCGCCCGTGAGGCCGGCGAGGTCCTCGAGCTGGCGGCGCAGCCACCAGCCGATGTCCTCGCGCTCGACGCCGCGTCGCAGCCGACGGAGCCGGCGTGCGCGCTCCTCCGCCGGCATGGCCAGCGCCTGCGCGAGCGCATCCGCCGTCCCGACGATGTCGGCCGGCGCCACGGCGAGCGCCCCGTTCGCCATCTGGTCGAAGGCGCCGGCGGTCTCGGACAGGACGAGGACGGCGTCGCGCTGGCTGACGACGACCGCCTCCTTGGCGACGAGGTTCATGCCGTCCACGAGCGGGTTGACGAGCACGACGTCGGCGATCGAGAGGCCCGCCAGGGCCTGCGCATAGTCGTTCTCGTAGTACAGCTGGACCGGCCGCCAGTCGGCCGTGCCATAGCGGGCGTTGATCCGATCCACGGCGTTCTGCACCTTCCGGCCGTAGTCGCCGTACTCGTGCAGCCCGGTCCGCGACGGGACGAGGAACGCGAGGAAGCTGATCTTCGCGCGAAGTCGCGGCTGCCGGTGCAGGAGCGCCTCGAAGGCGAGGAAGCCACGGAGGATGTTCTTGGAGGGCTCGAGCCGATCGACCCGGACGAGGACGTGCTCCCGGGTGCCGGCCATGAGCTGGTCGGCGCGCCGCCTTGCCGCCCGCGAACCGGCCACGCGCCGTGTCGCCTCGACGTCGATGCTGATCGGGTAGGCGCGCACGTGGGTCGTCCGCCGCAACCGTCGGACGGTCGAGGCGTCGTAGTCGACCCGGGCGTCGGGCACGAACGACTCGACCATGCGCAGGAAGTTGTGCGCGTAGCGCGCCGTCTGGAAGCCGACGACGTCGTTCGCCAGCAGGCCGGTCGCGATGCCCTCGCGGATCGGTGGCGCGATCGTCTGCCAGATCGACGAGGGGGGCCAGGGGATGTGGGTGAAGTGGCTGAGGATCGCCTTCGGACGCGCCCGCCGGATCGGCTCGGCGGCCAGGTACAGGTGATAGTCGTGGAGCATGATCCGCGGCGCTCGGTCGCCGCGGGTCTGGGCGAGGACGGCGCTGGCGAACGCCTCGTTCATCGCCACGTACCCTCGGTCCCACGCGCGCATGACGGTGGCGTCGATGATCGGCCGTTCGGGCAGGTTCCACATCTGGTGCTGGAGGAACCAGAGGAGCGGGTTGGCGATTACGTTGTAGGCCTGCTCGTAGACCGCGCGCTCGACGGATGCGAACCGCAGCCGGATGCCCGCTCCGCCGGCCTCGCGCAGGAGCTTCGGATCCTCGGCGGCCCGCCGGTCACCCTCGCTCATCGCGGCGGCGATCCAGGTGAGCGGCACGTGCCGGCCGACCTGCCCGAGGGCGGTGACGAGGCCCCCCGAGCCGCGACGCGGTCGCAGAACGCCGCTCGATCCCGACGTGAAGGTCACCGGGCCCCGATTCGTCGCGATGATCAGGCGCCGGTCGCCGAGCAGCGCGTGCGCGGCCGCGGCGAGCCCGGGTTCGATCGGCTCGTCGGCGGAGATGGCCATGAGCTCAGAAGAGGCTTGCTGCGGACGTCCGGATGATCTCGAGGACGGCCCCCGGGAAGAGCCCCAGGACGACGACGCCGACGACCGAGAGGACGAGGGCGGCGGACCCGAAGGGCGAGCTGTCGAGCGGGGCGGGCTCGGGCTCGGGATCGCGCATGTACATGTAGACGATGACGCGCAGGTAGTAGAAGGCGGCGAGCGCGGCATTGAGGACGATGATCACGGCCAGCCAAGCGAGACCCGCCTCAACGGCGGCGAGCAGGACGTAGAGCTTCGCGAAGAAGCCGACGGTGGGCGGTATGCCGGTCAGGCTCAGCATGAGCAGGACCATCGCCGCCGCCCGCCACGGGGCGCGGGTTGCGAGGCCCGCGAACGAGTTGAGGCCGCCGAAGCGGCTCGTGTCGCGCTGGAGCATGCCGACGACCGCGAAGGCGGCGATGTTCATGACCGCGTAGCCGAGGAGGTAGAAGAGCATCGACTCGATCCCCTGCGCGGCTACCTCGGCGTCGCCGGCATTCGCGTACGCGGCCAGGCCGGCCATGATGTACCCGGTGTGCGCGATGCTCGAGTAGGCGAGCATGCGCTTCACGTTCACCTGGATGAGGGCGACGACGTTGCCGACCGTCATCGTCAGGACGGTGAGGACGAGGAAGACGGCAAGCCAGTCGGCGCGCAGCGGCGCCAGCGCCTCGGCGAAAACACGGATGAGCAGCGCGAAGGCGCCGATCTTCGGCCCGACAGACAGGAAGCCGGTGATCGGCGTGGGGGCGCCCTGGTACGCGTCGGGCGTCCAGTAGTGGAACGGGACGGCGGCGATCTTGAACGCGGCGCCGACGGTCAGGAAGCCCATCGCCACGAGGATGCCGGCGCTCATCTGCCCGTCGACCGCCGCGGCGATGCCGGCCACGCTCGTCGTGCCGGTGAGCCCGTACATCCACGCCACCCCGAACAGGAGGATGGCGCTGGCGAAGCTTCCGAGGAGGAAGTACTTGAGGCCCCCCTCGTTGCTGTATCGGTCTGTCTTATGCAGCCCGGCGAGCAGGTAGCTCGGCATCGTCATCAGCTCGAGGCCGAGGAAGAGGGTGATCATGTCGCTGCTCGAGGCGAGGACGCACATCCCGAGCAGCGCGCTCATGAGGATCATGCTGAACTCGCCCAGCGGGATCCGCCGCACGAGCAGGTAGCTGGGGGCGAAGAGGGCGCTCAGTATGCCGGTCACGATCGTCGCGCCCTTGATGAAGACGGACAGGTCGTCGACGACGTAGAAGCCGCTGTACACGACCTCGTTGACGTCCCACACGACGAAGCACGCCACGCCGGCCAGCACGAGGCCGGCCACGGTGATCGGCGTCAGGATCCACTTGTCGGCCCGCGAGATGAAGAGGTCGGCGGTGATGATGACGAGCACGAGCGTGGCGAGGATGAGCTCGGGCAGCAGGGTGACGAGATCGTCGAGCATGTCCATCGATCAGCCCCTCACCACAGCGGCCCGAGGCTCGTCATGCCGGCCCCGCGGACGGCCTCGATGATGCGGTCCACCGGTGCGGCGATCATCTCGAGCAGCGGTCCGGGATAGACGCCAAGGACGACGACGAGCACGACGAGGGGGGACAGCGCGATCCACTCGGTCCGGTTCATGTCGCGTAGCGTCGGCCACCATCGGCGCATCCAGTCGGATGGCACCGCGAAGAAGGCGCGCTGGAGCATCCAGAGCATGTACACCGCGCTGGCGATGACGACGAGCATCGCCGCCGCCGCGACGAGCGGGTGATAGCGGAAGGCGCCCAGGATGACGAGGAACTCGCCAACGAACCCGGAGAGGCCCGGCAGGCCGATGCTCGCGAACGTGAAGAGGCCGAACATCGCGGCGAATCCCGGCATGCGGGCGTTCAGCCCGCCCATGTGCGCGATCTCGCGGTCGTGCGTCTGCTCGTAGATGACGCCGACGAGGAGGAAGAGGGCGCCGGTCGTGATGCCGTGGCTGATCATCTGGAAGATGGCGCCCTGCAGGCCCTGCTCGTTGAAGACGAACGCGCCGAGCATGACGAAGCCCATGTGGCTGACGCTCGAGTAGGCGACGAGCTTCTTCATGTCGGGCTGGACCATCGCCACGAGGGCGCCGTAGAGGATGGCGACGAGGGCCAGGCCGATGATGATCGGCGCGAAGGTGACGGCGGCGTCGGGCAGAAGCGGCAGGTTGTAGCGCAGGAAGCCGTAGCCGCCGAGCTTGAGCAGGACGCCGGCGAGGATGATCGATCCGGCGGTCGGAGCCTCGACGTGGGCATCGGGCAGCCAGGTGTGCAGCGGCCACATCGGCACCTTGATGGCGAAGGCGAGGAAGAACGCGACGAAGGCGAACGTCTGGAGCGTATCCGTGTAGGCGAAGCCGCGGAGCGCCTCGTAGCTGAACGTGACCGGGTTGCCCGAGGCCGCGTACGCGATGACGACGGCGAGGATCGCGACGAGCATGAGGAGCGAGCCGACCATCGTGTAGATCACGAACTTGACGGTCGCGTAGATCCGGCGCGGACCGCCCCAGATCCCGATGACGAAGTACATCGGGAAGAGGCTGATCTCCCAGAAAACGTAGAAGAGGAACAGGTCGAGCGAGACGAACACGCCGAGCATGCCGACCATGAGGAGCAGCATCGTGGCGTAGTACGCCTTGACCTTGATCCGGATCGGCTCCCACGAATACAGGATGGCGACGGCGCTGAGCAGCGTCGTCAGGATGACGAGCACGGCCGACAGCCCGTCGATGCCCATCGTGTAGCGCATCCCGAAGGCCTCGATCCAGGGCAGGTCCTCCCGGAACTGGAACTCGGGTTCGGCCGGGTCGTAGCCGAGCAGCAGCAGCGACAGCGCGAAGCTCGTCAGCGCCGTGGCGAGCGCGATCCATCGGATGGCCCGATGGTTCGTGTCGGGGACGAGCATGAGCAGCAGCGCGCCGGCGAGCGGCGTGAAGACGATGAGGCTCAGGACCGGCACGCCGTTCATCAGCGGATCACCGTGGCGTACACGAGCAGGACGAGCGCAAGGCCGGCGGCGATGCCCAGCCCGTAGTTCTCGACGTGGCCGGTCTGGGTCCGGCGCAGCCCGCCGCCGGCCGTCCGCGCCAGCCAGCCGGCCCCGTTGACCGCGCCGTCGACGACCTTCGCGTCGAACCACCACAGGGCGTTGCTGACGAGCACGCCGCCGCGCGCCCAGATGAGCTCGTACAGCTCGTCGACGTAGTACCGGTTGACGCTGGCCCGGTACATCCCCGGGCCGAGCCCGAGCGGGATGCCCTCGACGAAGCGGGCGGGCGCGTCGGTCTGCCGCACGTACCAGCGGTGGGCCAGCCAGACGCCGGCGAGCGCGACGCTCGCGCCGACGAGCAGCAGGAGGCCGCCGAGCCCGAAGAGCTCGAAGTGATGCGTCTCGCCGCGGCTGTGGTAGCCGTCCAGGATCGAGCCGGGCAGTGCCCCGACATACGTGACGTCGTGGAAGATCGGCTCGAGCCAGTCGTGGATGACTCCCTCCTCGGGCGGGATTCCGAGCAGCAGGCCGAGGAGCGTCGTCGGGACGGCGAGGATGATGAGCGGCACGACCATCGTCGGCGCGGACTCGTGGATGTGGCTCCAGACCGCGCGCGGCCCGCGCCACTCGCCCCAGAAGGTCATGAAGATCATGCGGAACGTGTAGAAGGCGGTCATGAAGGCGACGACGAGCCCGGTGGCGTAGAAGACGAGGTAGCCGCGGTTGAACGCCTCGGCCAGGATCTCGTCCTTGCTGAAGAAGCCGGCGAAGATCGGGACGCCGGCCAGCGCCAGCGAGCCGATGACCATCGTGACGTACGTCCGGCGCATCGGCACGCGCAGGTTGCCCATGAAGCGCATGTCCTGCTCGCCGCCGGCGCCGTGGATCACCGAGCCGGAGCCCATGAAGAGCAGGCCCTTGAAGAAGCCGTGGGCCACGAGGTGGAAGATGGCCGCGGTCCAGGCCCCGATCCCGAGCGCGAGGAACATGTACGCGAGCTGGCTCACCGTCGAGTAGGCGAGGACCTTCTTGATGTCGTTCTGGGTCAGCGCGATGGCGGCGGCGAAGATGGCCGTGAAGGCACCGATGATCGCCACGGTCCACATCGCCACCGGCGCCTCGGCGAAGATCGGGTTGGCGCGGGCGACGAGATACACCCCCGCGTTCACCATCGTCGCCGCGTGGATGAGCGCGCTCACCGGGGTGGGTCCCTCCATCGCGTCCGGCAGCCAGACGTGCAGCGGGAACTGGGCGCTCTTGCCGACCGCGCCGGCGAAGAGGAGGAGGGCGATGATCGTGATCGTGCCCTCGTCGAGCGTGCCGATCCGGTCGAAGACCTCCCGGAAGCTGAGCGTCCCGAGGTTGACCCAGATGAGCATGATCCCCAGGCCGAACCCGAAGTCGCCGACGCGGTTGACGACGAAGGCCTTCTTCGCGGCGCCGGCCGCCGATGGCTTCTTGTACCAGAAGCCGATGAGCGCGTAGCTGCACAGGCCGACCGCCTCCCAGCCGATGTACAGCATGAGGAAGTTGTCGCCGAGGATGAGCATCAGCATGCTGAACATGAAGAGGTTCAGGTAGGCGAAGAAGCGCCAGAAGCCGCGATCGCCGTCCATGTAGCCGATGCTGTACACGTGGACGAGCAAGCCGACCGTGCTCACGACGAGGAGGAGCATCGCGGTCAGGGCATCGACGAGGAAGCTGATGTTGATGACGAAGTCGCCTGAGGCGATCCACTCGTAGAGCGTGACCTCGTACTCGTTGCCCCCGAAGATGACCGCGGCGAAGACGATCATGCTGAAGATCCACATCAGGCCCACGAGGCCGGTCGGCACGATCCAGGAGCGGTAGCGCGGCCGCTCGGCACCCGGTGTCACGTGGCCGGCCTGGCCGAGGCCGTCGTTCAACTCGGCGGGAATGACGCCGTCGGCCCCCTGAGCGTTGGCGAGATCGTCGGCATGACCGGCGTGCGGGCTCGTCTCGCGCTGCTCGGCCTCGCTCGGGACGGTGCGAAATGCGGAGTCGTCGAGCTCCTCGACGGCATGGGCGTCGTGCGCGTCGTGCCCCTCCTGCCCGTCGTGGGCGTCGTGCCCGTGGCCGTGGAGCGGGACGTGGTCGAGCCGCGGCCCTACGACGACCGCGATGAGGAATCCGGCGAGCGGCAGCACCGGGATGAGCGCGATCAGCAGCTCGATCGGCATCGGCCTAGCCCTTCAGGTCGGAGTAGTGGTCGACCTCAGCGGTCTGCCGGGTGCGAATGATGGCGATGACGAGGGCCAGCCCCACGGTCACCTCGGCCGCGGCGACGGCCATGATCATCAGCGCGAAGACGGCGCCGGCGTTCTCGTCGACCGGAAGGAAGGCGTTGAACGCCACGAGGCTGAGGTTCACCGCGTTGAACATGAGCTCGATGCTGATGAGCATGAGGATCGCGTTGCGGCGCGCCATGAAGCCGAAGGCACCGATGCCGAAGAGCAGCGTGGAGACGAAGAGGTAGCCCTCGATGCCCATCGGTTAGTTGGCCCGTTCGTCCTCTTCCGGGCGACGAGCCAGGAAGATGGCACCGATGATCGCGACGAGCAGGAGCAGGCTGATGATCTCGAACGGCAGCGCGTACGTCGTGAAGATGGCGATGGCGATCGCCTCGACCCCGGCGGCCACGACCTCCGTGGCCCCGCCCCAGTCGGTCTGCACGACCGCCCAGCCGACGAGGCCGACGATGGCGAGAGCGACGACGAGGGCGATCGGCACCTGCCGATGGAACGGTGCCGGCAGGTTCGCGTCGCCGGCTTGGGTGAGCATGATCGCGAAGAGGATGAGGACGCTGATCGCCCCGAGGTAAATGAGGACCTGCGCGGCCGCGACGATCGGCGCGCCCAGTAGTGCGTACATCCCGGCCAGCGATCCGAAGCAGACCATCATCGCCACGGCGGAGTGAATGATGTTGCGCAGCGTGACGACGGCGGCTCCGCCGCCGACGACGCCGATGGCGAGCATGAAAAACAGGACGCTGGAGATGTCCAGGGTCGTGGGCTCCCTAGGAGAGTTCGAGCGCAGATCGGCCCGCAACGGGGCCGCGACCGATTCTAGCGCAGCGGCCGAATCCGTTGCGCGCCGACACGAGCCTCCCGTAAGGTAGCCGGCAACCGCCGCCCTGGGCGGTGCCGCGACGTCCCGACGAGTCGGCCAGTGGAGGGTAGGAGGCAAACGTTGAACACTTCGAGGTGGATTCCGCTCACCGCGATGCTCGCGGTCGCGATGCTGCTCGCCGCGTGCGGCGGCGGAGGCGGCGGGGGTGGAGGCGGCGGTGGGGGCGGCGGCTCCGACCTGCCCGAGACCGCGCGCGCCAGCTCGGAAGACGAGGAGGGGACGACGTACATGCTGCGGCAGGGCCGCTACCGCCTGCAGTACCGCGCCCCCGGCTGCGAGGACGTCGTGATCTCGATCCAGACCGTCGACGGCGCGTTCGCGTACGAGCAGCAGCAGCGCGTGGCGACCTCGTTCGTGAGCGGCATGATCGACGGGGAGTACCAGATCGGCGTCGTCAGCGAGTGCGACGAGTGGACGATCGACCTCAACGAGTTCTGATCCTCGGCGACTGCTAGCGGGTGGGTCGCTCCCGGTCGCTCATCTCGAGGATGTCGAGCATCGGCAGGTCGCGCTGGTACTCGCTGAACTCGAACTCGGGGCCGCAGCGCAGCGCGTCGTACGGACAGGCGTCGGCGCAGATACCGCAGAAGATGCAGCGCGACACGTCGAGCTGGTACGTCTCGAGGATGCGCGGCCGCGGCATGAGCGCGCCGACCGGGCACGTCTCGGCGCATCGGCCACAGGAGACGCAGGGAGTCTCGTTCAGTGAGACGAAGTCGGCGGTGGTGACGAGCGAGTCGAAGCCCTTGCCGATGAAGTCGTAGCAGCCGGCGCCGACGATGTCCTTGCAGACCTGCGCGCAGCGGCCGCAGTCGATGCAGCGCGAGTAGTCGCGCAGGATGAAGGAGTGGGTCTCGTCGCGGCCGTAGCCGTGGTTGACGCCGACGTACGGGTTGTCCTGGATCGAGCGCTCGTCGACGGCCATGTTCAGAGTCGTCTCGTACTCGATCGCCGCCTCGCGCAGGTCGCAGTGGCCGATCGCCTCGCACGTGCACTGCAGGCAGCGTGACGCCTCGGCCATCGCCTGGTCGCCGGTGTAGCCGTGCTCGTACTCGTTGAAGTTCGTGCGCCGCTCGTCCGCCTCGAGCTTGCCCATGATCGCCCGCGGCTCCTTCACGTCGTCGGTGAACGGGACGATCGTCAGGAAGTTCGGCTGGGGCTCGGTGACGATGCGACGGACCTGCGGGTCGTCGAGATCGTGGCCGCGCAGCCAGTAGTCCATCGCGTAGCTGGCGCGCCGGCCCTCGCCGATCGCCTCGACGACGGTCGCGGCGCCGGTCCGCACGTCACCCGACGCGAAGATCTTCGGCACGTTCGTGCGGAAGATGTGCTCTTCCGCGACGAGGTTGCCGCGGCGGTCGACCTCGAGGCCGGCACGGATCTCCTCCGGCTCCGAGTCGATCCACGACAGGTCCGGCCCCTGGCCGATGGCGCCGAGCACCGTGTCGCACTCGACGATGAACTCGGTCCCGGGCATCGGCTCCGGGCGCCGCCGTCCCTGCGCGTCCGGCTCGCCGAGCTTCATGCGCTGGAACTCGACGCCGCTGATCCGATCGTTCTCGTCGGTCACCATGCGCGTCGGAGCGGCCTGGAAGATGACCCGCGCCCCCTCCTCGATCGCCTCGTGCACCTCGTCCGCCGCGGGCATGTCCTTCAGGTCGCGGCGGTAGACGAGCGTCACCTCGGCCGCGCCCTGGCGCACGCTCGTGCGCGTGCAGTCGATCGCCGTGAAGCCGCCGCCGATGACGACGACGCGCGAGCCCTCCAGGCGCGGAACCGGGATGCCACGGGTCGAGTTGTAGAGGTTCTCGAGCGCGTTGACCGTGCCGGCGGCATGCTCGCCGGGGATCCCGAGCTCGTTCGACTTGTAGCAGCCGATGCCCACGTAGATCGCGTCGTAGTCGTCGATGATGTCGCCGAGGTGGAAGTCGCGCCCGAGGCGCATGTTCGGCTTGAACGTGGCGCCGAGCTCCCAGACGTGGTTCAGCTCGCGGTCCATCCAGCCCTTCGGAAGCCGGTACTGCGGGATCCCGTAGCGCAGCATGCCGCCCTGTTCCGGGTCGGCCTCGTATACGTCGCACGCGTGCCCGCGCAGCTGGAGGTAGTAGGCGACGCTCATGCCCGCCGGTCCCGCCCCGATGATCGCGACGCGGCGGCCGGTCGCCGGATCCTTCGGCCACGGGATCGGGGCCGGCGCATCCACCTCGAGGACGCGGTCCGCGCAGTAGCGATGCGAGTCGCGAATGGCGATCGCCGTGTCGACCTCCTCGCGCCGGCAGTGCGTCTCGCACGGCGCCGGGCAGACGCGGCCGAGGATGGCGGGGAAGGGGAGCGAGCGCTTCAGGATGCGCGTCGCTTCCTCCCAGTTGCCGAGCGTGTTCTGCTTCAGATACCCGGGGATGTCGACGCGCGTCGGGCACTTGAATTGGCACGGCGGCAGGCAGTAGGCGTCGTGGTCGCTGAAGATGAGCTCGAGGACCATGCGCCGGTTCTCGATGACGCGCTCGGAGTGGGTCGTGATGACCATCCCCTCCTCGATCGCCGTGCCGCAGCTGATCGGCGTGTCGTCACGTCCCTCGACCTCGACCGCGCAGATCCGGCATGCGCCGTACGGGGCGAGCTTTGGCTCGTAGCAGAGCGTCGGGACGTCGATGCCCAGGACGCGGCAGGCCTGGAGGATCGTCTGCCCCTCCTCGACCTGGAGCTGCTGCCCGTTGATCGTCACGCCGATCTCGCGCGTGCCCGGCACCATCGGCCAGATCGGGGTGTAGTCGCGCGCGACCTCCCCGTGGCCGGTCCCCGTGCCGTTGCCGTTGCCGGCCGCGTGGCCGTTCGTGCTTCCGAAGCCCATCGGTTCCTACTGTAGCGGTGCTATGTGCCGGTCGCCGGCCCGACGCCGGGGAGCGGCTCGATGAGTGGCGGGACATCGCTCGTCCGGCACGCCCCGGCCAGGCAGACGCCGCGCTCCGCGTGCGCCCGGTACTCGTCGCCGAAGTGGTCGAGCGTCGTCAGGATCGGTCCCGGAGCCAGCCGCTCGAGCCGGCACAGCGCCGTGTCGCTCATCTTGCGCGACAGCGCGCGCAGGAGCTCGAAGTCGTTCGGGCGCGGCGTCGCCGCCAGGATGCGGTCGAGCGTCTCGACGAGCCGCTTCGTGCCGATCCGGCACGGAACCGCCTTGCCGCACGCCTCGCGGGCGCTGAAGTCGACGAAGAAACGGGCGCTGTCGACCATGCACGTCGCGTTGTCGGTGACGAGCACGGCCCCCGAGCCGACGATCGCCCCGGCGGACTCGAGTGGCTCGTAGTCGTACGGCGTGGCGAGGGCACCGGCACCGATCGCGCCGCCTCCGGGTCCGCCGACGAAGAGCGCCTTCGTCGTGCCGCTGCCGCCCCCGGCCATGCGCACGAGGTCGAGCAGCGGGGTCCCGAGCGGCACCTCGATCAGGCCGGGCTCGGCGACGCGGCCCATGACCGTCACGAGCTTCGTGCCCGGGCTCGTCTCGCTGCCGACGGAGGCGAACGCCTCGGCCGAGTGCGAGAGGATCCACGCGGCGTGCGCGAGCGTCTCAGCGTTCTGCACGACCGTCGGCACGCCCCACAGGCCGACGCTGGCCGGGAAGGGTGGGCGAATGGCCGGCATGCCACGGTCGCCGGCGAGGGCGCTGATGAGCGCGGTCTCCTCACCGGCCACGTATGCGCCGGAGCCCTCCCACACGCTGAGCTGAATGCTCGTGTCGGTCCCGAGGACGAGGTAGCCGGCGAGATGCGCTTCGGTCGTCTCGCGCACGGCCTCGCGCAGGCGCTCGATCGCATCGGTCCATTCGCGGCGGACGGCGATAATCGCCTCGCCCGCGCCGATCGCGTACGCCGCGATCAGGGCTCCCTCGACGATGAGGTGTGGGTTGCCCTCCGCGAGGGCGCGGTCGCCGAGGGCGCTCGGATCGGCGCCCATGAGGTTGGCGATGACGACGCGCCGCTCGGCCTCCGTCTCGCGCGCCACGCGCCACTTCGCCGCGGTCGGGAAGCCGGATCCGCCGCGGCCGCGAAGGCGCGACGTCTCGATCTCGGCAATGACCTCGGCGGGCGACAGCTTCGTGATCGCGCGCTCGAAGCCGCCGTAGCCACCATGCTTGCGGAAGCTCGCCAGGCTGCGCGGATCGACCCGGCCGATGCCGGCGAGGAGGCGCGGCTCGCCACCTGGCAGGATCCGGATCTGAGGGGAGATCGTGCTCGCCATCAGCGGGCGCTCCCGGCGGCCGCCGTCGCCCGCCGGCGCTCCTGCACGACGTGCCGGGCCTTCTCGGCATCGAGCGGGCCGTAAACGAGCGTGTCGACGCGGATCGCGGGGCTGATCGACCCCGCTCCGACGTCGGACCCGACCTCGAGGCTGACGCTGCCGTCGCGAGTCGTCTCGCCGGCGCGGATGCCGAGCTCTTCCTCGAGCGCCGCCAGGAGGGCCGGCCCACCGGCGAAGCGGCACGCGGCGCAGTCGCAAACCGTGACGATGTGGCCGGGGGCCGGCAGGAGGCGGAAGCCGCCGAGCCCCGCCGCGCCGAAGACCTGCGCCCAGTGGATCGTCATCCGTTCGCTGATGCGACGCAGCGCCTGCTCCGGCAGGTAGCCGTAGCGGTCCTCGACGGCGCGGAAGATCGCGACGAGCGCCTCCGGCCGGCCGTTGAAGGCGTCGATCGTGGCGTCGACCCACGGCGTGTCGACCGCCTCGTCCCAGCGCGCGGGGTTGCGCATCGGCCGCGCCGGCAGGCCGGCACGCCGGTAGGCGTTCGCGTCCTTGCGCTCGTCGTAGATCTCCGGCATGCCGAAGCGGATCCGGTTGCCCTGCGAGTCGAAGCCGCTCATGTCGATCGCTTCGACCGGGCAGACCTGCGCGCACTGGAAGCAGACCTCGCACTTGTGCTCGCCGAACGGGTCGTAGATGAGGTCCAGCCGACCGCGCCACCGATCCGGGATCTCCGGACGCTGCTCGGGGTAGAAGCGCGTCACCTTCGGCGCGAAGAAGTTGCGGAACGTCGTGGCCATGCCCTTGGCGATGCCGATTCCGGGGAATGCCATCGGTCTACCGCCTCACTTGAGGTCGAGCACGACGACCGCGATCGCCGTGATGAACAGGTTGACGAGGGCGAGCGGCAGGAGGACCTTCCAGGCCACGCCCATCAGCTGGTCGACGCGGACGCGCGGGAGCGTTGCCCGCAGCCAGACGGCCACGAAGACGAAGAGGTACGTCTTGAGGAAGAACCAGAAGAGGCCGTAGAGCGTGCCCACGAATCCGCCCAGCTGCGCCGGGAAGGGCCACGGTGCCAGCCAGCCGCCGAAGAAGAGGCTGGCGAGGATGCCGCTCATGATGAAGAGCGCGACGTACTCGGCGAAGAAGAAGAACCCGAAGCGCATGCCGGAGTACTCGGTGAACGGCCCGGCGACGAGCTCCGAGTCGGCCTCCACCATGTCGAACGGCGTCCGGTTCACCTCGGCCAGTGAGCTGACGTAGAAGATGCCGAGACCGATAGGCTGCCAGATGAGCAGCCAGCCATGCTCGAGCTGCCAGGCGATCAACTCGCTGAAGCTGAGCGTGCCGGCGAGCACGACGGCCCCGACAATCGAGAGCGTGAGCGGGATCTCGTAGCTCACCATCTGCGCCGCGCTGCGCAGGCCGCCGAGGAGCGAGTACTTGTTGTAGCTGGCCCACCCCGCGACGAGCAGGCCGACGACCGAGAGCCCGAGGACGGCGAAGAAGTAGACGATGCCGATGTTGAAGTCGGCGGCGATCGCGCCCGGGGCGAACGGGATGACGAGCATGCTCATCGCCGCCGCCATGTACACCATCCACGGCGCCAGGGTGAACGTCCCGCGATCCGCCTGGTCGGGCACGGTGTCCTCCTTGGCCAGCACCTTGAAGCCGTGGATCGTGCTCTGGAACAGGCCTCCCGGGCCGACCCGGTTCGGCCCGACCCGCAGGTTCATGCTCGCGATCACCTTCAGCTCCATCTGGATGATGACGAACGCGGTCGGGACGGTGAGGAGCAGCAGGAACGTCGTGGCCAGCAGGAAGCGTCCGATGCCGAGGAGCAGCTCGAAGTCCATCTATTTGTCCACGCCGCCCATGACGGGGTCGAGGCTGGCCATGATCGCCATCGTGTCGGCCACGAGGCGCCCGGGCATGAGCTTCGGCATCGCCTGCAGGCTGATGAAGCTCGGGTCACGCATCCTGAACCGATACGGCGTCGGGCCGCCGTCGCTGATCGAGTAGACGCTGTACAGCCCACGCGGCGACTCGACCGCCGCGTACGCGCGTCCCGGACGGGGCCGGATGATGCCCGGCACCTGGGCCTGCACCGGCCCGTGCGGCATCTTGTCGATGATCTGGTCGATGAGGTGGATGCTCTGCTTGATCTCGGCGATGCGCTGCAGGTAGCGGGCGTACGAGTCGCCGCCCTGCTGCGTGATGACGTCGAACTCGAGCTCGTTGTAGATCGAGTACGGATGCGCCTTGCGGATGTCGAACGGCACGCCGGACGCGCGCAGGTTCGGGCCCGTTACGCCGAGGCTGATGGCATCGGCGCCCGACAGCGTGCCCATGCCGATCGTGCGCGATCGGAAGATCTCGTTGTCGGTGATCATGTGCTCGTTCATCTCGATGTTCGTCAGCACGTGGCTGCGCCAGGTGCCGAGGCGCGAGAGGAACTCGTCGTTCGTGTCGAAGTTCACGCCGCCGACGCGGAAGAAGTTGAAGAGCATGCGCTGCCCGCTGATGGCGCTGAGCATGTCGACGATCTCGTCGCGGTTGATGAAGGCGTACAGGATCGGTGTCAGCCCACCCATGTCGAGCGCCAGGAAGCCCATCATCAGGCCGTGGCTGAAGACGCGGTTCAGCTCGACGACGAGCGCGCGGATGTACTCCGCCCGGCGCGGGGGCCGGATGCCGTACAGCTTCTCGAACGCGATCGCGGGGGCGTGCTCGTTGTGCATCGTCGAGAGGTAGTCCATCGGGTCGACGTACGTGAGCACGGTCGTGTACGTGGCGTTCTCGCACAGCTTCTCGATCCCGCGGTGCAGGTAGCCGAGCACGGGGTCGATGTCGACGACGATCTCGCCCCGCACCTTCACGACGAGCCGCATGACGCCGTGTGTCGATGGGTGCTGCGGACCCATGTTGATGAGCATCTCGCCCTCGTCGAGCGAGTACACCTCCCGCTCGCGCTCAGTCTGCGGCGGGCGATCCGGGATCCCGACCTGGTCGAAGCCGGCGTACTCGCCGCTACCGGCGTGCAGCGGCGTGAGCCCGGCGACGGCGCGCAGGCGGTCCTCCTCGAGCCGGTCGAGCTCGATCGGATCGGGAATGCGGACCTCGGGATCGGTCTTCGTCATCGCGGCCGGCTCTTGTCGGCCAGGGTCTCGCCACCAGTGACGCTCTCCGCCGGCGCGTCGTCCCGTTCGGACGACGGCGGGAAGGTGACCGCCGGCGCGTCGCGGAAGCGCGACAGGTCCCACGTCTCCGGGCGCTCGAGCGGGTTCACGCCATGGGCCGGGGAGTCGGCCGCGTCGTCGGGCAGGACGAAGTCGCGGCGCTGGGGGAAGGAGCGGTAGTCGGGCGACATGTAGATGCGGCGCAGGTCGCGGTTACCGGTGAAGACGATCCCCATCATGTCGTACATCTCGCGCTCGTGGAAGGTCGCGCCCTCCCAGAGATGCGTGACGGTCGGGATCCGCGGGTCGGAGCGGTCGACCCTGGCGCGCACCCGGAGCCAGGCCGGGTGCTTCCAGCTGAACAGGTGGTAGACGACCTCGAAGTGGGCGTCGACGCCGTAGTCGACGGCCGCCTCATCGGCGAGCATGAAGAAGGCGAGCTCCTCGTCGTCGCGCAGGAGGGTCAGGACCTCGACGTTGCGGTCGCCGTCGATCGCGAACTCGACCGTGTCCTCGTCGGTCCACAGGTCTCGCAGGTCCGCGCCGAGGCGCTCGGTGAGCAGGCGCACGAGCGACCCGGCGGCTGCGGGTGCGGGTGCGGTCAGCGAACGTCTCCTTCCCATCGCGTGCGCTGCGGCCCGCGGTCGACATACGTGCTCCACTCGCCGCGGCGCTGCTTCACGAGCTCATGGAGCTTCATCATGCCGTAGATGAGACCCTCCGGCCGGGGCGGGCAGCCGGGCACATAGACATCGACCGGCATCACCCGGTCGACGCCCTGGACGACGCTGTACGAGCGCTTGAACCGACCGCCGGAGGTCGTGCAGGTCCCCATCGCCACGCACCACTTCGGCTCGGGCATCTGCTCCCAGAGGCGAACGAGCGGGCCGGCCATCTTCGTCGTCAGGGTGCCCGCGACGATGAGCACGTCGGCCTGGCGCGGGCTGGCGCGGAACGGGAACATCCCGAAGCGGTCGATGTCGTTCACGCTCGTCGCCGTGCTCATCATCTCGATCGCGCAGCAGGAGAGCCCCGAGAGAAGCGGCCAGAGCGAGTTGGCGCGGATGAGGTCCAGGACGTAGTCGGCCTTCGTCGGGATGACCTCGAGGAGGCCATGGAAGCCGCCCTGCGGGTGCTCCTCCATGCCGAATGGCTGGAGCAGCTCGTCGCTGCGGGCGGCATCGGGAATGATGATCGGGTCCGTGCCCGCCTCGGAGGTCGGTTGCGGGAGGTTCGTCGTCGGTCGCTCTACTGCCATCGGAGGTCACCCTTCTTCCATGCGTACAGCTCACCGAACATGAGGATCGCAAGGAAGATGCCGATGAGGACGATCCCCTGGAACTCGATCTCCCGGACCGTGATCGCCCACAGGTAGACGAAGATGATCTCGACGTCGAAGGCCACGAAGAGCAGGGCGTAGAGGTAGAACGCGAGCCCGAAGCGGCTCCAGGTGTCGCCGATCGTGTCGACACCCGATTCGTACGGCAGGCCCTTCTGCGGGCGCCGGCGCCGATGCGTGATGAGCCAGCTGAACAGGATCGTGCCGAAGACGAAGATCGTCGCGGCGATGCCGAATCCGATGACGTAGAGCAGTCCGGTGTGATCCATCTCCACTCCGGTTGCACGCGCGGTGGTGCTGCGGTCAGGCCTCTCGGCCCGACGGATTGGTTCGGGTTCCCGGCGCGTCGCGCTCGTGCGCGCGCCTCGATCACAGTCTAGCAGGGGCGTTTCGCGCCGTGGCCGCGGTCACCTGCCCTGCCAGGCCGCCGCCACGACGAGGCGCAGCCCGTCGCTGACGAGGGCGTGGCCGCCGAAGAGGAACGGCACCGGCGCGCCGGCCGCGGTGGCCGTCAGCTCGCCGAGCCAGGGCGTCGCGATCCGCGCGTGATCTCCGAAGTCCGACGCGAAGCGCTCCTCCTCCGGCGGCCAGTCGGTCGCCTCGGCCGACCCGGCCAGTGACGCCATCAGGACGCGGGTGTCGAGGACGACGGCGTCGCCGAGGGTCGCGAGCTCCGCGACGAGATCCGATGGCGAGGTGCGGGCCATGAACGCCGCGAGGATCGATCGCGGAACTTTTCCGTCACCGCGCGCGGAGCGCATGCCGCGCTCCTCGACGAGGCAGCGGACCCGGCAGGCGGTCTCGGTCTCGAGATGCTGCCACGTGGCGGCCGGGACGCGCCCGGCGATCACGAGCTCGGCGCGCTGGTCGCGGATGACCTCCCCGAGGCGTACCAGGTGCGGAACCTCGAGTTCACGGTCGCCGGGCAGCCGCGCCATCTCGAGGTGGCCGCGCACGGCGCCGTCGAGCGTGCGTGTGCCCGCGAGCCGGGTGGCGAGCCGCAGCAGGGCGAGGTCGAGCGTCGTGTCGACGTCGAAACGCGCCCATGGCGTCGTCCCGAGGTCGCGCCACGCGAAGCCGGCCTCGTCGAGGCGGCGGGGGGCGGCGTTGTCGGTCGCGCAGTCCTCGAGGCAGCTGAGCGCGCGATCGAGGTCGCCGGCAACGACGAAGGCGTCGGCGCTGAAGCGGTTGTTCGCGACGACCTCGCCGGGGATCGGGGAGAGGAGGGCGTCGAGGCCGTCGTCGGCGAGGAGGGCCGCGGCGCCCCCGCCGGCGTAGCCGATGGCATCCACCGGGCCGGGGGCCGCGTCCAGCGCGCGTCGCGCGGCGGCGACGAACCACCGTCCCCAGTGGAAGGCATCGCCGTCCGGTGGCAAAGCCCAAGGCAGGGGCTCGACAGCCGCGCCGAGCCGCCCGAGCCGGTGGGACAGCTCGGTGGCGAGGAGACGCTGGCCCTCGGCCGCGACGGCGGCGTGCGTGCCGAATGCCTGGCCCGCGGGCGGGGTCGTGACGAGGACGAGCGCCGCCGGACGCTCAGGCATCGGTCGCTGGGCCGGCGAGGCGGTGCAGCTGCTCGAGATGCATGCAGTCGTGGGTGCCGACGAAGAGGAGCCACTCGCCGCAGCGGAGGTGCCCGATGAGCGGGTGATAGAGCCGGCAGCGCTGCCGCTCGTGTCCCTCCATGCGCCCGGCCGCGACGCGGATCGCGCGCCGCGACTTCTCGAGCAGGACGAGCAGCGCGTCGCGGCTCGCGTCGTGTGGCCCCGGCACCGACGGCGTGACGAGCGGCGGCCGCTCCGCCGGCCAGCTGCCGTTCACGTCGAGCGCGGCCCAGGTCGTCAGGAAGCGGCGCGCGGCGGTCGTGTGGGCGAACGCCTGTGCCACGTTCCAGTCCTCCTCGCCGCCCGGGACGCGGAGCAGCGGCTCGGGCAGGCTTCGCAGCACGCCTTCGAGCTGATCGGCGGTGGCCTCCAACTGGGCCAGGATCCTCGGGGCGCTCCCCTCGCTGGCGCGCCTGAGCTCGCGTCGCGGACCCTTCAGCCCGCTCACTGTCCAGTCGAAAACGCGCCAGCACGCCACGACGTCGGGCGCGTCCGCCTCCAGCGCGGCGACCCACGCGGGCGGCATCGGTCGCTCAGCCTCGGCCAGTCCCGGTGTCGGCGCTAGAGCCGCTCGAAGCGCTCGACGGGCAGGACGAAGACGGTCGCCCCGCCGACCTCGACCTCGACCGGGTACGGCATGTAGAACTCGCCCGGCTCCATGATCGGCGGCATCGGGTTCACGAACTGCTTGCGCGAGTGGCAGCTGGCGCTGATGACCTCGAGCACCGCGTCGACTTTGGCGTCCTCCACGCCGACGAGGATCGTGGCATTTCCCTGCTTGAGGAATCCACCCGACGAGTTGAAGCGCGTCGCGCGATATTCCTTCTCGAGCAGCGCGTCGACCAGTGTTGCGGCATCCTCGTTGTGCACGATGGCGTAGACGAGCTTCATCGGTCGGCGGCTCCTTCATTCGGCGCTGGCACGGCGGTGGATGGCCGCCCAGATTATGGCGCAGGGAGGCCGGGGCGGCCACCCCTCCGACTTGGCGTGCAACCCGGTGGCCGCGTGGCGCATCCTGTGCGGCATGCGATTCCTCGAGGCTTCCGTCGCGGCGGCCACGGCGCTGTCGATCGCCATCCTTGGGTTGCTGCTCGCGGCGCCGCTCCTCGCCCAGCCTCGCTCGGAGGCGATGGTGAGCGAGACCGCGGTCCCGAGCGCCACGGCGCGGGCGGACCTTCCGCCGATCGGGCTGTACCTCCTGCGTGGCCCGTTCAGCTTCGGGCCGTGCCTGGCGCTCGAGCTCATGCCCGAGTCGTACCCCGTCGCGGACGGTGCGGAGGGGATCGCCACGGTCCTCACCTGGGAGCGCGGCATGACCGGCTGCGACTCGCGCAGCAATGAGATCGAGGCGATCGACGCATCGGTCGCGCGCATCATGAGCGAGGGTGCCGAGCCGGACGTCGTGAGCTACGCCGTCCGAGTCACGCTGCCGCTCGACGAGGGCGCCGCATTCGCGGCCGAGATCAGCATCCTCGCGAGCCAGAGCACGCCGACCCTCCTCCAGGCGCTCGAGACGAGCACGCCGGGATCGCCGGGCCTCGTCTTCGATCGCGTGCCGAGCGTCAACCCGGTGCTCGACCCGCTTCCGAGCGCGACTCCCTAACGCAGCAGCGGCTCCACGGCGCTGCGGATGGCGTCATCGGCCTCGGAGACGGAGCCCGATCCGTCGATGACGGTGATCCGACCAGGGTCCTCGTTCGCCAGGCGCAGGTAGGCCGCCCTGACCTGCTCGAAGAAGGCGACGTCCTCGGTGTCCTCGAACCGGTTCCATTCGGATCGTCGGCGCGTCCGCGCCAGGCCGATCTCGACCGGGACGTCAAGGAGGAGCGTCAGGTCGGGCAGCAGCCCGAACGTGGCGAAGTCCTGGAGGCGCCGCAGCTCGAGCATGTCGTTCCCGTAGCCCGCGCCCTGGTACGCGAGCGAGGAGTCGGCGAACCGCGCGCAGACGACCCAGTCGCCGCGCTCGAGGGCTGGACCGATGACGCGCGCGACGTGCTGCGCCCGTCCCGCGGCGTAGAGGAGCGCGTCGGCGCGCGGATCGAGGTCATCGCTCATGCCGCGCATGTGCAGGACGATGCGCCGGATCTCCTCGCCGAGCGGCGTGCCGCCCGGCTCCTGAGTGAGGACGACGGGGCGTTCCCGCGACCGCAGCCAGTCGGCGAGGTGCCGCGCGGCCGTCGTCTTGCCGCTCCCCTCGGGACCCTCGAGCGTGATGAACCGGCCGCGCTCGGGCGGGGCCCCGGTCACGCGGGCGGGAGGACGCTGGTGGCGATCAGCGCCACGGCCACGAGGGCGAGGATCGCGATGAGGGCGATGCGCCCGCCGCGTCCGTTCATCGCCACGGCCGGCCGTCCTCGGGGATGAGCTCGACGCGCCGGTTCGGCTCCGATCCGCGCGAGCGGGACATGAGCGCGTTGCGCTCGGCCATCTGGTGCTGGAGGCGGCGGACGTAGGCGTTCTGCGGCGCCAGCTCGACCGGGCGCCCGCCGGCCTGCACGAGGCCGATCGCCTCCGCCGTCTCGCGCAGCGCGGCCTCCTGCGGATCGGCCTCGAGGTCGAAGAGCGAGGCGAGCATGTTCTCCATCTGAAGCGTCGTGTTCGTCTTCAGGACGTAGATCGGCACGCCGTTCGACTCGGCGTCGCGCAGGGCCGCGGGCTTACGCTTGTAGTAGTTGCGCAGCGTGACGACGGCATCCGCCTCGTCGAGGTCACGAGCCACGTTGACCGGCACCCCGAGCTCGCGGACCGCCTGCTCCAGGCGCTTGCGGCTCACGCCGAAGGCGAACACGCTCATCGTTCGATGCCCCTTGGCGCGCTCGTTCGGCGGGCGCTGGGCACCGATCGGCCGGTCGATGGCGGGCTCGGCCTCCATCTCGGAGAGCGCCTGCTCCAGCTCGCGCCGCGCGTCCCGCTCCGGCGCCTGCGGGGCTCCGCCCGACAGGCGCTCGCCGGGCATCGAGCGGTGCCCGCGCGACTCCGACGCGCCCCCGGGCAGGGGTCGAAGGCCGCGCTCGTATCGCGACCCGCTGCCGCCGGCCCCGCGGCCGCCGCCGCGCCCGAACGCGCCGAACCCGCCGGTCGGCTCGAGCGGCGCGAAGGCCGGGTTGCCCGCCGGCGTCTCGCTGATGCGGTAGTCGTACTTCGTCATCGCCTTGACCTTGCCGGTCTCGTCGCGGTAGCGCGCCTCCGGCGGGACCATGTGGCCGCGCAGGATCGCGTCGACCGTCTCGGCGACGTTCCGATGCACGATGACGTGGTCTCGCTCGACGATCTCGACGAGCACGTCGAAGGTCGGCGGCGCCTTGCGCTCGAGCACCGTCTTCTGCGTGCCACGTCGCCGTGCCTCCTCGTCGCCGAGGGTGACGGGCTGGATGCCGCCGACGAGGTCGGAGAGCGTGGGGTTGAGCATCAGGTTGTCGAGCGTGTTGCCGTGCGCCGTGCCGACGAGCTGGACGCCGCGCTCGGCGATCGTGCGTGCCGCGCCGGCCTCGAGCTCGGTCCCGATCTCGTCGATGACGATCACCTCGGGCATGTGGTTCTCGACGCCCTCGATCATGACCGAGTGCTGCTCGGTCGGCGTCCGGACCTGCATGCGTCGCGCGTCGCCGATGCCCGGGTGCGGGATGTCGCCGTCGCCCGCGATCTCGTTCGAGGTGTCGACGATGATCACGCGCTTGCCGAACTCGTCGGCGAGGACGCGCGCCACCTCGCGGAGCATCGTCGTCTTGCCCACGCCCGGGCGGCCCAGGATGAGGATCGATTGCCCGGACTCGACGATGTCGCGGATGATGTCGATCGTCCCGAAGACTGCGCGGCCGATGCGGCAGGTGAGCCCGACGACCTTCCCGGATCGGTTGCGGATCGCGCTGATCCGATGCAGGGTGCGCTCGATGCCGGCACGGTTGTCGTCCCCGAAGACGCCGATGTGGTCGATGACGTGGCCGATGTCGGCATCGGTGATCTCGCGGTCGAGCAGCTCCTCCTCGCCATGCGTGAAGCGCGCCTCGGGCTTGCGTCCGAGGTCCATCACGACCTCGAGCAGGTCCTGGCGGTTCGCGAACGAGCGCAGCCGCTCGACGATCTCCGGCGGCAGCGCCTCCATGAGGGCGTCGAGGTCGTCGGTCAATTCGCGACGTTCCACGTGTCTGCTGGCCTCCCCTGCGTTCAACGAATCGCCGGAACCATCGCCGGCTGGCGGACCTGGGCGCGCACCTCGCGCACGAGCATCGTTACCCGGCCGATGGGCTCGAAGCCGGATGCCTCTGCAGCGCGCATGCCCGCCGCCTCGTATGTTCGCACCGGTGACAGGATGCCTGCACCGATCGCGTCGGCGCCCATCCGGTTCAATGCGGCTCGGAGCAGGCGAGCGCCGTCGACGCCGTCGCGGACGAGGAAGCGCAGGTAGTGGGGCCCTCCCCGGCAGGCGCCGTGCTGAACGAACCCACCGGCGCGCTGCTCGGTAGGCAGGAACCAGGCACCGACCTCGCTGAAGTGGAGGACCGGATTGAGCGCGGAGCGGGGCACGATCGCCTCGTGCCCGACTGACTCCCAGTCGGCGGCGCTGTAGCCCTCGATGCGCGCGATCGCCGGCGGCGTCGCGTGCGACCACAGATCGAAGAGGTGCCAGGCGTCGGGCGCTCCCGCCGAACGCAGCTCGGGGCCGTCGTCCGCGGGGCCACGCTCGCGTGAGCCGAGCCTGCCGTCGCGCGCCACGAGCGAGCGCAGCCAGGATCTCGGGCCGTGGGGAGCCTCCGGCGGCCGCCACCAGATCTCCTCCTGCGCGTACGCCATGAAGCTGGCCTGGCCGAAGAGCTCGAGGTTCTCGCGAACGTCCGCGCAGGCCGCGTGGAACCGGGCGACGTCGTGCCGCCCTCCCTCCTCGACGAGGGCGCCGAGCAGCTCGTACCGGATCTCGGCGGCCAGGGGGCCGTCGGCGGCATCGAGCTCGGTGATCGCCCAGTCCTCGCGATGCGGCTCCTCGATGGCGCGGCAGCTGCCGACGAGCTCGCCGTCCATCTCCGCCACGAGGTGCACCGACGGGGCGCGCAACGGCAGCCAGGAGGGGATGAGCGTCGACAGGCTGATCCGTGGCGACTCGGCGGTCGGAGCCGGCACACCGAGGCTGCGCCGGTGCGCGTCGAACGACGCGTGGACGCTGCGCGACAGGTCGGCGAGTGCCTGGCGGTCGGTCAGGCGCGCCGTGCGGATCGTTCGTTCCACGCCGATCATGCCGGCCGCCTCGAGGCCTCCCCGGCGAGCTCGACGAGCAGCCGGTGGATCCGTCGGTCCGGGGTGAGCTCCGGATGGAAGGCGGTGGCCAGCATGCGTCCCTGGCGGACGGCGACCGGGTTGCCGTCCGCGTCACGGGCGAGCACCTCCGCGAGCGGGCCGACCTCGGTGACGATCGGCGCGCGGATGAAGATCGCGTGGAGCGGCTCGTCGCCGAGGTCCGGGATCGTGAGGTCCGTCTCGAAGGAGTCGAGCTGGCGCCCGTACCCGTTGCGACGGAGCTCGACGTCGAGGAGCCCGAAGTACGGCTCGCCGTCCGCGAGGCGCTCGGCCAGCAGGATCATGCCCGCGCAGGTGCCGAGCAGCGGCGTGCCGCCGCGGGCCAGCGCCGCAATCGGCTCACGCAGGCCGTAGCCGTCGACAAGCCGCCGCATCGTCGTCGACTCGCCGCCGGGCAGGATGAGCGCGTCAAGATGCACGAGGTCGCGTGGCAGCCGAACCTCGACCGGCTCGCCGCCCACCTCCCGGATCGCCTCGACGTGCGGCCGCACCGCGCCCTGCAGGGCGAGCACACCGATCCGCGGGCGTCGCTCGGCGTTCATGCGCTCGATCGCCTACCAACCGCGGACGGCGAGTCGTTCCTCCGGCGGGATCTCACCGGCCGACAGGCCGCGCATCGGCTCGCCGAGACCCGTGCTCACCTCGACGAGGATCTCGGGATTGTCGTAGTGCGTCGCGGCCTTGACGATGGCGCGGGCATAGCGCTCCGGGCTCTCGCTCTTGAAGATGCCGCTGCCGACGAAGACGGCCTCCGCACCGAGCTGGCGCATGAGGCTCGCATCGGCCGGCGTGGCCACGCCGCCGGCGCTGAAGTTCGGCACCGGGAGCGCGCCGAGCTCCGCGGTCTGCTTGACGATCTCGTACGGCGCCCGCAGCTCCTTGGCCGCGGCGAAGAGCTCGTCACCGCGCATCGTCTGGAGCTGGCGGATGCCTCGCGTCACGGCGCGCATGTGGCGCACGGCCTCGACGATGTCGCCGGTGCCGGCCTCGCCCTTCGTGCGGATCATCGCCGCGCCCTCGCCGATGCGGCGCAGCGCCTCGCCCAGGTCGCGGCAGCCGCACACGAACGGCACCCGGAAGGCGTGCTTGTCGATGTGGTGCTCCTCGTCGGCGGGGGTGAGCACCTCGGACTCGTCGATGTAGTCGACCTCGAGCGCCTCCAGGATCTGGGCCTCCGCGAAGTGCCCGATGCGGCACTTGGCCATCACCGGGATGCTGACCGCCTGCTTGATCTCCTCGATCAGCTTCGGGTCGCTCATGCGCGCTACCCCGCCGAACTTGCGGATGTCCGACGGCACGCGCTCCAGGGCCATGACGGCCACCGCGCCAGCCTCCTCGGCGATCCTCGCGTGATCGGCGGTGACGACGTCCATGATCACGCCACCGGCCAGCATGCGGGCCAGGCCCACCTTGGTCGCCCAGGTACTTCGTTCA
>DATKDB010000061.1:0-8787 GCA_035512895.1 Binatia bacterium | reverse complement strand
TACAGTCGCGCGACGTGCTCGAGGACGCGCTGAACGCGTTCTCCGGCACGATCGTGCTGATCACCCACGACCGATACCTGATCCGCAGCGTCGCCAACACGATCGTCGAGGTCAACGACGGGAGCGCGACGGTCTACCCCGGCGACTTCGAGTACTACGCCGCCAAGCGTGGGGTCGACATCGAGACCCGCGGCGCGGTCGAGGGTGCGAGCGCCACGCCGCGCGGGGTAGTGGCGGCGGCGCCGAAGCCGCGTGAGTCGGCGAAGGCCGCGGCCGACCGCCGGCGCCGGGAAGCGGACGAGCGCAACGCGCGCCACCGGCGGACGCGTGACCTGCGCGCGGCCCTGGCGAAGGCGGAGAACGACGCCGATGCGGCCGAGCGAGACCTGGCGGACCTGACCGACCGGTTGGCCGACCCCGCGATCTACGCGGATGCCTCGCTCGTCCGCGAGCTGGTCGATCGGCACAACGCCCTGCGTGACGGCTCCGATGCCCTGGCGGCGGAACGCGAGCGCCTCGCGGCCGAGCTGGCCGCAGCGGAGGGCGAGCAGGAGCCGGTCGCGGCTCGATGACCGCGCGCCCGCCCGCGCCGCGCGCCGACCTGGCGGGCGCGGGTCTGATCGTCCTGGCGGCCGTCTGCTTCGCGACGCTCGGCCCGCTGAGTCGCTTCGCCGACGACGCCGGCGTCGACTCGCTGACCCTCGTGACGTGGCGCGCGGCACTCGGCGCGACGGTCATGACCATCTTCATCGGCGCACGCCTGGCGGCCGGGATCGCGCGACCCGTCAGGCTTCGCGATGTCCCGCCGCGCGACCGGCGCTTCATGATCGGCGCCGCGGCGGCGAACGCGATCCTGAACTTCAGCGTGTTCGTCGCCTTCACCCGGATCAGCATCGCGCTGGCCCTGCTCGTCTTCTACCTGTACCCGGCGCTCGTCGCGGTGATCTCGGTCGCCTGGTTCGGGGAGCGCATCGACCGGCTGCGCTGGACCGCACTCGCCGTCTCGCTCACCGGGCTCGTCCTGGTGCTGGCGGGGGCCGCCGGAGGCATCGGCCAGGTGGATGCCCTGGGCATCGGCCTGGCGTTCGTCGGCGGCATCGCGCAGGCCTTCTACGTCCTCGCGGCACGCCACGGGTTCTCGCACGTTCCCGGGCCCCAGGCCGCGGCGCTGACGATGAGCGGCGCGCTCGTCGTGTACCTGGTCGTCGCTGCGGTCTCCGGCTCGGTCGCGGCGCTGGCGGCGCCGGTCGCATCGGCCCAGGCCCTGTGGCCCGTCCTCATGGCCGGCATCATCGGAGCCGGCGTTCCGACGGTTGCCTACATCATCGGCATCCGCATGCTCGGCCCCTCTCGCGCGGCGATCCTGGCCATGCTCGAGCCGGTGGTAGGCGTGCTCCTTGCGGCGTGGCTGCTGGCGGAGCAGCCGAGCGTGGTCCAGCTCGTCGGCGGCGCGCTGATCCTCGTCGCCGCGGTGCTTCTTCAGCTCCGGCCACGGGCCGCCGCGGCCGACCACGAGGCCGTCGCGGGCTAAGAATTCCGGTGCGAGCGCGCAACAGGCCGCTCACCGCACCGCCAAGCACCGAAACGGACCTTCGGCCACCGCACAACCGAAGGTACTACTCACCGCTGGGACCTTCGGCTACGTTCGGAGACGAGCCGCCGGCTACCGGTCGGCCGCACAATACGGAGGCCGACATGCATCTCTCTCTCCGGCGATCCGCCCCTCTCGTCATCATCACCCTGTCGATGCTGCTGGCCCTCGTCGCCGCGGCGCCGGTGGCGGCCAAGAAGAACCCGCCGGGCAACAACGGCACCGTCAAGATCGACGGGCTGCCGTTCGACAATCATCCGAACAACGAGCCGCACGTCGGCTGCCGCTTCGAGGTCGACTTCTACGGCTTCAACGAGGGGGACCTGTGGGCGGACGTCACCTTCGAGGCGCAGCCTCCGACCGGCCGCGGCATCCTCCTCACCGACAGCGTTTTCATCGGGCACGACGACAACAGCGGCGGCGGGAGCGAGGCTGGCTGGGACGCGTCGGCGGAGTACGACCTGACCCAGGCGCTCAGCGCCTACGCCGTCCACGCGCAGCAGGGCTACCACGTCAAGCTGACCATCAACGCGGATGGCTCGCAGGGCGCGGACAAGAAGCACAAGGTCTTCTGGGTCGGGCCGTGCCAGACGAACGTCGTCCCGCCGAGCACCCCGCCGAGCACCCCTCCGTCGAATCCGCCGGGTGAGGGCGTCGAAGGTAGCTCGTCGAGCCCGAGCGATCCCCCTCGCCAAGGCACGGCCGGTGGGTCGGGCGGGCCGAGCGTCGGGACCTTGCCGAACACGGCGCTGACCGTTCCGTCGGCCTCGGGGCTGCTCCTCGCTGGGCTCGTCCTCCTCAGTGGGGCGACCATCGCCCTCGTCGCTGCGCGGAGCGCCCTCCGCCGCTGAACCGGTGCGGGATGGGTGGGCGTCGGCTCACTCATCCCGTTCAGCCGGTGCCGCGCCCCCGGTGGGCGGCCCGGCTTGCGGACGACCCCACGGAACGACCCGTCCGTCAGGCCGAACGATCTCCCATGAACGAGGCGTGCACCGCCTGGGCCGCGGAGGCGGCCGAGGCCAGCGGCACCTCGGCCCACACGACGCGCATGCCGCCCTCGTCGAACGAGCCCTCCCCGTGCGCCGGCAGCGGCAGCAGCTCCGGCGTCAGCGCGGCGGGGCCGACGAGGCTGATACGCGCCATCCGCTCCTTGCGGTCGACCGCGAGCATGAGGACCCCGGGCTCGTCGCGCGCGGCGGCGGGACGCACGACGGTCTGCGGCGCATCGTCGTCGAGCGCGCGCACGACGAGGTGCAGACGCCCTCGACGGGCGCGGCGCACGGCGACCGGGTGAACCACCTCGGCACCCATCTGGGCGAGCAGCTCGAGCTGAAGGGCGTCGACGGTCGGCAGGAACCGCGCGTCCGGGACAAGGTGCGGGTCGGCGTCGAGGACGCCACCGACGTCCTTGAAGAGCTCGCAGCGCGCGGCGCGAAGCGCGACCGCCAGGGCCACCGCCGAGAGATCGGTCCCGCCGCGGCCGAGCGTCGTGAGCTCGCCGTGCGTGCCGATCCCCTGGAATCCCGCGACGACCGGCACGAGGCCATCGGCCAGGGCGGCGCGCAGCGGGCGGGACAGGACGCGCCGTACCTCCGCGCCGAGATGCGCGGCGGCGGTCCGAATCCCGGCCTCCGCCCCGGAGAACGATCGGGCCGGGATGCCACGTGACTGGAGGCCGAGGGCGAAGAGCGCGGCCGAGAGGGCCTCGCCGGTGGCCAGGGCGCGGTCGGTCTCGCGCGCCAGGCCGGAGTCGGGGTCCTGCGCCGGCGCCTGGAGCAGCGCGCCGCCGTCGGGCAGCAGGACGCCCGCCGCGGCGAGGATCGTGGCGGTGACGCCCTCGAAGGCGCTGACCACGACCACCGGCCGGAGGCCGGCCGCCCGCTGCCGTTCGACGACGGCGACGGCCGCGGCGATGTCCTCGGGCCGCCGCAGGACCGAGCCGCCGAACTTGTCGACGACGACCTCGGAGGGCTGGCCGGGCACGACCGGGCTCAGGCCGATGCGGCCGGATCGGCCGCCACGCCCTCGCCGCGCGGCAGGGGTCCCCCGTCGCGCACGATGCCCGGCAGCTCGTCGAGCGATCGGATGCGACGCACGTCGGTCGGCATCGGCTCACCGGCCGGGGTGATGTTCATACCCTCGTGCCGGTCCAGCCAGGCCGCATCCATGCCCGCGCCCCACGCCCCCCGGACGTCGGCGCGGTACGAGTCGCCCACCATGATCGCCTCGTGTGGCTGCACGCCGGCCTTCTCGAGGGCCATGCGGTAGAGGGCCGGGCTCGGCTTGGCGACGCCGACCGCCCCCGAGGGCAGGACAAAGTCGAGATACCGATCCAGCTCGAGCTCGGCCAGGATGCCGCGCAGGTTGGACCCCCAGTCACTCACGATGCCGATGCGCACGTCACCCATCCCGCGAACCGCGCGCAGCATGGACTCCACGTCGGCGTACGGCTCCCAGGAGTCGGACGCGAACTGGCTCGCCAGGATGCGGTCGAGCACCTCGCGGCGGGCTTCGACGCCGAGGCGGCCGAGCATGACGCTGTGGTAGCTGCGCCAGTACTCGTCGATCCGCGCGTCGTCCGTCCACGTGTCGTTGCCGGGGCGGTGGTACTCGTCCCAGAACCAGCGATCGGCCTCCTCCCAGGCGGCGTGCATCTCGTCCTCGGTGACCGCGTGGCCATCCGCCGCGAGCACGCCCGTGAGGGCGTCGGCCAGCGTGCGGCGAGGCGCGAGGAGCGTGAACCCGGCGTCCAGGCACAGCAATCGATAGCTCATGGTGAGCGCAACCCTAGCGCACGACTCAGGCGACCGGCAGGCGGGCGCGGAGGGGTTCGGACGGATCTCGCTCCACCAGGCCATCGCCGGCCATGGCGCGCAGCGCCCGATCGATCGCTTCGGCATCGTGCGCGCCGAACGGACCGGCGAGCTGGACCCACGCCTCGTCGGGCGCGTCGCGCAGCCGGTCGAGCAGGCGCCCGCGAAGCCATCGCGACGTCGTCGTGAACGACGGTCGTCGAGCGGCCGAAACGACGACCGGCGCGACGGCCTCCGTCGCCGCGAACCGGCACCATCGCCGGGCGGGGCATTCCCCGCAGCGCGGCCGCGCGGGCCGGCAGATCGTGGCACCCAGGTCCATGAGAGCGTGGGTCCAATCGGCGGGACGAGCGTGTGGCACGGCGTCGTCGGCGAGGGCCTGCAGGTCCCGGGCAACCGGTTGTCGCCTCCCACCGACGATCCGCCCGAGCACCCTTCGGACGTTCGTGTCCACCGGCCCGACGGCTCGGCCGAATGCAAAGGCAGCCACGGCCCGCGCCGTATAGGGGCCGATCCCGGGAAGCCGCTCGAGGACGCCGGGCTCGCTCGGGACTCGCCCGCCATGCTCGGTCAGGATGAGCCGCGCGGCGCGATGGAGGTTGAGCGCGCGGCGGTTGTACCCGAGGCCGCGCCATTCGCGGATGACCGACGCCGGAGCGGCCCGGGCAAGCGCGTCCACCGTCGGGAACCGAGCGATGAACGAAGCCCATGTCGCCGACGCGCGCCCGATCTGCGTCTGCTGCGCCATGATCTCCGACACGAGGATCGCGTACGGATCGCGCACGCCGCGGAGCGGAACGTCGCGGGTCCCGGCGTCGAACCAGGCGAGGATCGCGGCGCGCGCCGCGGCGGGAAGCGCGATCGTCTGCACCGCAGCAGGATAGCCATGGGCGTCGGCGCGACGGGCGCGGCGCTGCAGGAACGCCGTCGTACGGGCCGCTGGCGGACTGAGCTTCGGGCGGGGGCCGGCGCGCGGCCCTACAATCCGGGCCATGAGCATGAAACTTGGCATCGGCGATCCGCTGCCATCGGTCGGGCTGCGTGCCACCGACGGGTACCTCCTCAACCTGCGCAGCTTCGTCACCAGGCAGCCCGCGGCCTTCCTCTTCTTCGGCGCGCCGACCCTCAAGGGCGCGGCCCGCCGACGCGGCCTGAAGGCGATCGAGGCGCTCGTGGCCGGCCATGATCGGCTGCGCGAGGCCGGCATCGCGGTCGTCGGCATCAGCACGGACTCCGAGCAGCAGCAGACCGATTTCGTGGAGGCCCAGGGGCTCCCGTTCCTCCTCTTCAGCGACGAGCGCCGCTCGGCGGTCGAGCTGCTCGGCATCGAGACGGCTGCCGATGGGGAGAACGTCAACGTCGCAAGGCCGGTGGCGGTGGCCGTCGACCGCGACGGAAACATCCGCGCCGTCATCGACCCGGTGGAGCCCGACTCGCTCGTCGACCAGGTCGTCAGCGCCCTCTCGGAGCCGATCCCGGCCGCGACCGAGGACGCCTCCACCTCCGGTTAGGCTCGCACCGGATGCTCGCCGCCAGGCTGCACGCTGCGGGCGAGGAGCTGCGCCTCGAGGACGTGCCGCTCCCCGAGCCGAACGGCACCGAGGTCCGCGTCCGGGTCGCCGGCTGCGGCGTGTGCCACACCGACCTGCACATCGTCGATGGGACGCAGCCGCGCATCGAGCTGCCGATGACCCTCGGGCACGAGGTCGCCGGCGTCATCGACGCCATCGGTCCCGAGGCCGCATCGCTCCTGCGCCGGGCGCGTCAGGCCGTCGGCGATCCGGTCATCGTCTTCGGCGGCTGGGGCTGCGGGACCTGCCGCGAATGCACCGCCGGTGCCGAGCAGCGCTGCGTCGACTCGCGCTCGCCCGGCTTTCAGGCCGATGGCGGCTACGCGGAGGCGATGCTCGTCCCGCATCCGCGCCACCTCGTGGCGCTCGGCCGGCTTGACCCGGTTCGGGCCGCTCCACTGGCCGATGCCGGCGTCACGGCCTACCGAGCCGTGCGACGCGCCGAGCCGTGGCTCCTGCCAGGCGCGCGTGTCCTGCTCATCGGCTGCGGCGGGCTCGGCCGCTTCGTGCTTCAGCACCTGCGCCTCATGACCGGTGGACGCGACCTCGTCATCGCGGTGCGCGAGCTCGACCCGGCACGCCTGGAGCAGGCCTCGTCGCTGGGTGCCGACATCGCGCTGCTTGATGGCGATCCGCCGATGACCCTTCGGGCGCTCGGCGGCCCCGCCGACGTGGTCTTCGACATCGTCGGGAACGACCAGACGCTGGCCCACGCGCGCGCCGTCGTCGCACCGGACGGCCTCGTCGTCCTCGTGGGCGAGGCGGGCGGGCACCTCAGCTTCGGGTTCGACGGCCCGCCGGTCGAGTCGTGGCTGACCACGGTCGCGTGGGGCTCGCGCGACGACCTGCGCGAGGTCGTCAGGCTGGCCGCGCGGGGGCGCCTGCGCTGGGAGGTCGAGCCGATGCCGCTGCGCGAGGTGTCAGCCGCCCACGCCCGGCTGCGCGCGGGCGACGCGAACGGACGCATCGTGCTCGTGCCCGAGTAGGTCCGCCCCGGTCGGCGCCGAAGGCCGTCAGCGGCCGAGCATACGCCCGAGGAAGCCCTTCTGTTCCGTGCCGCGGACGAAGAACGGGGCGGCGGTGGCGTCGTACATCTCGCGCAGCGCGGCGGCACGCAGGTCGGTGACAGCCAGCAGGCGTCGCGAGCCGAGGTGCTCGGTGGCGACCGCGTGGAGCCGGTTGCGCACGGCGTCGAAGTCGCCGAGCACGGCATCGGGCACGAGCTGGACGCCGGCGGTCCACCCCGTGCCGGCCCGCAGCAGCCAGGCGCGCTCGACCTGCGCCAGGTCGTCGAGCGCGGCGCGCAGCTCGCGCCCGAACGGTTCCGGAATCTGCTCCGGCACCTCGAGCGGAGGCATCTCGCCCAGCGGCCTTCGCGCGCGGAGCGCATCGGGCCGGTTCGGGTCGATCCCGGCCGCGAGGAACGGCAGCACGCCGGCGGCGATCTCGACCTGGGTCGCGGCTCCCGGATCGATGACGATCCGCTCCTGGGCCGCATCGGCGCGCTCGAACAGGTCGCGGGCGCCGACCCGCACGTGGTCGCTGCCGGGCGGCCCGTAGTCGCGCAGCAGGTCCGGCGTCGTGAAGGCCGCGATGAAGCGCCCGCCCTCCTCGTCGGTCGCATGGCGGTAGGCGTCGACCGAGAGCGCGTCGGTATCGGGCATCTCGCCAGACGAGGAGCGGATCGGGACGAGCAGCTCGGAGTCGATGAGCTGGTCGAGCCGTGGGGCCATGGCTCCGGGCGTCTCGTCGGTCATGCCGCGGTGACCGGCGCGAGCTTCGCGAGCGCGTCATCGATGCGCGCGACGGATCGCTCGCGTCCGAGCAGCTCCAGGGAGTCGAAGAGCGGCGGCGAAACCGTGCGGCCGGTGACGGCCACGCGGATCGGCCCGAAGAAGTCGCCGGCCTTCATCCCGGCCGCCTCGGCGGCCTCGCGGCAGCGCTGCTCGAGCAGGTCGGCGCTGAAGTCGGCGTCATGCAGCTCGGCGATCGCCCCACGCCCCCCGAGCAGCGCGGCGCGCGCCTCCTCGGCCCCGCCTCGCTTCGGGAACAGCAGCTCCGGCGCGTACCAGCTGGCGACAACCTCGTCGGGTTCCCACACGAAGCCGAGCAGGCCGCTGACGTCGCTCAGCTTCACGAGGCGCTCCTTGATGAGGGGCACCATGCGCAGCAAATCCTCGTCGCCGATCTCCTCCGGGATCCGGTCGCGCAGGCGGAGGGCGAGCTGCTCGTCACTCATGGCACGGATGTACACGCCGTTCAGGTGATCGAGGCGGTCGCGGTCGAAGATGGCCCCGCCGTGATGGACCTTGCCGATCTCGAAGCGCTTCGCGAGCTCGTCGATGCTGAAGATCTCCTCCTCGGTGCCCGGCGACCAGCCGAGGAAGGCGAGGAAGTTGACGAACGCTTCGGGCAGGTAGCCCTCCTCCCGATAGGCGGTCATCGAGGTCTGTGACTTCCGCTTGCTCATCTTGCTGCGGTCGGTATTGAGGATGAGCGGGATGTGCCCGAAGCGCGGCTCGCGGTAGCCGAGCGCTCGGATGAGCGCGATGTGCTTCGGCGTGTTGCTCAGGTGGTCCTCCCCGCGGATGACGTCGGTGATCGCCATCGCCTCGTCGTCGACGACGACGACGAAGTGGTAGAGCGGCGACCCGTCGTTGCGGACGATGACGAAGTCGCCGAGCAGCGCGTTGTCGAACTCGACCTCGCCACGGACGAGGTCGTCGAAGCGGATCGGCTCCGGCGTGACCTGGAATCGGATGACCGGTGCGCGGCCCTCCGCCTCGAAGGCCGCCCGCTCGGCATCGGTCAG
>DATKDB010000060.1:0-2431 GCA_035512895.1 Binatia bacterium | reverse complement strand
GGCCGTGCCCACGGCGTCGAGGGTCTGGCTCATCGCGAGGCGAGTGTAGCGCACGCCGGTGGGCATCTCGGCCGTGAGCGGCTATCGTGTGCGCCCGATGATCGAGACCTGGGAGCGAGCCGTCAGACCGATGGGCCGAATCGGTCATGCCATCGAGGCGCACGCCAGCATCGGATCGACGAACGACCGAGCGCGTGCGCTGCTCGACGAGGCGGATGCCGACGGGCGCGTCGTCGTCGCCGAGGAGCAGTCGGCCGGGCGTGGCCGTCGCGGGCGCGCATGGCTGTCGCCGCCGGGCGTCAACCTCATGTGCAGCGTCGTCGTGCGGCCCGAGATCGAGGCACGCGACGCGTGGCAGCTCGGCCTCGCCGCGGCCCTTGCCGCGGCCGGAGCGTGTGGCACCGTGGCGCCGGTCGGCATCAAGTGGCCGAACGACCTCGTGGCGGGGAACGGTGACAAGGTCGGCGGCCTGCTGACCGAGACGATGACGCGCGGCGACCGGTTGTCCGGAGCGGTCATCGGCATCGGCCTGAACGTCAATTGGACACGCGAATCGATGCCCCGCGAGATCGCGGAGCGCGCCACGTCGCTCGCCGACCTCGCCGGGGAGCCGGTCGACCGCGTCGCGCTGCTCGCGCGCCTGCTCGCCGCGCTCGAGACCGAGCTGGCCGCCGTCGAGGCCGGCGCGTCGCCGCTCGAGCGCTACCGCGCGGCGTGCACGACCCTAGGAACGTTCGTGATCGTCGCGACGCCCGACGGCACGGCGCGCGGCCGCGCGGTGGGCCTCGACCCGAGCGGGGCGCTCATCGTCGAGGCGGACGACGGCCGCACGGTCGTCTCGAGCGGAGAGGTCGTGACCGTTGGGGGCGAGGTGCCGGCATGACCTCCGAGCCGATGCGAGATCGGCGTCCGACCCTCGATCCGGACCTCGCGGCCGTGCGCGCCGCGCAGCGTGACCGCGAGGCGTTCGGGGCGCTCTACCGGCGCTACCTCGATCGGGTCTATGGCTACTGCTTCTACCAGCTCGGCGACCATCACGACGCCGAGGACGCGACCGAGCGCACGTTCCTCGCCGCCCTCGGTGCCATCGGCCGCTACCGCGACGAGGGCGCCACGTTCCGTGCCTGGCTGTTCCGCATCGCGCACAACCAGATCGCCAACGCGCTCAGGGCGCGTGGCCGCCAGCGGACGACCTCGCTGGACTCGGTCCGTGAGCCGGCGACCGGCGATGACCCGGCCGGCGTCGTCGGGCTGGCCGAGGACGGCCGCCGGCTGCGCCGCGCGCTCGACGGGCTCGCCGAGGACCGGCGCCAGGTCGTCGTGCTGCGGTTCGTGGACGGCCTGTCGGCGAGGGAGATCGGCGCGGTCCTCGATCGCAGCGAGGGTGCGATCCGCGTCCTGCAGCACCGCACCCTGCGTCAGCTGGCGGAGGCGCTCGAGGGCTGAGTTTGGGTCCGGGCCGCCCTCGGTGTAACGTTCAGCGCTCGCCGGTGTTTGCAGGAGCGTCATGACCACGGAACCGACGCGGGCCGAACGGCTCGATCATGCCCTCGACCAGCTGCTCGACGGCGCGGCGCCGGGGGCTGCCGTGGCGACGGCCGGCCTGGCTGCCGCGGACCACGCCCTCCTGCGCACCGCGGCCTCGATCCGCGGCACGCTCGCTGCGCCGCTCGTCGGGCCACGCTTCGAGGCTCGGCTCGGCTCGCGCCTCTCCGGCGTGGGCGGGGCGCCGTGGATCCTCCGGCACCCCGGGCGCCTCATCGTGACCGGCGCTGTCGGATCGGCCGTCGGCGTGGGCGTGACGGCGTTCGCCGTCTGGCGCAGCACGCGGCGTCCATCCGCCCTGGCCCATCGGCTCCTGCATCGGTAGGGAGGAGCCAGATTGCCGATCAAGTTCCCGTTCAGCCGCCGCGCCGCGCCGACTGACGCCTGGACGAAATGCCCGAGCTGCGAGGCGCAGGTCTTCAACCGCCAGCTCGAGCGCACGCTGCGGCTGTGCCCGTCCTGTGGGCATCACTTCCGCATGTCGGTCGGTGAGCGGATCGACATGCTGCTCGACGCGTCCAGCTTCGAGGAGCGCGATGCCGGGCTGGAGTCGGTCGACCGGCTCGGGTTCCACGACGACAGGCCGTACACCGATCGGCTCGAGGCATCCCGCGTCAAGACCGGGCTCCGCGACGCGGTCGTCTGGGGCATCGGCGAGATCGACGGCGTGCGGGTCGCGATCGCCATCTTCGACTTCCGCTTCATGGGAGGCAGCATGGGCGCCGTCGTCGGCGAGAAGCTCGCACGCTGCTTCGAGACCGCCCTCGCGGAGCGCATCCCGGCCATCGTCGTCAGCGCATCGGGTGGCGCGCGCATGCAGGAGGGGACGCTCTCGCTCATGCAGCTGGCGAAGACGACGGCGCCGCTCGTGCGGCTCGACGACGCC
>DATKDB010000059.1:0-32926 GCA_035512895.1 Binatia bacterium | reverse complement strand
CGGGGCCGATCTCGTCCGCTTCAGCAACTCGGGGACCGAGGCGACGATGGACGCGATTCGCGTCGCCCGCGGCTACACCGGTCGCGAGAAGATCGTCAAGTTCGAGGGGGGCTACCACGGTCATCACGACGACGTCCTCGTGAGCATCCAGCCGCCTCGCGAGTCGATGGGGCCGAACGACTCGCCGGCCACGGTCCCGGCCTCGGCCGGCATCCCGCGCAGCCGGATCGCCGAGACGGTGATCGCGCCGTACAACCAGCCGGAGATCCTCTCCGCGATCCTCGAGGCGAATCGGGGCGAGATCGCCGCGATCATCGTGGAGCCGGTCCAGTTCAACATCGGCGTCGTCCCGCCGCAGCCGGGCTTCCTCGAGCGCCTGCGCGAGCTCGCCGACGCGCACGGGATCGTCCTCATCTTCGACGAGGTCAAGACCGGCGTCGTGTTGGCCTGGGGCGGCGCGGTCGAGTACTTCGGCGTGCAGCCCGACCTCTTCTGCCTGGCGAAGAGCATCGGCGGCGGGATCCCGATCGGCGCCTTTGGGGGCCGTGACGAGGTCATGCGCGTCATCGAGACGCTCGAGGGCAGCCAGCACTTCGCGGGCATGGGCGGCGCCGTCGGCACCGGCATCGAGCGCAGCACCATCCCCGGAGGCGCGACGCGAGTCGCGCACCTCGGCACGTTCAACGGCAACCCGTTCTCGATGACCGCCGGGCTCGTGACGCTGAAGCGGATCCTCACGAAGGACGCCTACCCGCGCCTCCACGCGATGGCCGATCGGCTGACGAGCGGCTGCGCGGCGATCATCGACGAGTTCGAGCTCCCCGGCTATGCGATCAACGTCGGCCCGAAGGGGTGCGTCATGTTCACGCCGGAGCGCGTGACGAACTATCGCGACTTCATCGGCCTCGACTCCGAGCTGTGGGGCGCGAGCTTCTTCTACCTCGCCAACCGCGGGATCCTGCTGCCGCCTGGACCGGACGACCAGTGGACCCTGTCGGTGCAGCACACCGACGACGAGATCGATCGGTACCTCGCCGTCTTCCGCGACTTCGCCTCCGAGCTGACCGCCTGAACCGGCGCCGGCGTCGCATGCACGGGCGCAACGGGCGGCGTATCGTGGGTTGAAGGAGGTGGGCGATGCTCGAGCGCTGGGCACGACCGTTGGCCGGATTGTGGAACGGCATCGCGTCGGTGGTCCGCGGCGTCTACCGGGTCCTCGGGACGCCGGGACGGCTCCTGCAGGATTTCTTGAACGGCTCCTGGCTGGGCCACTCGCTGCACGGAGTCGTCGTCGACGTCGTCGTGGGTGGGGCGACCGCCGCGTTGCTGCTCGACGTGCTGCGCGTCTTCTTCGGCGTCGGCGGGCTCGAGACCGCGACGGTCTGGGTGCTCGGACTGGCCTGGCTTGCCGGGATCGGAGCCCTGCTCACCGGCCTGACCGACTTCAAGGACACCAGCCCCGGCGACACGCGCAACGTCGCGGGACTGCACGGCCTGGTCAACTTCGTCGCCACCGGCGCGTTCGCGCTCTCGCTCAACCAGCGCATTGGCGGCGACCATGACGCCGCCTTCTGGTCCCTTCTCGCCGGCTACCTGATCGTCAGCATCGGCTCGTACATCGGCGGCCACGTCGTCTTCAAGCATGGCTACATGGTCAACTACAACGCCTTCAGCCGCGGCAAGCGGGCGAAGGCCTTCACGCCGGTCGTCGCCGCGGCCGACGTGCCAGAGGCGACGCCGACGAAGGTGGTGTTCGGATCGACGGCCGTCATGCTCGTCCGGCGCGGCGACGTCGTGCACGCCCTGAAGGACACGTGCTCGCATGCCGGCGGCCCGCTCTCGCAGGGCGAGCTCCGGGACGACACGATCACCTGCCCGTGGCACTTCTCGACGTTCCGGCTGGGCGACGGCTCGGTCGTCCACGGCCCGGCGGGCTCGCGCCAGGTGTCGTACCTCGCCCGGATCGCCGACGGGCAGGTCGAGTTGCAGGGTCCGAGCGACTGATCCGCTAGACTCGTCCTCCCGAGCCCTCTCCCTGGAACGCGCCGCGAGGAGCCCGAGTTCGAGTGACCTACCTGCCGACCGCCGATCATGACGAGCTGCGCGCCATGGTGCGAGAGCTCGCCGAGGAGCGCATCGCGCCGCGCGCGGCTCAGATCGACGAGTCGGGTGAGTTCCCGATGGACCTTCGCGAGCTGCTTGCCCAGCAGGACCTGCTCGGCACGTGCTTCGAGGAGCGGCACGGCGGCACCGGGCTCGACACGATCGCCCAGTCCATCGTCGTCGAGGAGATCGCCCGCGTCGACGCGACGACGAGCCTCATCCCGATCGTCCAGAAGCTCGGCGCGCTGCCGATCATCCTCGCCGGCTCCGCCGAGCAGCAGGACCGCTACCTGCCGCGGCTGGCGAGCGGGGAGTGGCTCGTCGCCTTCGCGTTGACCGAGGCGGCGGCCGGCAGCGACGTGGCGAGCAACCGGATGCGCGCCACGCGCGATGGCGATGACTACGTGCTCAACGGCTCGAAGCGCTTCATCACGCACGGATCGGTCGCCGATCTCCTGACCGTCTTCGCGCTGACCGATCCGGGAGCCGGCGGGACGAAGGGGATGAGCGCCTTCGTCATGGAGGCCGACACGCCGGGCTTCGCGGCCCCGCGCGTCGAGCACAAGATGGGGATCCGCGGCTCGCCGACGGCGGAGCTCACCTTCGACGACGTTCGCGTGCCGGCCGCGAACCGTCTCGGCGCCGAGGGCGAGGGCTTCAAGATCGCCATGGCCACGCTCGACCGGAGCCGCCTGAGCATCGCGGCGCAGGCGGTCGGGATCGCCCAGGGAGCGCTCGACGCCGCGGTCTCGTATGCGGCCGATCGGCAGCAGTTCGGGGAGCGCGTCGTCGATTTCCAGGGCATCCAGTGGATGCTCGCCGACATGACCTCGACGAACGAGGCGGCGCGCCAGCTGACGTACGCCGCGGCCGCGCGGGTGGACGCAAGCGCCGCCGACCTGCCGTACTGGACGAGCAGCGCGAAGCTCGTGGCCGGGGACGTCGCCATGCGCGTCACGACCGATGCGGTACAAATCCTGGGCGGGTACGGGTACATCGCCGAGTATCCGGTGGAACGAATGATGCGGGATGCGAAGATCACCCAGCTCTACGAGGGCACGCAGCAGATCCAACGCCTCATCGTGGCGCGCCAGCTCCTTGCCCGGGCCGGCGTGTCGAAGCGAGGCTGAGCCATGAGCACAGGAGACCCACGCGGATCGTGAAGATCGTCGTCTGTATCAAGCAGGTCCCGGCCACCGGCGCTGACAAGCGCTACACCGATGACCTGCGCCTCGACCGCGAAGGGGTCGAGGCCATCATCAACCCGCTCGACGAGTACGCCATCGAGCAGGCGCTGCGCCTGGTCGACGACGGGACCGTGGAGAGCGTCACGTACCTGTCGATGGGCCCGGAGCAGGCGTCCGAGGCCCTGCGCCGAGCGCTCGCCATGGGCGGCGACGAGGCGGTCCTCGTCACCGATCCGGCCCTCGCCGGGGCTGACGAGTGGGCGACCGCGAAGGTGCTCGCCGCCGCGCTCGACAAGCTCGCGCCGGATGTGGCGCTCATGGGCATGGCCTCCGACGACGCGCGCGGATCGCTCGTGCCCGGTGCCGTGGCGGCGATGCGCGACCTGCCGCTCCTCTCATACGGCGCGGAGCTGGTGCTCGCCGACGGCTCGGCGCGCGTCCGCCGCCTCTCGGCGACCGGCTACGACTGGATCAGCGCGCCACTGCCGGTCGTGGCGACCGTCACCGACCAGGTCGGCGAGCCGCGCTACGCCAGCCTCAAGGGGATCATGGCCGCGAAGCGCAAGCCGCTCGAGACGTGGTCGCTCGATGACCTCGGGCTCACCGGCGACGAGCTGCGCGGGGCGGCGCTGACCCGGGTGACCGACGCGCGTCCACCCGAGGAGAAGTCGCCGACCGAGCGACTCGAGAACCTGCCCGCCGCCGAGGCCGCGACGAAGATCGCGGACTGGCTCGCCGCACGCAAGCTGATCTGAGGGACCGATGAGCAACGACATCCTCTTCTTCGCCGAGTTCAGCGCCGGCAAGCCGGCGCGCTCGGCCCTCGAGCTGGCGGCCGGCGCCGCCGAGCTCGCCTCGCAGTCCGGTGGCGCCGCCGTCGCGCTCGCGTACGGCCCCGGCGCGGCTGATGGCGCGGCCGGCCTCGGCGCGCACGGAGCCGCGCGCGCCGTCGTGCTCGGCGACGAGGATCGCCCGGCGATCACGTATGCGCCGGCAGCCGTGGCCGCCGCGCGCGACGGCGGCCTGGCTGTCCTGGCTCCCGCCACGCCGAACGGGCGGGACCTCGCCGCGGCCCTCGTCGGGACGCTGCACCTTCCTGCCTTCGGTCCCGTCCGGTCCGCCCGCATGCGCGACGGGACGCTCGAGACCGAGCAGGCCACGCTGCAGGGCAGCGTGATCACCACCTCGACGCCGGCCGAGGGCGCGCCGACGCCGTCGGTCGTCCTCGTCCTGGCCAACACGTTCACGCCCGTCGAGGGCGGCTCGGGCAGCGCCGAGGTCAGCCAGGCATCCGGGGCAGAGAAGTCCGCCTTCACGAAGGCGACGGTCGCCGAGAGCCACGAGGCCGATGCGCGGGTCGTCAACCTCGAGGAGGCGTCGATCATCGTGGCCGGCGGTCGCGGCGTCGGCGGGGAGGAGGGCTTCGCCCCGCTGCGCGACCTCGCGGCGGCCCTCGGCGGCGCGGTCGGCGCGTCCCGTGCCGCCGCCGACGCCGGCTGGATCCCGTACCAGCTCCAGATCGGCCAGACCGGCAAGGTCGTGAAGCCCTCGCTTTACATCGGGGCCGGCATCAGCGGCGCGATCCAGCACCGGGTCGGGATGCAGACCGCCGAGCACGTCGTTGCGATCAACCGCGATCCGGACGCCCCGATCGGCGAGTTCGCCGATCTGTTCGTTGTCGGTGACCTGTTTCAGATCATCCCGGCGCTGACCGAGGAGATCCGTCGGCGCAAAGAAGCGTAGGGTACGATCGCGTCGATGCGACTTCCCTTTGGCGGACGGCGGCGGGGCGTTTTCGGCTCGGGCAAGCAGCTCGGGGCGTATCGATCCGAGCTGTCCGAGCGCACCGATCGAATCGACGAGCGCCTCGCGCAGGTCGCCGACGACATCGAGGATCTGCGGCGTCGCGCGCTCGATCCCGAGGATGCGCTGTCCCGTCTCGCCGAGCACGAGGAGGCGCTCGACGTCGAGGCCGAGGGGCTGCGCGGCATCATGGCCCCGGAGGAGCTCCACGGGCTGCACATGGAGTACGAGTCGAACCTCGAGCGCGCGCTGCGGGGGATCGTGACGGTCGAGCGCGGGTGCGGGGTTACGCGCATGCCGCACCGCCCGCCCGACGACGAGGAGCCGCACACGTACTACAAGCGCGGCTACTCGAACGTGACGCACGCGCGCCTGCGGATGGCCGAGATCGCGGAGGTGCTCGTCACCTGGGAGCCGGGGAAGCCGGCCGAGGCGACCGTCGCCGCCCGCATGGAGCGCACGCGCGAGCTGTAAGCCGCCACATCTTGTGGTATGCTCCGCGGCGGTACCATCACTGGTGTAGTCCGCCGCCAAGGAGCACTCCGACGCATGCGATGTCCCCGATGTGAGCAGACCGGCACCCGCGTCATCGACTCGCGCGATCTCGAGGGCGGCGGCACGATCCGGCGCCGACGGGAATGCGAGGCCTGCTCGCATCGCTTCACGACGTACGAGCGACCCGAGGGCGCGCGCCTCCTCGTCGTCAAGCGAGATGGCAGCCGCCAGGACTTCGATCGGGAGAAGCTCCGCGCCGGGCTGCTCAAGGCCCTCCAGAAGCGGCCCGTGACCCTCGACCGCGTCGAGGCCGGCGTCGACGAGATCGAGGCGCAGCTTCGGGCCCGCGGTGATGCCGAGGTCGCATCGACCGAGATCGGGCGGCTCGCGACCGAGGCGCTGCGCGATCTCGACCAGCTGGCCTACATCCGGTTCGCATCGGTCTATCACGCGTACGACGACATCGAGACGCTCCAACGCGAGGTCGATCGGCTCATCCGACAGGGACCCGGGTAAGATCAGCGCCGCATGATCCTGTCCGACCGCGACATCCGGGCCGAGATCGAGGCGGGCCGGATCGTCATCGATCCGTTCGTGCCCGACGCGATCCAGCCCTCGAGCGTCGACCTCCATCTCGGCAACCGCTTCCGCGTGTTCCGCAACAACCGGACGGCCGTGATCGACCCGCGCCTCGATCAGCCGGAGCTGACCGAGCTCGTCCAGATCGCCGGCGACGAGCCGTTCATTCTCCACCCGGGCGAGTTCGTCCTCGGAGCCACGTTCGAGCGCGTCGGCCTGCCCGACGACCTCGTCGCCCGCCTGGAGGGCAAGAGCTCCCTGGGGCGCCTGGGCCTTCTCATCCATTCGACGGCGGGGTACGTCGATCCCGGCTGGGAGGGGACGCTGACGCTCGAGCTCTCGAACGTGGCCAATTTGCCGATCAAGCTGTACGACGGGATGAAGATCGGCCAGGTGAGCTTCCAGCGCCTCAGCTCGGCGGTCGAGGTCGGGTACGGGGACGCCCGCATCGGCTCGAAGTACCGCGGGCAGACCGATCCGACCGCGAGCCGGTACCACGCCGACTTCGAGCGTGGGCGCCTGACGCGATGAAGAGGCCGCTGCACGAGCTCGGCGATCCTCGGCCGTATGCGGGCGGCGTCTCCGTGCGCCTGCTGCGCGCGGGCTGGTTCCGCCCCGATGCCGGCGGCTTCTTCGGGGTCGTGCCGAAGCCGCTCTGGAGCCGCCTGACCGAGGCCGACGAGCGTGGCCGCCTCCTGTGCCGGCTCAATCTGCTGCTCATCGAGAGCGCCGGCAAGCGCGTCCTCGTCGAGACCGGCACGGGCGTGCGGATGAGCGACAAGGACCGCGAGATCAAGGGAGTCGAAGGCGGGGACCCGGCGGAGGCGCTGCGGGCGGTCGGGGAAGATCCCGACTCGATCGACTTCGTCGTCCTCACGCACCTGCACTACGATCATGCGGGCGGCATGCTCGGCAGGGACGGCGCGCCGGCGTTTTCGAACGCGCGCTACGTCGTTCAGCGCGACGAGGTGGAGGCGGCGCATGGCGAGGAGCTGCGGGTGCAGGGCGTCATGCAGGTCGAGCAGCTTGACGCGGTCCGCGCCGCCGGCCAGCTGGCCGAGGTGAACGGCGAGGTGGAGCTCGTCCATGGCGTGCGCGTCCTGCGCACCGGGGGTCACACGCGTGGGTCCCAGGCGGTGCTCATGGGCGTCGAGCGTCCGGGCGGACGTGCCGGCGACCCGACCGAGCGGGCGATCTTCTGGGGCGACCTCATCCCGACGCGCTGGCAGCTCCCGGTCCGCTGGACCTCGGCCTACGACGACTACCCGATCGACGCGATCGAGGTGCGCAAGGATTTCGTCGCTCGGGCCGCGGCCGAGGGGTGGTGGTGCTACTTCACGCACGATCCGGGCGAGCAGCCGATCCGCATCGAGGCCACCGAGCGCGGCGGATACCGAGTCGTCGGCGAGGGCTGAGCGTCGCGCAGCGCACGTGGCCCGAGCCACGTATCATGGGGGCGCCACTTCCGACGCCGACTCCGTGCTTTCGTCGAAAGGACGCCTTTCAATGACCTCACTTTTCTTCGCGCTGCGCCGCGGCGCGATCCTCGCCGTCACGACGCTCCTCGCGGTCGCGCTCGTCGCGTGCTCGGGCGGCGGCGAGACGAGCGATCCCACCGACAACAACCTCGGCGGCGGCACGGTCTCCGTCATCGACGGGACGGTGGCGATCAGCGCCGACGACCTCGAGTTCGACGCGAACGTCATCCAGGCGACGGCCGGCGAGGGCTTCACCGTCTCGTTCTCGAACCTGGAGACCGAGCCGCACAACTGGTCGATCTACACCGAGGAGGGCGGCGATCCGATCGCCCAGGGTGCGGTCCTCGGCGAGGGAGAGATCGACGAGATCGTCGTTCCGGCGCTCGACGCGGGCGAGTACTTCTTCGTGTGTGACGTCCATCCTGAGATGACGGGGACCGTCGTCGTCGAGGGCTGACCTACGCCGCGTCCGCGCGCGAGGGCCGGGATTCGCTCCCGGCCTTCGCCGTCTCGACGAGCAGCTCGTCGAGAATCTCGACCATCCGGGCCGGGTCGAGGGGCCCGATCACCTCGCGCAGGATGGTGCCGGCCTCGCCGACGAAGTAGTGGCGCGGCAGTCCGTCGGCGCCCGCCCAGCGATAGAAGTTGTCGAGGCCGGGATCGAGGAGGATCGGATACTCGATCCCATAGCGCTCGACGAAGTCCTCGACGGCACCGCGCTCCTCACCCCAGTTCACGCCGAGGACGAGCAGCTCGTCCGTATATGCCTCGGACAGCCGCTGCATGGCCGGCATCTCGGTCCGGCACGGCTCGCAGCTGACGGCCCAGAAGTTCACCCACACGAGCCGGCCAGCTGCGTCGTCGAGGGACGCCCCGCTCCGATCGAGCGCCTCCGCGTCGAGGGCCGGCGCGGGTTGGCCGACGAGCGTGCCGGCGCTCCCGTCGTTCGGCGCGCGGAGCAGGGGAATCGTGGCGAGCGCGCCGAGCAGGAGCGCCAACAGGCCGATGACGACCAGCCAGAGCAGGCTGTACCGCCGGCGCCGCAGTGCGGCGGGAATCATCGGTCCAGGACCGCCTCGACGTCGGGGCGGGTGATGATCAGCTCCAGGCGCTCGTCGCCGTCGACGACGAGCACCGGGATGCGGTGCGCGTAGCGGACGAGCAGGCCATCATCGGTCTCGATGTCGACCGCGTCCCACCCATCGGTCCCGAGCATGTCGTCGAGCAGCGATCCCGCCTCCTCGCACAGGTGGCAGCCGTCTCGAACATAGAGCGTCGGGCGCGGCATGCGCCGCATCTTACGGTACCCTTGTGCTGGCGCCGCCCCCGTAGCTCAGTGGATAGAGCGCCGCCGTCCTAAGGCGGGCGTCGGGGGTTCGAATCCCTCCGGGGGCGCCAAAGCCGTACGGTCTCAGTGGAGTACGCCGGACGTTCCCATGAGCTAGTTCCGGGTCTGCTCGACGCCGGCCAGCCGCTTGCGCACCGATGGACCTTGACCGAGCGCGCATGCTGAGCGCGGATGAAAGCGCTGTTCGTGCTCGTACTGCTTGTGGTTATCGTCGGGGCCGGCCTCAAGCTGGCCGGCATCCCGATCCCGTACCTCGACTACACGCCGTCGATCGCCGGACCAGACCTCGATCTGCCTGAAGTCGAGGTGAAGCCGCCCGGATTCGATGACTTCGGGGCGCCCTAACAGCACGTCCTCCCCGGCAGGATCGGCACGCATCCGTATGACGCGAGCACAGTCCGTACTTGTGCTGGTTTGTCGGCGCTCGGGCCGTTGATGACCGTTGCCCTTCCTCCACGGCCTTCGTCGCCTCAGCCAGCCCGCAGTAGGCGAGCGCGTCGCTGTGCGGCACCAGCTCGGCGGCGTTCTCGTGAAGGGCATCCCAAGCATCTTTGCGAAGTGCGCGGGTGAGCCGATAAGTATCGGCCCGAACCTTCTCGCGGATGGCGCACGGCGCGAGTAAGGTAATGCGGTCCCGGCGTCCCTTCGGGGGCGCCAGTATCACGCACGGGTGACCTGATGAACGACGCGGGCCACGCATCGGTGTCGACGAGCCGCCTGGCCATCCGCGCCACGACCCATTGCCTCATCGGCTGCGGCATCGGCGAGGTGCTCGGAATGGTGATCGGGACGGCGCTCGGCTGGGAGACGCTGCCGACGATCGCGCTCGCCGTCGGGCTCGCCTTCTTCTTCGGGTACAGCCTGACTCTCTGGCCGCTCCTGTCGTCTGGCATGGCGCTCAAGGCCGCGCTCGGCCTCGCCCTCGCGGCCGACACGATCTCGATCGCGGTCATGGAGATCGTCGACAACGGCGTCCTGCTCCTCGTTCCCGGCGCGATGGACGCGCACCTCGACAACCCCCTGTTCTGGGGCAGTCTGGCCTTCGCCCTCGCCGTGGCCTGGGTCGTCGCCTTCCCGGTCAATCGCTGGCTCATCGCACGCGGGCGGGGGCACGCGGTCGTGCACGATCGGCATTGATCGCGTCGCTGTAGACTGCGGCCGATGCGCACGTCACCGATCGGCTCCGTCCTCGTCGCCGAGGCGCTCGGCACGTTCCTGTTCCTCTTCGTCGGAGTGGGCGCCGTCGTGCTCGGCGGCCACCTCCAGGGTGGCGACACCGGCGGCCTGCTCGGCGTCGCGTTCGCGCATGGCCTAGCACTGGCGGTCCTCGTTTCCGCACTCGGCGCCGTCTCGGGCGCTCACTTCAACCCGGCGGTGACGTTCGCGGTCTGGCTGGCCGGCCGGATCGAGCCGGCTCGCGCGGCCATGTACGTCGCCGTCCAGCTGGCCGCGGCGGTCGCCGCCGCCCTGGCGCTCCGGCTCGTGTTCAACGAGGCCTCGTGGGAGCCGGTCGCGCTCGGCACGCCGGCGCTCGACCCGGCCATCGGACCGGTCGGCGGCATCATCGTCGAGGCGATCCTCACGATCCTGCTCGTCATCGCCGTCTTCGGGACGGCGATCGACCGCCGTGCGCCGAAGCTCGGCGGGCTGGCGATCGGCCTGGCGGTGACCGCCGACATCCTCATGGGCGGGCCGCTCACCGGCGCCGCGATGAACCCGGCGCGCTGGTTCGGGCCGGCGATCGCGTCGGGGACGCTCGCCGATTGGTACGTGTGGTGGATCGGGCCCCTGATCGGCGGCGCGATCGCGGCCCTCGTCTACCGCGTGGCGCTCGAGGACCGCGCCGGGGCCGACGTCACTCCGGCGACCCCCGAGGGAACCTGAGGGGCCCGCTCAGAGCGCGAACGTGAAGAGCGTCGCCAGCCTCGCGAAGGCGTTGAGGTAGATGAGGACGCCGATCCCGATGACGAGGAGCCCGGACGTGACCTGCACGATCCGAGCATGCCGCCGCAGGAGCGCCACGAGCGGCCGCATGCGGGGAAAGGCGAGCGCTGCGGCCACGAACGGTATGGCGAGGCCGAGCGAGTAGGCCGCCAGGAGCAGCGCGACGACTGGGGCGGAGCCGCTCGATGCGCCCATCGTGAAGATGGCGCCGAGGACCGGACCGATGCACGGGGTCCACCCGATCGCGACGAGCCCGCCGAGCGCCAGGGCTCGGACCGAGCGGCCGGTTGGCAGGGCATCGGGGTCGACGCTGAGACGGAACCGATCCAGGACCGGACCGAAGACGCCGGTGCTCACGACGCCGAGCGCGATGACGGCGACGCCCGCCGCCTGGCGCGCCTCGGGAATGCGGAAGAGGGGCGCGCCGATCAGGCCGATCGAGGTGCCGAGCACGACGAACAGGATGCTGAACCCGGCGATGAAGAGGAGCGCCTGGGGCAGGACGTGCGATCCGGTGGGCGAGGTTGCGCCGTCCGCGGTCACGGCCTCGCCCAGGAAGGCGAGGTAGACCGGCACGAGCGCCAGGACGCACGGGGAGATGAAGCTGAGCGCCCCCGCGGCGACGGCGAGGGCGATGCTGACGTCGGTCACGCTCCGAGCCTAGCGGATGGCGGCCGGCATGGTCCCCGGCTCGACCACGATCGGCTGGGCGATGATCCACAGGCTGAGGATCGTGTAGCCGATCATGAGCGCCACCATCGGCAACCCGGCGAGCGTCGCCCGCCCGGCGTCCGGGTCATCGCGCAGCGCGAGCCGATGTGAGAGCACGATTCCAGCGATGTGCCCGCCGACGATGGCCGCCACGCTCAGGTACCACACTGCGCTGACCGGGATCCAGTCGAGCTCGGGCGCAAGGCTCATGAGCGGGTCGGCGACGAGCGACGGCATCCAGATGAGCCCCTGGATGACGAGCGTCAGGTAGTGGGCGATCAGGTACCCCGCGGCGATCGGCAGGAGCGTCGACGCGTACACGCCGGCAGGCGTGCGGCCGCTGGCGGCGAAGCGGCGCGTGAGCCGCAGCACGATCGTGAAGGCGGCGAGGAACGCGGCGACGACGATCGCGAGGGCGATCGTCTCGACGAGCAGGAACGCGGTCAGAGTGATGCCGAAGGCATCCGTCATCGGCGCCAGGAGCCAGTCGAGCAGCGCGGCGCCGAAGCCGGTCTCACGCAGCCCGTCGTACGTGACGCCGCCCAGGGCGAGGAGGATGAAGGCGGCGTCCGACCAGCCGGCTCGCGCGACGTCGGTCAGGCCCACGATCCACGGGCGTAGCCCGGGCTCCCGCTCCGGATCGGATGCGGCCGTCGAGCACTCCGGGCAGTCCACGCAGCGCTCGAAGCTGCAGCCCTCCGTGCAGTCCTCGCACAGGGCGCGGCTCACCGAGCGTCGACCGATCGGTCCGAGACGGCCGAACCACGCGAGCTCGACCTCGAACAGCTCGGCATGCCGCAGCCAGGCAACCTGGCCGAAGAGCGTCATCCCGGTCAGCGTGAGGAGCGTGTAGGCGAGCATGAGGGTGCCCACGGTCAGCGCGACCTCCGGTCCCGGAAGGATGAGCTCAGCCCAGATGCCCGCGCCGAGAAGCACGACCGCCGGCCAGCGCGCAAAGGCGGCCGGGTAGGGGAGGCCGAGGTCCAGCCGGCTCGCTCTCAACCGCCGCGCGAGCCATTCGGCGCCGGCAAACGTCGTGCGGAACGGGCTCAGGGACGGCCACGGGTTGCCGAGCAGCGTCGCGACGATCGGGAGCGCGACCCAGATGCCGACCCAGAGGAGGAGGGCGGGGAGCGGCGAGATGTCGTTGATGACGAACGCGACGCCGATGGCGCCGTACCACCACGCCAGCCCGAGGACGCGGAGGACGATGCGGGCCCCCCCGGCAAGCGCGGTCCCGATGGGCAGCAGGCGATACGGGCGGCCGGTGGATGTGCGCGTGACGATCGAGGTGACGACGAATGAGGCGGCGACGGCGGTGGCCGCCGCCGCGAGATAGAGCCACAGGGGCACCGGCAGCTGGAACGTGCCACCGATCGCGTGGGCCGCGGCGGGCGTTGGCCATGCGGCGAGCAGGCCGGCCGCGGCCGCGGCGGCGACCCGGCGCCCGCTACGGCTCATGGACGGTGAAGACGCCGACGCTCACGCCTCTCGGGTCGTCGGCCGGGTGCAGCTCGATCGGGAACTGCCCGCTGCGGGCCGCGGTGAAGGTGAGTTGCAGCACGTCACCGGCAGAGACCTCGGTGGCCGGGACAACTGCGTCGTAGCCGTGGATGTGGATGACGCCGTCGACCTCGGACGCGATGCGGAGGGTGACCTCCTGGTCGCGGCACACGGCCGGGGCGTCCGGTGTCAGCGCTTCGGCGCCGAGATCCAGCTCGAGCTCGACGCGCGGCTCGTCACAGGTGGTGGGGCGGCTGTCATCGACACAGGCGGTCGTCAGCAGCGTCACCGCCGCGAGGAGGAGGGTGAGTCGTCTCATCCCCCTACGGTACGACAGCGTGGTCGCCGGACGCGCCGCCGCCGGCGCGCCGGTTGGCGCGGCCCTTGCAAGACATGGTGGGACGAGACCAAATCCGCTTCATTCGTGGAGGATCGCCGTTATGGCTTCCGTAGTCGAGAGCATCGACGTCAAGGTGCCGGTGAGCACCGCCTACAACCAGTGGACCCAGTTCGAGGACTTCCCGCAGTTCATGGAGGGCGTCGAGTCGGTGACGCAGACCGACGACACCCATCTCCATTGGGTCGCCGAGATCGCCGGCGCCGAGCGCGAGTGGGATGCCGAGATCACCGAGCAGCACGCGGACGAGCGCATCGCATGGCGATCGACGAGCGGTGCCGAGAACGCCGGCGTCGTCACCTTCCACCGAATGGATGACGAGACGACCCGGGTCACGCTCCAGATGGACGTGGACCCCGAGGGGCTCGTCGAGAACGTCGGGACGGCGCTCGGCTTCCTGCAGCGCAGGGTCAAGGGCGACCTCGAGCGATTCAAGGAGTTCATCGAGAGCCGTGGGGCCGAGACTGGCGCCTGGCGCGGCGAGGTCGAGGCGCCCGCTCAGCGGTGAACGAACGTGACAGCTCTGGTGGCGCCCTGACCGGCGCCACCGGCGACCTCACCCGTGACGAGATCCAGCGCGATCTCGTCACCGGCGAGCGCCGCGAGGTCTCGGATCCCGAGCGACAGGCCGACGTGACGCAGGCGCAGACTGCCCGTGCGGATGCGACGACGGGCTCTGCGCAGCCGCGAGGTCGGGGCGCTGGCGGGGATGACGTCAGCGACCACGAGGAACACTACTAGGACCGGCAGCGCCCGACCGACGGAAGCGAGCGCTTGCTCGCCCTGCGGCACGTGACTTGCTTCAGGGGCGCGACGTGACCGCACCGACGACCGAGCCGATCATCCATGCGAGCGACGTGACGCGCGCGTTCGATTCGCGCGTCGCCGTCGACAACCTGTCGTTCGATGTCGAGCCGGGGACGACCCTCGGCGTCGTCGGCCCGAGCGGGTCGGGGAAGACGACGACGATTCGGATGCTGACCGGCACGCTCGGGCGTACGTCAGGCGAGATCCGCGTGCTCGGCGAGGATCCGATGCACTTCAGCCGTCGCACCCGCGGGCGGATCGCCTACATGCCCCAGCTCTTCAGCCTGTACGAGGACCTGTCCGCCCAGGAGAACGTCGGGTTCGTTGCCGCGCTGTACGGGATCGGCCCGTTTCGTCGTCGGCGCCTCATCCGGCGAGCTCTCGAAGTCGTCGACCTCGTCGACGCGAGACACCGACTCGCCCGCGACCTGTCCGGCGGCATGCAGCGCCGCCTGGAGCTGGCCTGCGCGCTCGTCCACAGCCCGGAGGTGCTCTTCATCGACGAGCCGACCGCCGGGATCGACCCGATCCTGCGACAGACGATCTGGGACGAGCTGCGCAGGCTGCGCGACGAGGGTCGGACCCTGCTCGTGACGACCCAGTACGTCGCGGAGGCGGAGTACTGCGATCGCGTCGCCCTCATCGCCGACGGCGAGCTCGTCGCGCTCGACGACCCCGAGGCGCTGCGCCAAATGGTCTTCGGCGGCGACGTCCTCCAGGTCGACACCGATCGCGCGGTCGACCCCGAGGTGCTCGCCGGCGTCGACGGGGTCGCGAACGTGCGGCAGACGTCGCCACGGACGCTCGTCGTGACCGTCACCGAGGCCGCGTCCCTCACCCCGCGGATCATCGACGCCCTGCGAGCCGGCGGCGTCGCGGTCGCCGGGATCGAGGAGCACCAGCCGACGTTCGACGAGGTCTTCACCGGGCTCGTGGAGCAGCGCCGCGCGGTGCGCGGCACATCGGCTCAGGACAGGAGCGAGTCGATGGTGGATGCCCGTGCCTGACATCGGCCAGAGCATCGTGCGCATGGCCTCCTTCACCGGCAAGGAGCTCCGCGAGGTGGTCCGCCGGCCGGGCGTGCTGCTGAGCCTCATCGTCGGGCCGTTCCTCATCATGTTCATCTTCGGCCTCGGTTACTCGGGCTACCGCGAGCCGTTCGCGACGGAGATCGTCATTCCGGAGGACAGCAACCTGCCGCGTGACCCCGAGTACTACGCCGATCTCGCCCCGGGGCGGCTCGACGTTCGCGAGGTCGGCGTGGACCCTGAGGCGGCCGAGGGGCGGCTGCGCAACCACGAGATCGACCTGCTCATCGTCGCGCCCGCGAACGCGACCGCGGAGCTGCGCAGCGGCCGGCAGACGACGATTCGGGTGGCGTGGAACGAGGTCGATCCGGTGTACGCGCAGCTCGCCGGCCTCGCCACCTCGATCCTCGTGAACAGCCTGAACGCCGAGATCATCGAGCAGGCCGCAGACGAGGGCATCTCCTTCGCCGAGGGCGAGCTCGGCCCTGCCGTGTCGAACGTCCCGCCCGGGGTGATCGCGCGGCCGACGACGGCCGAGACGGAGAACGTGGCGCCGACCGAGCCGAACGTCCTCAGCTTCTTCGGTCCCGCGGTCTTCGCGCTCGTGCTCCAGCACCTGGCGATCACGCTGACCGCGCTCTCGCTCGTTCGGGAGCGGCTCAGCGGCCAGATGGACCGCTTCCGGGTGGCGCCGGTCTCGTCGATGGAGCTGCTCGTCGGAAAGTACGTCGCCTACGCGGTCCTGTCCCTGGCGGTCGCCGCCGTCGTCGGAGCCCTGCTCGTCGGCATCCTCGGGGTGCCGCTCCTCGGCGGCTGGCTCATCTTCGTCGGCATCGTCCTGCTGCTGACGTTCGCCTCGCTCGGCATCGGCCTGCTCATCTCGCTCGTCGCGGACTCCGAGCGGCAGGCCGTGCAGCTCTCGATGCTCGTGCTGCTGGCGAGCGTCTTCTTTTCAGGCTTCGTGCTCCCGGTGCAGGACTTCGCCGAGTGGACGCAGTACCTCGCCTACGCGCTCCCGGTGACCCACGGCATCGGCCTGCTCCAGGAGCACATGCTGCGCGGCGAGGTGACCCAGATGTGGATGCTCGCGATGCTCGCGGCGATCGGGCTCATCCTCTACGTCGGCTCCCTGCTGCGGCTGCGTCGCGTGCTGCGGCGGGCGGACTGACCGCCTCAGGTCGCGGGCGGCACGCGCCGGACCGGTCGGAGCAGGACGAGACCGATGAGGAGTGCCGCGATCGCCGGGATCGCGAGCCAACTCAGCAGGAGCGCGGCGAACAGCCGCAGTGGCGGTGATCCCGCGTCCGTACCGCCCGAGCCCCGGAGCGCCTCGAGCTCGCGGCTCAGCGTGTCGAGCTCGACGCCGATGATCGCGACGTCGGTCCGCGTGCCGCCCAGTGATGCGCCGACCGCGTCGAGCGTCTCGGCCAGCTCGGCGGCCTGGTCGGCGCTCGTCGCGAACTCGTCCGCGAGCGGAAGGAGGGGCTGCGCCCCGAGCACCGAGATCCGCATCGCGATCGAGAGCGAGTCGAGCGTCCCGCTCGCCTCGCGGGCAAGGGCGGCTGCCTCGTCAGCCGAGGCTTCGCTCTCCGAGAGGCTGTCGTCGACGCTCGCGAACGAGTCCGCGGCGGCGCGGATGGATCGGGCAGCCGCGGCGAGCGTCCCATCGGCCGCGGTGGCGAGGCGCTCGACGCGGCCCGCCATCTCGAGCCCGTACAGCGCGCCGCTCACGAGGAGCGCGATGCCGAGGAGGCCGTAGGCGATGAGCGCCCAGGCGAGCGGTCGTCCCGTCATGCCTCGTCAGCCATCCGCGAAGAACGGATCGTCGCCGTACAGCTGGAGCCATCGACGGCGCATGTGCCGAACGGTGGCGGCGACCGAGGCATCCGGCGTACCGGGCGGCAGGAGGCTGGCGATGGCGGCACGGACGCGTTCGTTGTTCTCCATGCCGAGCAGGGCGAGGTAGTCGGCGACGCGCCGCGCCGGGCTCTTCCCGTGGGCGCGCTCGCGGACGAGCACGTCCGCCTCGTGCTCGAGGGCGCCGGCGTAGTCCGCCTCGGCCAGCTCCAGCTCGGCGAGCAGCAGCGGTATCTCCTCGAGCCGCGGGTCGGAGTATGCCCAGCGCATGAAGCTGTCGTTCGGTCCGGGTTGGCGATCGTGGTGGCCGGCGTGGAACCGCTGGAGATACTCGCGGCGTTCTGCTTCGGTCCGGGTCAACGCGATCTGGACGATCTGCCGCATCTCCGGCGTCCAGCGACGGAGGGACTCGACGAACTGGCGCAGGGTGAGGGTTCCGGCTGGCTGTGGTTGAAATCGGTGTTCGTGGACGTGCTGCACGGCGCCCGTATACTAGCCGCCGTGCGCCGAGCCCACCCCCTGGTCACTCCTGTCGCGGAGACCGCATGCGACGGCTGAGCCGGGCGGCCGCCGTCATCGCGGCGGTCCTCGTCGCGCTCACGAGCGGCGCTCCGGGGGGACCGATGCAGGCGGCGGGGCCTCCGCTGCGCTACCTGGGCGGCCCGGCGGGCACCCTGGACCCGGCCTTCATCGCCGATGCGGCCGACGTGCAGCTCCTGCTCCAGCTCTACGGCGGCCTGACCCGCCTCGACGAGGCGGGGGAGCCGTATCCCTCGCTCGCGTCCGGCTGGACGATCAGCGACGACGGGCTGACGTACGAGTTCGACATTCGGGACGATCTCAGCTTCAGCGACGGGACGCCGCTCACGGCCGAGGACATCCGGCGTTCGTGGCTTCGCCTCCTCGACCCGGCGACGAGAGCCTCGGCGCCCGACGTGCTCAGCGTCGTGGCCGGCGCGACCGCGCGCCTGTCCGGCGACGCCGACGAGGACGAGGTCGGCATCCTGGCCCCCGACGACCGAACGCTCATCGTCGAGCTGCGGCATCCCGCCTCGTACTTTGTCGAGATCACGGCCACGCCGAGCACGTTCGTCGTGCCGCGACACGCCGATGCGACGCAGGGCTGGCAGACACCACAGCGGTTCGTCGGCAGCGGTCCGTACGTGATCGACGGCGTCGATGCGGGGGACCTGCTGCTCGTCGCGAACGATGAGTACGTGGCCGGGCCGCCGCCGATCTCGGAGATTCGCTGGATGAGCGACGTCGACGGCAGCAGCGCGGGCGCCTTCGCGGCCGGCGAGGTCGACCTGGCCCAGGTACCCGGCTGGGATGCGACGTGGATCGCCTACGACGCCGAGCTCGGTCCGTGGCTCCACGCGGCCGAGCCGCTGACGATCAGCTTCTACGGCTTCGACACGACGCGTCCCCCGTTCTCCGACGCGCGGGTGCGACGCGCCTTCTCCCTCGCTCTCGACCGGGAGCGGCTCGTTCCGCTGGCGGAAGGGGCCGCGTCCGCCGCGGCCGGCAGCCTCGTGCCGCCTGCGATCTGGCCGGAGGGCTTCGAGCCGGAGCTCGAGACCGATGCCGGGCGCGCCCGCGATCTCCTCGACGACGCGGGTTTCGCGGATCGCGCGGACCTCGGGACGATCGTCGTGAACGGCAGCGGCCTGGGGGTCGAGCCGGCCGTCGCCGTGTGGCGCGAGGAGCTCGGCGTCGAGATCGCGGTGGAGACGATGGGCTTCGGCGACTTCCTCGGGCTGCTCGAGTCGGACCCGCCCCACGTCTACACGATCAGCTGGATCGCCGACTACCCGTCGCCACATTCGCTCTATGGCCTGCTCCTGGAGCCCGGCGCGGCGAGCAACTTCGGCGACTGGCGTGACGACGAGTTCGTCGAGCTGCTCGAGGCCGCGGCGCGAGCGGCCGACGACGAGGTCGGCGCCGCGTACGACGCGGTCGAGGGGCACGTTGCCGAGGAGGCGCCGGTCATCCCGTGGTCGTACGGCGAGACATGGTGGCTCGTGGCGGACGGCCTGCGCGGGCTCGGGAACCTGACCGTCGGGCTGCTCGACTTCGGACGGGTCTCATGGGACGGCTGACGCGGGCGCTCGCCGCCGGCGCCGTCGCGGTCGGCCTTGGGGCGTTCGGCGCCGAGGCGGTCTCGGCATTCGACGAGTTCGAGGCGCTCGAGGCGGATGCGACGTACGGCCGGGAGATTCGCTTCGAGGTCGAGCTCGCGGGCGGGGCGCCCGACCGTCTCGAGCTGCTGTTGCGCACTCCGGGCAGCGAGGCGTCGTTCGTCGTCCCGGTCGATGCCTCCGGCGAATCGGCAACGTACGTCTGGAACACCGCGGTCGACTACGTGACCCCGAACACGAACGTCAGCTACCGCTGGCGGGCGACCGATGGCGACGAGGTGATCCTGTCGGACGAGGCCACGATCCGGTATGAGGACGATCGGCCCGGCCTTGACTGGCGGCGGGCGCAGCTCGGTGAGGCGACGGTCCATTGGTACGGCGACGCCGAGGCGCAGGCGCTTCGCTTCGGTGAGCTGACCGCGGTCGGCGTCGAACGGGCGGAGGCGCTGCTCGGGACGGAGCTGGCCGGCCCGGTCGACGTGTTCGTGTACGACGCCGAGGACGAGTTCTTCGGTGCCCTCGGACCCGGCGCGCGAGAGTGGACCGGTGCGGCCGCCTACAGCGAGATCCGGACGATCTTCATGTGGCTTCGCGGTGGAGACGCGGCGTACCTCGAGACGGCGATGGTCCACGAGGTCACCCACATCGTCTTTTACGATGCGACCGATAACCCCTTCCACGAGCCGGCGCGCTGGCTGAACGAGGGAATCGCGACCTGGTCGGAGGGGGGCGACGTCGCCGATGAGCGCTCGATCGTCGAGCTCGAGGCGTCCGGATCGGGCCTCTTCGCCTTCGAGGCCATCACCGCGCAGTTCCCGATCGGGGAACGTGGGGGTCGCCTCTCGTACGCGCAGGGTGCGACGATGGTCGACATGATCGTGGACCGATATGGCGAGGAGGCGATCGCCCGCATCGCCGCCGCGTATCGCGACGGGGCGTCCGACGACGAGGCCCTCGAGGCGGGTACCGGGGTCGCCGCCGCCGACCTGTACGCGGAGTACTACGCCGCCTTCGGCGTCGAGGCACCGTCGCCGATCAGCTCGGACCCCATCGCGGCGTCGAACGTCGAGCGTCCCGAGGTGGGCGTCATCGATCGCGGAGGCGTCGGTCCAGATGCCGAGCCACCCGAGCCGGTCCCGGGTGAGGCGCCGCCGCCGGTCGGTGGCGGTTCCGACGCGGCGTTCGTCATCGGCCTCGTGGCGATGACGCTGGTGGTCGCGACCGCCGCCGTCCTCGTTGCGCGGCGTGCGGGGCGGAGGGCGTCCTCGTGACGAGACGGCTGCCGCCGCGGTCACGCCTGCCCCGGCCGCCATGGGCGGTCAGCGTCGCCGTGGCGCTCGGGATCATCGGGTTCGTCGCCGCGGCGCAGTGGAACAGCTCGCTCGCGCGCCAGGAGTTCGTCTTCTCGGCGCAGCGCGTGCTCATCACCGAGGCGCAGCAGCACCAGCGACTGCAGGAGCGCCTTCGCGACGAGATCGACCAGGCCGAGGAGCGGGTGCGCTCGTTCCAGGAACGGGTGGCCGGGTCCGAGACGAGCCAGGAGCGCCTCAACCAGGCGCTCGCCGAGGCTCGGCTGGCGACGGGCCTGACCGACGTCCGCGGCCCGGGCATGGTGCTCGAGATCGCCGACTCGGAGCGCCAGGTGCCGGAGGGCGAGCGGAACACGAACTACCTCGTGCTCGTGGACGACCTCCGCGACATCGTCACCGCGCTGTGGGCATCGGGCGCGGAGGCGATTGCCATCTCCGGTGGGCTGACCGAGGGCCCGGCGCCCGAGCGCCTCGTCGCCAGCTCGTCGATCTACGGCGCTGGCGCGGCGATCCTCGTGAACGCGGTTCAGCTCTCGCCGCCGTTCCGGGTCGAGGCCATCGGGCCGGCGGGGCTCCATGACCGCTTCCTGGCGAATCCGAGCTTCATCCTGCGGGTGGAGCGCCGGATCCAGGCCTATGGGCTCCAGTTCGCGAGCGAGGCCCGCGACGAGCTGACCCTGCCCGCCTTCCGGGGCAACACGCAGCTGCGCTGGGGCGCGCCCGTGGACGAGGAGGACTGATGGCGGCCCGCATCGCCCAGCTGAGCCTGTTCCTCGTGGCGATCATCATCGGCGTGCTCCTTGTCGGCCAGCTGCGCTCGCAGGCGCGGCCGCTCGAGCTGTCCGGGCTGACCGCCCAGGAGCTCTCGAGCCTCATCGAGACGCTCTCGGCACGCAACGTCGAGCTGACCGATGGCCTCGCCGACCTGCGCGAGCAGATCGCGGAGTACGAGCGACGCGAGGTCGACGGCGAGTCGACGCTCGTGATCGGCGAGGAGGCGCTCAAACGCATCAGGGCCCTCGGCGGCCTGGCTGCCGTGGAGGGCCAGGGGATCGTCCTGCAGATCGAGGGCTCATTCGATCCGCCCGCCGTCAACGACCTCATCCATGAGCTCCGCAACGCCGGGGCCGAGGCGATCGCGGTCGATGACATCCGCATCACCGCGCGGTCGGTCGCCGTCCCGGGCACCGGGGCGATCGAGATCGACGGCGTGCCCCTCGACCGCACGCTGAGCATCAGCGCCATCGGCTCGCCGGACTCCCTCGAGGCGGCCCTGACCCGACCGGGCGGGATTCTCGTCCTGCTGCGCCAGACGATCGATGCGCGCCCGATCATCACGCAGCGGAGCGACCTCGTCGTTCCCGCCACGCAGCGCGATCTGGCGCCGCAGGCCGCCGTCATGGTCGAGTAGCCTGTATCGCCCAGCCATCGGATACTTGCAGCGGACGATGTTGTGAAGGACCTGATCGAGCGGGCCCTCGATGCCGCCCAGCGTGGTGGTGCCGCCTACGCCGACGTGCGCGTTGTCGAGCGCGAGACCGAGGGCCTGACCGTCAAGAACGGCCAGCTCGAGGCGGCCAACTCGAATACGAGCGCCGGCTTCGGCGTTCGCGTCCTCGTCGACGGCGCGTGGGGCTTCAGCTCGAGCGCCCGTCTCGACCGCGAGGAGGCCGAGCGGATCACGCGCGAGGCGCTCGAGATCGCGCGTGCCTCCGCCGTCGCGCAGCGGCAGCCCGTCGAGCTCGACGACACCCCGCCGGTGACCGACACGTACCGCACCCCGTACGACGAGGACCCGTTCGCGGTCAGCCTCGACGACAAGGTGAGCATCCTCATGGAGGCCGATGCCGCCATGGCGCGCGTCCCCGGCGTCGCGATCCGCGAGGGAAACATGGTCGCCGGGCGCGAGCGCAAGACGTTTGCATCGCTGGCCGGGGCGTGGATCGAGCAGGAGATCGTGGAGGCCGGCGGCGGGATCGAGGTGACGGCCGTCAACGAGAGCGAGATGCAGCAGCGCAGCTATCCGAACTCGTTCGGTGGCCAGTCGGTGACCGGAGGATTCGAGGCGGTCCGCGCCCTCTCCCTGGCGGAGCATGCGCAGGAGACCGCGGAGCTTGCCGTCGCGCTCCTCGACGCGCCGCAGTGTCCCTCGGGCGAGATGGATCTCATCCTCGACTCGACGCAGGTGGCGCTCCAGATCCACGAGTCGTGCGGGCATCCGACCGAGCTCGATCGCGTCTACGGCACCGAGGCCAGCTTCGCCGGCACGAGCTTCCTCACGACCGATAAGCTCGGCAACCTGCGCTACGGCAGCGAGATCGTGACGATCGATGCCGACGCCACCGCCCCCGGCGGGCTCGGGACGTTCGGCTACGACGACGAGGGGGTCACGGCGCAGAACGCGCCCCTCATCGAGCGCGGGCTGCTCGTCGGGTACCTGACGAGCCGTGAGACGGCGCCGCGCATCGGCCGCAGCAGCATGGGAAGCGCCCGCGCATGGATGTGGAGCAACATCCCGCTCATCCGGATGACGAACATCAACCTCCGCCCGGGCGACGCCGGCAGCCTCGACGACCTCATCGCCGATACTCGCGAGGGGATCTTCATGAGCGTCAACAAGAGCTGGTCGATCGACGATCGCCGTCTCAACTTTCAGTTCGGCGACCAGGCGGGCTGGCTCATTCGCAACGGCAGGCGCACGAAGCTCGTGAGGAATCCGACGTATACAGGCATCACGCCGCAGTTCTGGGGCAGCTGCGACGCGATCTGCGGTCCGGACGAGTGGACGCTCTGGGGCCTCCCGAACTGCGGCAAGGGCGAGCCGGTGCAGACCGGCCACGTCGGGCACGGCGCGGCACCGGCCCGCTTCCGGGGAGTCAAGGTGGGCGTGGGCCGATGGTGACGACACGCGACGAGATCGACGCCCTGCTGGACCGGGCGCTGGCGCATTCCTCGGCCGAGCAGACCGAGGCACTCTACCTTGCCCAGGACGCCGCCCTGACCCGCTTCGCGAACAACCAGATCCATCAGAACATGCGCGAGCACGACGCGACCCTCCAGGTGCGGGTCATAGATCGGGAGCGGATCGGCGTCGCGAGCACGAACCGGCTCGACGAGGATGGCGTCCGGTCGCTCGTCGAGCTTGCCGTCGCGATCGCCGAGCGCTCGGCCCCCAACCCGGCCGCGGCGATCCTGCCCGACCCCGGCGCCGATGACTTCGACCGGGAGCTCGGCTACGTGTCAGCCACGGCCGAGGCCGGCGCTGGCCAGCGGGCCGAGGGTGCCCGAGCGGTGATCGCCGCCGGCGAGGGCGCCGGCCTGCAGACGGCCGGCTCGTTCTCGACCTCGGTCATGACGATCGCCGTGAGCAACTCGCGCGGGATTCGCGCGAGGCACCACTCGACGCGCGCCTCGCTCCTGACGGTGATGATGGACGGCTTCGCCTCGGGCGCCGCCTCCGGCTACGCGCAGGCCGGTTCCCCCGACGTCGGGGAGATCGACGCCGAGAGCATCGGTGCGGAGGCCGCCCGCAAGGGCGAGCAGATGCGCGGCGCCGGCGAGCTCGAGGCCGGCGAGTACGAGGTGATCCTCGAGGAGTACGCGGTCGCCGGCCTGCTCGAGTACCTGTCCTGCATCGGCTTCTCGGGACTCGCCCACGAAGAGGGCCGCTCCTTCATGGAGCTCGGGAAGCAGGTGATGGGAGAGAACGTCTCGATCTGGGACGACGGCGCCGACGCCTCCGGGCTGCCCGCGGCCATCGACTTCGAGGGGGTCGTCCGGCGGCGCGTGGACCTTATCGATCGGGGCGTGGCGCGGGCGGTCGTGCATGACGCGGCGACCGGCGCGCGGGCCGGGACCGGCTCGACCGGCCACGGGCTGCCCGCGCCGAACCTCGTCGGGCCGATGGCACTGAACGTCTTCATGGCGCCGGGCGCGACCCCGCGCGACGAGCTCATCCGCGGAGTCGGGCGCGGCGTGTGGGTGACGCGCTTCCACTACATCAACCCGGTCCATCCGAAGAAGGCGATCCTGACCGGCATGACGAAGGACGGCACGTTCCTCATCGAGGACGGGAAGCTGACCCGGCCGCTGCTCAACTTCCGGTTCACGCAGTCCGTGCCCGAGGCCTTCAGCGACGTTCGCGCCGCCAGCGCCGAAACGCGGCTGCTGCCCGGTGAGTTCTTCGGCGGCTTCCGCGTCCCTGCGCTGCACCTGGGCTCATTCAACTTCACCGGGGTCACGTCGGCGGAGGGCGGCGGGTGACGATGGCCGCCCCGCTCGACCTCCGCATCGGCGACCGCCTGCGCCTGCGCAAGGACCATCCGTGTGGCAGCCGCGACTGGGGGGTCGTGCGACTCGGCGCCGACATCGGTCTCGTGTGCGAGGGTTGCGGGCACCGGGTCCTCATGGACCGCCTCGACGTCGAGCGCCGCTTCACCGAGTACCTCGCTCGCGGCGAGGCGTCTGCCTGACCCATGGCCCACGTCGACGCGGGCGGCGGTGCCGCAGACCTGACCGGAGCGGGGACCGTCTTCCGCAATCGATCCTTCGTCTACCTGTGGTCGGCCCAGGCGCTGAGCCAGCTGGCGAGCAACATGGTGCTCGCCGCGCTCATGGTCACCGTGTTCGACAGCACCGGCGGGTCGAACACCGCGAACGCCCTCCTGATCCTCACGTTCCTCGTTCCGGCCGTCCTGTTCAGCACGCTCGGCGGGGTGTTCGTCGAGCGTGGCGACGCGAAGATCATCATGCTCGCGACGAACATCGTCCGCGCCATCGGTACGGTTCTCTTCATCTTCGTCGCGCCGACGACGACGACGGCCATCGTGCCGCTCGTCTACCTCATCAACTTCGGCGTCGCGACGGGCACCGCGGTCTTCGCGCCGGCGGAGCTGACCTCGATCCCCCGGATTGTCGAGCGGCGCCACCTCATGGCGGCCAACTCGATCTTCATCCTGACGATCAACGCGACGTTCGCGATCGGGTTCGGCTTCCTGGGGCCGCTCGTCCTGAACCTAGTCGGGTCGACGGCGGTCTACGTCATCGTGGCGATCATGTTCGCCGCCTCGGCCGTCGCGATCCTGCCGCTGCCGTCGGTCAGGCCCGACCGCAAGCCGGCCGCCGTCAGCGACGCGGCCGGGCGAGCCGTGCGCGAGCTCGTCGGGCAGCTGTCCGAGGGGGTCGCCTTCATCCGGGCCAACCGGCGTATCGCGTGGAGCCTGACGTACCTCGGCGTGGCGGCGAGCCTGATCGGCGTGCTCGGGGCGATCGGTCCGGGGTTCGCGCGCGACATCCTGCGCCTCAGGGCCGAGGACTTCTTCTTCATCATGGGCCCCGCCGGCCTCGGTGCGGTCGTCGGCATCCTGTTCCTCAACTCGTATGGCAAGGCGATCCCGAAGCGGCTCGTCATCGACATCGGCCTCGTGGCGATGGGCATCACGCTCATGGCGCTGGCGGTCGTGCGGCCGATCTCCTCGCTCCTCGGCCCGGCCCTCGGGCCGCTCGAGGAGGCGATTCCCTCGATCACGCCGCTCGTCAGCCTCATCGCGATCGTCGTCGTCATCGCCGTCTTCGCCGGGCTCGAGTACGCGTTCGTCGCCATCCCGTCGCAGACGGCCCTGCAGGAGGAGCTGCCCGCGGCCGTGCGCGGCCGGATCTTCGGCATCCTCAACACGCTGCTCTCCCTCGCGTCCTTCCTGCCAGTCATCATCGGTCCCGCCGTGGCAGACATCCTGAACATCTTCTTCGACGGCGCCGGCATCCCTATCGTCATGGCGGTCCTGGGCATCCTCACGCTGTGGGCCGGCATCGCATCGTGGAAGCGCAACTCGCGCGAGGGACTGCACGAGCACGATCGGGGTTTGTCGCCGCCCGCGGACACAATTGACGAGGCCGTGGCGCCCGGCACGCCGGACGTGGCGGACGTGGCGCCGCCGCGTCGCCGGCGCCGGCGCCGGCGCCGGCGGCCCGTCAGCGATGACGACTAGGATCGTCGCGGCCTCGTTCCTCGTCGTCTCCGCGATCGTCGCGTGGCTCACGATCGCGGTGCCGTTCGCCGCACGCGTGCTCCAGCTGCTCATCGTCGTCTCGGTGGCCTATGTGGCGTGGCTCGCATGGAACGGCGCGCGCGTTATGCGTCGGGCGTACGCGGCCGGCCGCAGCGGGGCCGCCGAGCCGACCGGACTCGCGCTCGACCTGCCGTTCGTCTCCATCGTCCTGCCCGCGCGGAACGAGGCGTCCGTGATCGCCGGGACGATCGCCAGCCTCAGCCGGCTCCGCTACGAGGCGCCCGATGGGCGCCCCGCGTACGAGCTCTTCGTCGTGGACGACGGGTCGAGCGACGGGACCGGCGACGCGGCGCGCCGCGCGTCGGTCGATGCGCCGCACGTCCACGTGCGGCTGCGCGAGCCGTCGCCGGGCCCGCGAACGAAGGGCGCCGTGCTGGCATGGGCGATGCCCTACCTGCGCGGCGACGTCATCGGCGCGATCGATGCCGACACCCGCGTCGAGCCTGCGTTCCTCGAGCGCGCCATGCGCGCATGGCGTCGCGACCCGCGCGCCGCAGCCCTGCAGGTGGCCCGGCGGCCGCGGAACGCATCGGTCTCGTGGCTGACGCGCGCGCAGGCGGAGGAGCAGCTGATGGACATGGCCAGCCAATGCGGCCGCTCGGTGACGGACGGCACCGCGGAGCTGCGCGGCAACGGGATGTTCGTGCGGCGCGATGCGCTCGAGGCGGTCGGGGGCTGGAGCGAGGATGCGCTGACCGAGGATCTCGAGCTGTCGACCCGTCTCGTCGCGAACGGTTCGCACGTGGCGCTCTCGCCGGAGACGTCCGTCGGCGAGGAGGCCGTGGAGACGCTGCGCGACCTCTGGCACCAGCGCCTGCGCTGGGCGGAGGGGAGCCTGCGCCGGCTCCTCGAGCATGGTCCGGGGCTCGTCCTCGGCCCGCAGCCGTTGGCGCGCAAGGCCGACTTCCTCGCCTTCAGCGGCGAGTTCCTCGTGCCGCCGCTGTTCGCCGCCACGATTGTCGCCAGCCTGGCCACGATCGCGCTGCCCGGACCGGCCGATTGGACCGTGCCGGGATCCCTCGTGGCCAGCTACGGGATCGGGGTCTTCCTGCTGGCCCTCGGCGGCCTTTCGGCCGCCGGCGTGCGCGGCCTGCCGCTCGTCGGGCGAGCAACGCGTGGCGCGCTCTTCCTCTCGCACTGGCTGCTCGTCGTGCCGGTCGCGCTCCTCCGAATCGCGTTCTGGCCGGCGTCGTCCGGCTTCGTGCAGACGAGGCGGTTCGTCCCGGACGAGGATCGATGAGGCCGCCCCGCGCGGACTTCGTCGTCTGCGGCCAGGTTGTCGTCGCCGTGGAGCCCGGCGGCCTGGAGCGGGCCGAGGCGATCGGCATCGCCGACGGGCGAGTCGTCTCGACCGGCACGCGCCAGGAGGTGACCGAGGCGGCGGCAACTGGCGCGCGCGTCTTCGACGCCGGGAACGCCGCGGTCATCCCCGGCCTGCACGACTTCCACATTCACCTCGTCGGCCTCGCGCGCGCGCGCCGCGCGGTGCTGCTCGACGATGCGCCCGACGGCCCGGAGGTCGTCGCCCGGCTGCGAGGGGCGGTCCGCGCCCTCGAGCTCGGCGCGTGGCTCACCGGCCGCGGCTGGTCGGAGGCCCAGGTCTCGATGCTGAGCGCCGGCGAGCTGAGCAACGCGGTCGGGGAGCATCCGGCCTTCCTCACGAGCCACGACGGTCACTCGGCGTGGGCCTCGCCGGCCGCACTGCGGCTCGCGGGCGTGGATGCCGGCACGTCGGATCCACGCGGTGGCCGGCTCGAGCGCGACGCGCACGGGGAGCCGACCGGCATGCTGCGCGAGACGGCCCTCGACCTCGTCGCGCCGTTCGCGGCGCGGTTGCAGGGTGACGCGCTGCGCGCGCCGCTCGACGCGACGCTTGCCGAGCTCGCGGTGCACGGGATCACCGGTGCCAGCGAGGCGGGGGACTACACCGACGCGAGCGGGACCGGGGCCGATGCAGCGCTCGGGGACTCGTACTCGTCGCTGACCGATCTCGGAGCGCTCGTCGACGGGCGCCTGCGCCTGACGCTCGGCATCCCGGCGGATGCCATCCCGGCCGCCGCGGCGCGGGGTCTGCGGACCGCCACCATGCTCGAGGGGCGCGACACGATGCGGTTCGGCTGGGCCAAGGAGTACGCCGATGGCGCCCTCGGCTCGGGGACCGCCGCGCTCTTCGCGCCACGGACCTGCGGCGACGGGGGAGCGGGCATCCTGCGGGTCGAGCCGGACGAGCTCGACGCGCTCTTCGCCGCGGCCCGCCCCACCCGGATCGGGATGGCGATCCACGCCATCGGCGACCGGAGCGCGGCCATCGTCCTGGACGCGGTCGAGCGCGCGGCGCAGCGCCGCCATGGCACGCCGCCGGATCGGATGGAACACGCCCAGCTCCTGCGCGCGGGCGACGTGGCGCGGTTCGCGGCGCTCGGCGTGACGGCCAGCATCCAGCCGATCCACGCCGCCGCCGACCGTGATCTCGTGGAAGCGTGCTGGGACGGTCGCCAGCACGGCGCGTATGCGTGGCGATCGCTCGCGGATGCCGGGACGCTGCTGGCCGCTGGCTCCGACGCGCCGGTCGAGGCGGTCAACCCGTGGCTCGGCATCTTTGCCGCCGTGCACCGACGCCTCCCGTCGGACGCGCGCGATGACTGGCGGCCCGCCCAGGCGCTCCGGCTCGCCGAGGCGCTGAGCGCGTACACGATCGGTTCCGCGCGGGCCATCGGCGCCGACGACGAGGGTCACCTGCGGCCGGGCGCGCGTGCCGACCTGGCGGTCCTATCCGTCGACCTGCCGACCCTGCTCGCGGCCGACGAGCGGCTGGCGCAGGTCCGGTCCGTCCTGACCCTGGTGGGCGGACGGGAGGTCGCGATCAGCTGACCCCCGGGGCACCTCGCGGGCGACGGTGTTGCGTCCCATCACCATCGGGGCTAGCATGCCCGCCGGACGAGCAAGCTATGGGCAGGAGGCGACGGATGAGCGAGCGGTCGGAACCGGCAGCATTCGAGATCAAGCCGGGCACGTCCACCCCGGTCGGTCCCGCGTCGAACTTCGACGGGACGACGATCGACTTCGGCCACCACGCCGGCCGCACGATCGAGGAGCTGGCTCGCCTCGATCCCGAGTACCTGCATTGGCTCGCGCGGCATCCGTCGGGCGTGCGATATCGCGCCGCGATCGGGCGCGTGCTCGCGTCGGCCGTTCCGCGTGCGGGAGACTGGCAACGCTGACGCGGTGGCTCGTGGACGCCGGTCGGCGTTAGTCCGGTAGGCAGCGGCGAATTCTGCGTCATATACTCATCGGCACGGGCCTCGCCGCTGAACGAATTAGCAACGCCGCTCGACTCGCTAGCAGGTGCCGCCGTGCGCCGCCCGATGACCCTATTCCTCCCCGGTCTCCTCGCAGTCGCGATGCTGACGGCCCTGTCCCTCGTGACGGTCTCGCCCGCGTCCGCGGTCACGATCGGCCCGACCACGACCTGCAACAACGCGCTCGGCAATGGTGGTGCCGTGTGCGAGGTCACCATCGTCAACACGATCACACCGACCGGCGGGTCCGCGGTCGTCACCGTGCGCGAGTGCACCGGCTCCGCGGGAGATCCGGAGGCGACCTGCACGAACACGACGACCTCGCTCACGGAGCCGGTCACCGCGGTCAACCAGTGCAACGGATCGATCAACGGCGGGGGAGGCACGCTGCTCTGCAGCGTCAACGTCACGAACAACTTCTTCGGGATCACCTCGGCACCCACGGCCGTCACGGTGAACCAGTGCAACGGATCCATCACGACGGGAACGATGCGTGCCTGCGATCCCGACCCGGCGACGACGAGCGGAGCCACGATCACCCAGTGCAACAACTCGGCCAATGGCGGCGGTGCGTCGCTGACGTGCACGGCCAGCGGCACGCAGTCCGCGGGCCTGGCCGTTCTCATCAATCAGTGCAACGACTCGTCGAACGGGGGCGGGACCCTCACCGTCTGTTCGGCGAGCATCACGAACAATGATGTCGCGGGAACACCCCCAGGCGCGAGCCCGAGCCCGAGCCCGAGTCCGGGTCCGTCGTCTCCCACAACGGTCCCCGACACGAGCCTCCCCGCCGCCGTCGGCAACCCGGGCGATGGTGCCGTGTTCCTCGGCGCGATCGGCGGGCTGCTCGTCCTCTTCAGTCTCAGCCTTCTCCGGCGCAGATTCGTCTGAGGCGCTCGCCGACGATCGGCGATGGTTCGAAACGGCCGCGAGGGCCCTGTCTCCGAAAGAGGCAGGGTCCTAGCGCAAACCCCGGCGAGCGGCAGTTCGTCAATTTCCTGCTCGGGACCGGGCTGAGCATGTACGCATCGGCAACGCTCAAGCACGGAGACCTGCAGCTTGCCCGACAGCTCGCACTTCGAGCGCTCTCCGTCTACCGCGAGCTAGGTGCCGGACGAGAAGGTGCTCGCATCTTGGCGCTGTTGGCGGATATCGCCGATGCCCAGGGGGACGCAAGCGCGGCCATTTCACTCCTGCTGGAAGCTCTCGCCATGCGGCACGACACCGGAGATCGGCCCGGAATCGCGGGCACGCTTGAGCGCCTGGCAATGGTTGCCGCGCCGATCGATGCGGAGCGGGCCGGGCGACTGCTGGGTGCAGCCGAGGGCCTGGGAGACCAGATGGGGACCCCAGTGCCGACCAGGCAATGGGCACGGCATGACGAGCTGCGCTCAGCATTGCAAGCTACCCTCGGACCTCGTCGATTTGAGATCATGCGTGAGACCGGTCGTCTGCGGACGCTGGCGGAGACCGTCGCGGACGCTTCGGCTATGACGGGCCCTCAGGCTACACGCCCTCTTTGACTTCCGTGATCTCCTCCGCGAGCATGGCGTGGGACTCGCGGTGTGCAGTCCATGGCCTCGATGCTGGCTGCCTCGGCCAGACAGCGTCGGCCCGATCACGCCAGCCGCGAAGGCGCGCGGTCCGGACATGACAGTGAGTGGAGACGTCGCGTCAGGTGCAGTGGTGCAGGCATCGCGAACGTCACTCGAGCGCCGACGAGCGTGGGGGACCGAGCGTAACCGGCACAGTTACGTAAATTCACCGTTCTGGTCCGATGCTGCGCCGCGACCGGTCAGCGCCGCCGAATGCGAGGCAGCCACCGTCCCGTCCTTTCGTGGTATTCGGCATAGGTCGGCCCATGGCGCCCGGCCAGTTCGCGCTCCTCGTCACGCATCCACGTGGACGGCAGCACCGGTCCTTCGAACGTCAGGTACGCAAAGAGGACGACGAGCATGACGGCGTTGAGCGTCAGGAGCAGCAGGCCGATGGGCAGGAGTAAGAAGTGAAGGTAGAACGGGTGACGGATGTACGAATAGATCCCGCTCTGCAACAGCTCACGCTCATCGGTCGCCTTTCGGTACACGTTGACGGCAAGGATCCGACCCACCCAGAACAGGATCACCAACCCGGCTGCGGTGCAGGCGACGCCCAGGACCTGGAGTGGTAGCGCAAGAGGACCGACGTAGGTAAGCGACGGTGCGTACAGGAGACCGAGCGGAACACCGAACCCATCAACGACGAACAGGGTCGGGACCAGGACGAGCCCCGTGCGCGCACCGACTTCCCAGACCCGCCAGGCGAATGGGCGCGTACCGCGGGAGGCCCGGGCCTCTCGCTCAGCCTCGAGCTCGCGGCGCCTCGCCTCCGTGTGATTGGTGTTCTCCCACCGACTGACCAGAATCCAGCCGGCCAACCAGGCAGCCGAGATGAGAAGCACGAGGACGGCGACGTCGTCCCTTGGCAGCATCACGCATCGTTCCTCGTTGCCGCGGAGGTCTGAACTCCCAGGCCCTCACCCTGCTGCGCGTCATCCTGCTCATCAACCCCCACCCATATCTGGTTGAGCGCGCTCTTGGCCGTGTCACCAGATGTTGTGGCTTCCACCCGAGCGTGTGGTGTCGCGAGCCCATCGGGAGCAGTTATCGCACTCACGAACCAGCCCGAGTGCGGTCTGGATCTTGCGGATGTCGTCGCGCTCATGCGCGAACCGGCTCAGCCAGCAGATATGTCGTCATCAGTCCCAGACCCTTTACCTCGACCGGCTCGCGCTCGTCGAACTCGTACGAGTCGCGGAGCAGGTCACGCGTCGACTGCGCGACCTGGATCCGGGCCGGGACTCCCGACGACTGCATCCGCGACGCGATGTTG
>DATKDB010000058.1:0-9594 GCA_035512895.1 Binatia bacterium | reverse complement strand
GCGCGGAACTCCTGGGCCCGAGCGAGGTCGGCGAGCGGGGTGTCGGGATCGGTGATCGCCACGAAGTCGAGGGCGGGCGCGACCTCGCCCATCGCCGCCTGGAAGGCGCTCGGCTCGGTCGTCGTCCCCGACTTCGAGCTGACGCAGAAGAGCGTGCGCTGCGCAGAGGCCCACGATCGGAAGCCGCGGACGACGTCGGGGTGCGTCGAGTCGAGGACGCGCAGCTCGAGGCCGTCGGCCGACGCCGCGCCGTCGCCGGCCGGCCCGCCGGCCCAGCCGAAGACCCGGCTGAAGAGCTCCGGCGCGAGCGAGGAACCACCCATGCCCAGCACGGCCGCACGCCGGTAGCCGTCCTCGCGAACGTCGCGCGCCAGGTGCTCGAGCTCCACGACGCGCGCGCCCATCGCCTCGGGCAGGTCGAGCCAGCCGAGCCAGGCGGCGACATCGGCCGCCGGCTTCCCCGACGCGGCCCACAACGAGCCGTCCTTCGCCCACAGGCGCTCCGCGACACGGCTCGACGTCCAACCCTCGAGGCGCGAGGCGATCGCGTCGTCGAGCGCCGTCATGCCGGGGCGAGCTCCCGGCGCTTCGACTCGATCGTCTCGATCAGCTCGTCGAAGCTCTTCGCGAAGCTGGCAACGCCCTCGGCGATGAGCTCGTCGGTGACGCGCTCCATGCCGATCCCGCTGGCCTCGACCTCGCGGATCGCCTGGCGCGCGTCTTCGATGCCACGGTCTAGAGTCCGCCGCACGTTTCCATGGTCGAGGAAGGCCTCGATCGTCTCGATCGGCATCGTGTCCACGGTGTCGGGGCCGATGAGCTCCTCGACGTAGAGCACGTCGCGGTAGTCGGGGTTCTTCGTGCTCGTGCTCGCCCACAGGCAGCGTTGCACCGTCGCGCCGGCCTCGCGGAGGTCGGCGAACTCGTCGCCGCCGAAGATCTGGTTGAACGCCTCGTACGCGAGCTTGGCATTCGCGATCGCGGCCCGGCCGCGCGCCTCGAGTGCGGCTCGGGTCCCCTTCTCCTCGAGATACGCGTCGATCTTCGTGTCGACGCGGCTCACGAAGAAGCTCGCCACGCTCGAAACACGGTCGAGCGCCTCGCCCCGCTCGTGGCGGGCGCGCAGGCCGGCGATATAGGCGCGAGCCACGCGCCGGTAGACCTCGACACTGAACATGAGCGTGACGTTGACGTTGATGCCCTCGCCGATGGCGGCCTTGATCGCCGGGATTCCGGCCTCCGTGGCGGGGATCTTGATGAAGACGTTCGGCCGGTCAAGCAGCTTCCACAGCTCACGCGCCCGAGCGATCGTGGCATCGGTGTCGTCCGACAGCTCCGGCTCGACCTCGATGCTGGCGAAGCCATCGGTCCCGCCGGACTCGTCGTACACGGCGCGCAGCACGTCCGCGGCGTCGCCGACGTCGGAGACGGCGATCTCCTGGTAGATCTGGTGCGCGTCGTCGCCCGCCTCGATCTCGCGACGGATGAGCTCGTCGTACTGCCCGGTGGCGACCGCCTTCGCGAAGATCGTCGGGTTGCTCGTCAGCCCCCGGATCCCGTCGCCGACCATCTCGGCCAGCCGGCCGCTGTCGATGAGCTCACGATCGATGAAGTCGATCCACGGGCTCTGGCCCTCCTCCCGGTACAGCCGGTGCAGCACGTTCATGACGTCCGCGCTGTCCGTCACGCGATCCGCCTCTCGGTGCTGGTCCACGGCCTCGTCCTTGCGTCGGTCCTGCTCTGCTCCTGTCATTCGAATCGTCCTCCTGACCTACTCGCGCCGGCCGGAGCCGACCTCTGACCGGCGACGACCACGAGCCCCGGCCCGACCGGTGACCTCACGCGCGGCGTCGGCGATGTGATCCGCGTCGATGCCCGCGGCCGCGAGCAGCTCGGCCGGCGTGCCGGAGCCCGGCATGCCCCGGACGGCCAGCTTGACGACGACCGGGTGCAGCTCCTCCTCCGCCAGGGTGGCCAGCACCGCGTCGCCGATGCCGCCCTCCGGCCAGTGATCCTCGACAGTGATGATCGCCCCGGTCTCTCGCCCGGCGGCCCGGACCGTCTCGGCGTCGATCGGCTTGACGCTGTACAGGTCGATGACCCGCGCATTGATCCCGTCGGACGCTAGCTGGTCCGCGGCCCTGAGGGCCTCGTGCAGGGTGATCCCGGCGCCGATCAGCGTCACGGCATCGTCGTCCGTCTCGCGCACGACCCGCGCGCCGCCGATGTGGAACTCCTCGCCCGGCTCGTACAGGATCGGCAGCTTCTCCCGCGTCGTGCGCATGAAGACGATGCCCTCGCGATCGGCCATCTCCGGCACGAGCGCCGCCGTCTGATTCGGGTCCGACGGGTAGAGGACGGTCGAGCCGTGGACGGCGCGGAAGCTCGCGATGTCCTCGAGGGCCATCTGCGACGGGCCGTCCTCGCCGATGCTCACTCCGGCGTGCGAGCCGACCACGGCGAAGTTCGCCCGGCTCACGGCCGCCATCCGCACGAAGTCGTACGCGCGCGCGAGGAAGGCGGCGAACGTCGCCGCGAACGGCTTCCAGCCCCGGACCTGCATCCCGACCGCGGTCGCGATCATTTGCTGCTCGGCGATGTACATCTGGAAGAACCGCTCCGGCAGGGCCTGATCGAAGAGCTCGCTGTACGTGCTGTTTCCGACCTCGCCGTCGATGGCGACGACATCGCCGCGCGCCCGCCCGAGGGCGACGAGCGCGTCGCCGAACGCCTTGCGCGTCGCCTCCTTCGTGCCCGGCTCGTAGACCGGGAGCTTGAGCGGAGCGGTGGGGAACACGTGCGGCGTGCCCTTGATCACGGGCTTCGCGACGTCGACGTGGATCGTGCGCACGCCGCCGAGCTCCGCGATCGCGGCCTCGGTGTCGTCGAGTGGCTTGCCGTGCTTGCCCGGCTGGTTCGCGACGGCCTCGACCCCGTGCCCCTTCTCCGTCCGGGCGATGATGACCGTCGGCTGCCCGGTCGTGTCGACCGCCCTGGCGAGGGCGCGATCGATGGCCGCGACGTCATGCCCATCGATCTCGATCGCCTTCCAGCCGAAGGCCTTCGCGCGCTTCCGGTACGCGTCGAGGTCCCAGCCATGCATCGTCTCGCCGGTCTGCCCCCATCGGTTCACGTCGATGATGGCGGTCAGGTTGTCGAGGCCGTGGTGCCCGGCCGCCTCGAATGCCTCCCACATCGAGCCCTCCGCCATCTCCGAGTCGCCGCACAGGCACCAGACGCGGTACGGCAGGCGGTCGAGCCTCCGGCCGGCGAGCGCCACACCGACGCTGATCGGCAGCCCCTGGCCGAGCGACCCGGTCGCGACGTCCACCCACGGCAGCACGGGCGTCGGGTGTCCCTCGATCCGCGAGCCGAACTGCCGAAAGGTGAGCATCTCGTCGTCGCTGATCGCCCCGGCCGCCTTGTACATCGCGTACAGGAGCGGCGACGCGTGGCCCTTGCTGAAGATGAGGTGGTCGTTCCGCGGATCCTCGGGCGAGCCGAAGTCGTAGTGGAGGTACTTCGACATGAGCACGGCCATGAGGTCGGCGGCGGACATCGACGAGGTGGGATGGCCGCTGCCGGCCGCGCCGCTGGACCGTACCGAGTCGACGCGAAGCTGCTGACCGAGCTCGCGCCAGTCGTCGTGCTGGGAGGTCATGGCAGATGGCTCCGCAAGTTCGTTGCCGGGGGATGATCGAGGTGGACCATCATACGGCGCCATCCGGGCATGGTCGCTGAACGGGCAAGCGGGGTGCCGGCCTTCCGAATGCCCGGGGCGCGGACGCCGCCCCGGGGTGATCAGGGCCGGCGGCCTCGCCGCCGAGCGACGGTCAGTCGCGCGTCATCCGGAAGCAGTCCGAGCAGTAGACCGGTCGCGCGCCGGTCGGCCGGAACGGGACCTGGGTCTGGTTGCCGCAGCGCGCGCAGGTGGCGTCGTGCATCTCACGCGGTCCGCGCGAGAACCCCCCATCGCCGCCGTTGCCGTAGCTGCCGCTGCCGCCAGCCCCGTTCGCGCCCGATGCGCGGCGCTGGGCGCGACAGGACGCGCAGCGCTTCGGGGCGGAGGCGAACCCCTTTTCCGCGAAGAACTCCTGTTCGGACGCGGAGAAGACGAAGTCGATCCCGCAGTCACTGCAGTTGATGACCTGATCGGTGTAGGTCACGCCAGACCCCTCCCAACAAGATGATTGGACGACGTCGCAGCTTCGTCGCTCGACGCCGGCCCGGGTCTTGCCGCTGCCCCGGGGCCGCCGTCGGAGGTGGAGGGGAGAGGAAGGGAGAGGCTGGTGGCGCCGCTCTCGTGCGCTTCGACGCGCGGAGTATTACCCGAGCATCATTGCCGGGGCAAGTGGTTCCGTGCGGGTACGATCGGTCCATGCGTCTCGCCCTCACCGTCGTCGGCTCGCTCCTCGTCGTCGCCGGCATCGTCTGGATCGCCCAGGGCCTGAACCTGGCGTTCGCGCCGCGCAGCTTCATGACCTCGGATCGCACCTGGATCCTCATCGGCGCCGCCACCGCGGTCGGAGGCGGCGTGCTCATCGGATGGGCGCGGCGGCCGTAGCCGGGCCGAGGATCGGTCAGCCGCCGGCCGACTCCCGGGCCGACTCGCCGGCGGGCGGGATGACCGGCTTGACCGAGGCCGCGCCGCTCGCCTCGCCCCGGTTTCCGACGAAGGCGCTGATCAGGTCCATCGGCAGGGGGAAGATGATCGTCCGCGTCTCGTCGGAGCTGATGTCAGAGAGGGTCTGCAGGTAGCGAAGCTGGAGCGCGGAGGGCGCCGAGCTGATGATGTTCGCGGCCTCGCTGAGCTGCTGCGCGGCCAGGAACTCGCCCTCGGCGTGGATCACCTTCGCCCGCTTGTCGCGCTCCGCCTCGGCCTGGCGGGCCATGGCGCGCTTCATTTCCTGCGGGAGCTCGACGTCCTTGACCTCGACGACGCTGACCTTGATTCCCCACGGCGCGGTCTGCTCGTCGATAATCTCCTGGAGCCGCTGGTTGATCTCCTCCCGCTTGCTGAGCAGCTCGTCGAGCTCGGACTGCCCGAGCACCGATCGCATCGTCGTCTGGGCGATCTGCAGCGTCGCAATGAGATAGTTCTCGACCCGCACGACGGCGGCCTCGGGATCGACGACCCGGAAGTAGCACACCGCGTTCACGCGGACGGTCACGTTGTCGCGCGTGATCGCCTCCTGGCTCGGGATGTCGAGCGTGACCGTTCGCAGGTCGATCTTCACCATGCGGTCGATGAACGGGATGATGAGGAAGAGGCCCGGCCCCTTCGCGCCGACGAGGCGGCCGAGACGGAAGATGACCCCCCGTTCGTACTCCTGCACGACCTTCACGGCCGCCCCCACCAGGGTGAAGATGATGAGTCCGGCGACGCCCAGGACCGGCAACAGGCCAATCAGGTCTTCCACGGTTTACGGCTCCTTCGTTTCGTCAGTTGGTGCCGAGCCGGCTCCATCGAGCGGCTCGACGATCAATGTCATCTGCTCGCGAGCGACGACGCGCACGACGCCGGTCGAGGGCAACGGCGTCCCAGCCGCGGTGCGGGCGGCCCAGAGCTCGCCCTCCACGTAGACCGATGCCGGCCCGCGGGGGATGGCCGTCATGCCGACCATGTCGGTGCCGCCGATCGCCAACGGCCGTCGCCGGCTGCGCATGACGGCCCGGACCGCGACGAGGCTGAAGAGTACGAGCGCGAGCGTGATGCCGTAGATGAGTGGCCGGCTGACCTCGAGGAACGGGGCTCGCGTGTCGTCGATGAGCAGCGACGAGCCGAGCAGGAACGCGATCGCCCCACCGATGCCGAGCACGCCACCGGAAGCCACCCAGATCTCCGCGCCGAGGAGCGCGAGCCCGAACAGGAGCAGCGCCAAGCCGGCGTAGTTGATCGGCAGGCTGCCGAGGCTGAGGAGGCCGAGGATGATCGCGATCGCCCCGAGGATGCCTGGGAAGAACGAGCCCGGCGCGCTCAGCTCGAAGTAGATGCCGAGTGACCCGAGGCTGAGCAGGATGACGGCGATGTTCGGATCGCTGATTGCCATGAGGAAGTCCTCGAACGGCGACATCGGCAGCTCGACGACGTCCGCGTCGGCCGTCGCGAGGGTGACCTCGGTCCCGCGCAGGCTGACTGTGCGACCGTCGACCGCCTCGAGCAGCGCGTCGCGGTCATCGGCCACGAGGTCGACGACCGAGATCCCGACCGCTTCGGCCGCCCCGACGACATCTGCCTCGCGCACGGCCTCCTCGGCCCACTCCGCGTTCCGGCCGCGCGCCTCGGCGATGCTGCGCGCGTACTCGACCGTGTCGTTGAGGAGCTTGCGCGCGAGGTCCTCCGGGATCTCGGTCCCGTCGCCACTCACCGGCGTGGCCGCGCCGATACGGGTGCTCGGCGCCATCGCCGCGACGTGCCCGGCCATCGTGATGAAGACGCCGGCCGACGCGGCGTGGGTACCGGGGGGCGTGACGTACACGATGACCGGTACGGCAGCGTTCAGCATCTTCGACGTCAGGTCCTGGGTCGCCTCCAGCAGGCCACCCGGCGTGCTCAGCTCGATGAGGACGGCCGCCGCGCCCTGCTCGGCGGCGTCGTCGATCCCCCGCTCGAGATATCGTCCCGAGATCGGGTTGATGATGTCGTCCAGGACGAGCAGATGCACGTCGTCGGCCCCCGCTCGCGCCGGGGCCGCACCACCCAGGCCGGCGGCTCCCGCGGTCACGCAGAGCACCGCGACCCAGCGCAGGATCGGACGCAGCAGCGGCAGCGCGCTCATGCGACCTCCACCCCCGCGTCGGCCATCTCGGCAATGGCCCGGTCTCCGTCGCCGGGCTCGAGGTCCACCGCCGCGATCGCCCCGCCCAGGATCGTCACCTCGAAGCCGAGCCGCACGGCGTCGAGTGCCGTCGCCCTGACGCAGTAGTCGGTCGCGAGGCCGCACACGACGACCCGCTCGATCCCGGCCTCCCGCAGGATGCCCTCGAGCGCCGTCGGCGTCTCGCGATCCGACACGGGGTCGCGCATCGTGAACCCCGAGTAGCCGTCCTCGCCGTTCGTGCCCTTACGGATGCGCGGGGCAGCGGCCGGGAGCTCGAAGCCCGGGTGGAGCTCCGCCCCCCACGTGCCCCCGACGCAGTGGACCGGCCACACCCCGCCGTCGGTGGCGAAGTGCGGCGTCGACGGTGGATGCCAGTCCTGGGTGGCGACGACGAGGGACCCCGCCGCCGCGGCCGCGCGCGCCTCCGCGTTCACGACCCCGACGAGCGGCTCAGCGCCGGGCACCGCGAGTGACCCGGCGGGGTCCGCGAAATCGTTCTGCAGGTCGACCACCACGAGGGCGGTGCGCTCGGTATATCGGCCCATGAATGGACCGATGGTAGTCCCCCCGCTCAGACCGTGGCGGCGCCGGTGAAGAACGGGATCAACCCGAGCACGCCGATGATGATCAGGTAGAACGCCACGATGTAGTTGAGGATGCGTGGGAAGACGAGGATGAGGATGCCGGTGATGAGGGCGAGCAGCGCTGCCCAGAAGACGGTGTTGCCGAACTCGATGGTCACGAGGTCACCTCCTTGGGAGGTCGATGTGCACCTCGCGTGCCGGTCGAGCGCTCAGCTCGGGAAGATGCGACGCAGGCGCCGATAGGCCCGCGAGGTCGGAGCCGTCACGCTGCCGGGCGGCTGCGTCTCCGGGCGCAGCCTAGCGGCCGGCTCGCTCGCGGGACCCGTCCAGCCCGGCCACGCCTCGGAACCCGACGCAGCCTCCGGTTCCGATTCCGGCTCCGGCTCCGGCTCCGGCTCCGGAGCGGGAGCGGGAGCGGGAGCATCCTCCCGGGTCCCCACTGCGGCGTCCGACGCCGGCCACTCGCTCGATCGGCCCGCCAGCGCATCGAGCGCGGCAATCGCCTCGTCGAGCTCGGCTGAGCCGGGCAGGCCGCCGAACAAGGTCGCTTCCCCGGCGTCCGCTCCATGGCCACGCGTCGCGACCTCCATCTCCGAGGCGCCGCTCGCGTCCTCGATCCGCGCGCGACGGAACCAGCGGTCCGCCTCCTCGTCATCCAACTCCACCGACTCCGTGACGGGCCCCGCGTCAATCCCCGCGCCCTCGACGGCGTCCTGCTCCGGGGCGGCCGGCGCCGCGTCGGTCGGCTGCGCGTCCGCACCGGACGGCTCCGCGTCGGGCTCCGCCTGCGGTTCGGCCGCCGATGGCCGCTCGGGCTCGAGCACCTCCGCGGCGAACCAGTCCGGCTCCTCGATCGCCGTCGTGTAGCGCTCGGCGTTCCAGTCGAGCGGCTCGGCCGAGACCGGCTCGTCGAGGGCCAGTGGCTGCTCGGTCGCGTCTAGGGGGCCTGATTCGGCCGCGACCTCGCGTTCGTCATCGCCGGCGGCATCCGCGTCGGCGTCGACGGGCCAGGGCGCACCCTCGTCCGCCATCATCTCCGCCTCGTCCGGCGCCTCGCGGGTGAGGTCCGCCTCGTCGGTCGTCGGCTCGCGGGCCTCCGCCTCGTCCGGCGCGGGGGCGGTCTCCGCGTCGGGCTCGACCTCCTGTGTGGCGACGGGCACCGGCTCGTCCGATGGCTCGATCTCCTGGGCGACGGGCACCGGCTCGGCCGCTGGCTCGATCTCCTGGGCGACGGGCACCGGCTCGGCCGCCGGCATCTCGCGCGGCAGGCTGATCTCGATAGCGCCAAGGTCGAGCGCGCCGTCGGGATCGCGGTGCAGCGCCGCAAAGGCGGCTGCAGCCTCCGCGGCGCCCGGCAGCTCGGGCGGGCTCGGATCTTCGGCGCGGGCGAGCGCCTCCGCGAAGCTCTCCGTCGCCCGTCGCGGACCGCGCGGTCGCGCCCGCGGCTCGTCCTCGTCGTCATGCTCATCCGGCGTCGTCGTCGCCTCGTCGGCAGCCAACGGCGTCGGCGGGATCGGTGTCGAGGCCCACGACGCTGGCGCGCTCGGCGGCGACCCCGTCAGGCGCAGATCCATCCGCGCCTCGAGCAGGTCGACGCGTGAGCGGAGCGTCGCGACCTCGCCGCGGGCCTCGCCGAGCGCGAGGAGGGCCTGGCCGTACCGCTCGGTGAGCCCGCGGAACTCGCTGAGCAGCTCGCGAAACGGCGAGAGCTCGCGTTCCGGCTCGTCGCGGTCCCCGTTCGAACGCCTCGGCTCCGGGGTCGCGGGCGCCGGCCGAGGCTGGAGGTAGACCCGCATGCCGGTCTCGCCCTCCGCCGCCCCGGACAGAACGCCACGAGCCAGCAGCTCCCAGACGCGCTCCGTCGGCACGCCGAGAACCGATGCCGCCTCCGTGACCGAATACCCTTCCATCACCGGCCGCGAGGGTAGCGCGTCACCTCAATCGCGCCCACCGGCGCGAGGGAGCTCGCCGAGGGCCCGGACGAGGCGGTCCACCTCCTCGACGGTGTTGTAGTGGACGAGACCGATGCGCAGCAGCCCGCCCGCCGCGTCGAGCCCGAGCTTGCGCACGAGCTCCCACGCGTAGAAGTCGCCGTCCCAGACGTTGATCGCGCGCGCCGCCAGGTGCTCGGCCACGGCGCGAGGCGCGTGGCCGGCCATCGTGATGCTGAACGTCGGCACGCGCTCGTC
>DATKDB010000057.1:0-7323 GCA_035512895.1 Binatia bacterium | reverse complement strand
ATCTGCGGTCGAGCCATCGGGCGAGACGACGGTGGCGCCGACGACATCGCGGCCACTGCCGTTCTCGAAGCCGACCCAGATGTCCACCACGCCGCCGTTGCTCGCGCCATTCGAGTCACAGCCGCTCGCGCCCGCACTGCCCGGCAGGCAGGGCTCCGCCTCGGCCGTGAAGCCGTCGGGGAAGACGACCGGGTCGCCGCTCGCGCCGGGCTGACCGCTCGCGGGCGGCGTCGCCTCGTCCACGGGTGTCGGTGTGTCCGTCGGCGCGACGCTGGCCGCGACGCTCGCCGAGGCCGTCGGCGTCGGGTCGAGCTGGCCTGTGCCCGGGTCGCCGCCGAAGACGCCGGCCAGGACCGCGCCGCCGAGCAGTGCGAGCACGCCCAGGGCGAGGAACCCGAGGATCGCGACGGCGCCGGCGCCCGGGCGGCGCTCCCCCTCCTCCTCCCAATCCTCGTACTCGTACGGGTAGGCGCCCTCCTCGTACGCCTCGTCGTCGAAGTTGTCGACGTTGCCCGGAGCCGGGTATGCCACCTCCTCGTAGCCCGCCTCGTCGGCGAGCGGCAGGTCCGACGGTGGGGCGACGTAGCCGGGCGGCGGTGGAGCGGAGGCCGGAGCGGGAATCGCGGCCGGACGCGACCACTCGTCGCGATCGCGGGTGACGTCCGGCGCGGCGGCTCCACCGACGGCCGCCGCTGCCGACTCGTCGAAGAGATCACGGCGGCGGTCGTCCGTCCGTTGGGCGTGCCGCACGGCCGCGTCGTTCGGATCGGGCTCGTAGCGCTGGTAGGCGCGCTCCTCGTCCGGCGTTCCGCCACGGCGGTACGGATCGCCGCCGGAGCGCCGGGCGCGGATGCGATCCTGGAGCTCGTCGCGATCCATCCCGCGCGGGCGGATCCGCGCATCCGGTGGGATCGCCGTACCGCATTGCGTGCAGAACGCGGCGGGCGCGGTTGAGCGATGACAGGTCGGGCACCGGATCTCGCCGGGCTTGGGGGTCGCCATGACCCGCGCATTGTGCCTTCCCCCGCGCCGGCTTGCACATCGACCCGGTCAGGTAGCCTTCATCGCCGATGGGCCGCATCAACGTCGTCGGCACGAGCTGCTCCGGCAAGACGACCCTGGCGCGAGCGCTTGCGAACCGGTTGGACCTGCCGTTCATCGAGTTCGACGCGCTCTTCTGGGGACCGGACTGGACGCCGGTCCCCGAGCCGGTCTTCCGCGAGCGCCTGGCCGTCGCGCTGACCGGCGAGGCGTGGGTCGCCGACGGCGCCTATAGCCAGCACCGCGACATCACGTGGGCGCGGGTCGAGACCGTCGTCTGGCTCGACTACCCGATGCCGCTCGTCCTCGGCCGATGGGCACGGCGCACGCTGGCCCGCATCCGCTCGCAGGAGGCGTTCTGGCCCGGCACGGGCAACGCGAGTCGCTCGCCAACGCCCTGCGCCGCGGCGGGCTGCTCTGGTGGATCCTCCGAACGCACCGTGGCCGCCGGCGCCGGACTCTGGCCGACCTGGCCGCGCATCCCGCCGTCCGGCTCGTCCGGCTCCGCTCGCCGGCCGAGACGGAACGATGGCTCCGGTCGCAGCAGGGACGATGACGCTGCGCAGTGAGCGCCGGCAGGTCGCGCGTCAGGCTCCAGCCCGCTTCCACTCGCTCCCATCGGCGAAGCGCTCGCGCTTCCAGATCGGCAGGCGCTCCTTGATCGCCTCGATGACGAACCGATTCGCCTCGTACGCCTCGCCACGGTGGACCGCGGCGCTGACGATCACGACGGCCGCCTCCCCGATCGGCACGATCCCGTACCGATGGACGAGCCCGATCGCGACGCCGAAGCGCGCCTCGGCCTCGGTCGCGATGGCGTCGAGGACGGAGGCCGCCATCTCGGGGTAGACCTCGTACTCGAGCTCGGTCACGGTCCTGCCGTCGTCCGCCACGTCGCGCGCGCGCCCAACGAACGTGACGACCGCGCCGTGGCCGGGCCCCGCCACCGCGGCCTCGAGCTCGGCGACGTCGATCGCCTCGTCGGTCAGCCCGGTCGCTCCGCCGCTGACCGGCGGCAGGAAGGCGACCGTGTCACCGTCGGCCAGCGCCTCCTCCCACGCGGCGTAGGCACCGTTCCGCGCGGCGCGCACGTACGGCCGGTGCGATGCGATCCCCGGATGGCGCTCCTCGCGGGCGGCCCAGGCATCAGCGACCGTGGCGTCGTCGGCGAGCGCCAGCTCGCACCGGTCGGTCGAGAGCTCGCGCAGGGACGCGAAGGTGCGCGCGGTGACGAGCATCGGTCAGACCGGGACCCCGGTCAGGTACGTGATGCTGGCGCCGGCGATCGAGCCGGCCATGATCAACGCCAGGCCGACGTAGAGCAGGCCGGTCGAGGCCTGCAGCGACGCGGCGCGCGAGGCCGCGATCGCGAGCGCCGCCACGACGATCGGCAGCAGGATCCCGACGGCCAATCGGAGCCAGGTGAGGATGCCGATCCCACCGCTGAGCGCCTCCTCCCCGCCCGCGGCGAGCGCCACGCCGAACGCGACGGCCTGGAGCGTCAGGCTCCCGACGAGGAGCCACATCATGCGGCGCAGCGGCGTCGGCGACAGCTTCGGAGTGACGAGGTACCAGTGGCCGAGCAGCATCGCCGCGTTGACCGAGCCGAGCGCCAGCGCGGCGAGGATGAGCTGGCCGGCGAAGAGCGGCGTGCTGTGGCTCCCCCCGGCCGCGGCGACGGCGACGAGGGCCGCCAGGCCGATGCAGCCGGTCGCGATCGCAAGGCCGCTGCGCGGCCATCTCGCAAGCGAGGCGACGAGGTACGCGAGCGAGCCGGCCGCGAAGGCGAAGGTCAGCGGCCGGCGCAACGCGGCCGTGGCCGAGCCCTGGGCATCGGGCGGCAGGGCGAGATCGCTCGCCACGAGGACCGCGGCGAACGCGACGAGCAGCCAGGCCATGAACAGCCGATAGCCGCGCGTCGTCCCGCCCAGGCGCTCGGTGACCCCGACGACGAGCAGCGTCCCGGCCGCGAGCGCGGCCCAGAAGATCCAGTTGACGAACGGCAGTGCCTCGAGACGCATCGTGCCCTACGCGGCTCCGCGCTCGCGGGCGAGACTGCCGGTCAGCCCGATCTCGACCCATCCGTCGCGGACGCGGACCGGAAAGGTCTCGACCGGGTCCGTGGCGGGCGGCACGACCGCGGCGCCGCTGCGGATGTCGAAACAGCCACCATGCCAGGCGCAGACGAGGACGCCGTCGCGCGGGTCGAACCCGGCCTCGCTGAGCGGAAAGTCGCGGTGGCTGCAGTTGTTCTGTACGGCGAAGAACGCACCCTCGTGGCGGACGAGAACGACCGGCGTGCCGTCGATCTCGACCGGGATGAGCTCCCCGTCTCGAAGCTCGTCGCCGCGGAGCACCCGGACGAAGAGCGTGGCGGTGTCGGTCATGCGGGGCGCTCAGGCGTGGCCGCGAACGCCAGCAGGCGCGGCTCCGTCATGTCCTCGATGCTCCAGCGCAGCCCCTCGCGGCCGAGCCCCGAGTCCTTCAACCCGCCATACGGCATCGAGTCGGTGCGCCAGGTCGGGACGTCGTTCACGATCACGCCCCCGACCTCGAGCTCGTCGTGCGCGCGCAGCGCGTGGTCGAGCGAGCTCGTGAAGACGCCGCACTGCAGGCCGAAGCGGCTGTCGTTGATCTCCTGCATGGCATCGGCGAAGGCGTCGACCCGGAACAGGTTGACGACCGGGGCGAACGCCTCCTCCGAACAGATCATCGCGTCGCGCGGGACGTCGACGAGGACCGTCGGCCCGTACCAGCGTCCATCCGGCTCGCCCGCCAGCAGCGCACGGGCGCCGTCGCGCAGGGCCTCGCTCACCCACTCGTGCGTGCGGGACACGGCAGCCTCGTCGACCATCGGCCCGAGGTCGGTCTCCTCGCTCGACGGCTGGCCAACCTTCACGCGGCGGGCGCGCTCCACGAAGCGGCGCTCGAACTCGTCATACACGTCGCCGACGACGTAGATGCGCTGGACGCTGATGCAGACCTGGCCGGCGTAGGCGAAGGCCCCGTAGACGAGCCGGTCGACGGCCCAGTCGAGGTCGGCGGTCTCGTCGACGATCGCCCCGGCGTTGCCGCCGAGCTCGAGGACGACCTTCTTCTTGCCGGCATCGGCCTTCATCTTCCAGCCGACCGATGGCGACCCGGTGAAGCTCAAGAGCTTGAAGCGATCGTCGGAGACCATCCGGTCGCCGGTCGGCCGATCCATCGGCAGGATGCTCACCGCGCCGGGCGGCAGGTCCGTCTCGGCGAGGTACTCGGCGATGCGCAGCATCGAGAGCGGGTCCTTCGACGGCGGCTTGAGCACGATGCTGCAGCCCGCCGCAATCGCCGGCGCGACCTTGTGCGCCGCAAGGTTCAGCGGGAAGTTGAACGGGCTGATGCCGGCCACCGGACCGATCGGATAGCGTCGCACGATGCCGTGGCGCCCCTTGTTCGCCGGCGCCCAGTCGAGTGGCAGCCATTCGCCGTTGATCCGGAGCGCCTCCTCGGCAGCGGTCCGGAAGGTGAGCGCGCCGCGTGCCACCTCGCCCTTCGCGTCCCTGATCGGCTTGCCGGACTCCCGGCTGAGGAGGACCGCCAGCTCGTCGGCGTCGCGCTCGATGCTCGCCGCCACGTGGGCCAGCGCATCTCGGCGCTCGTAGCTCGCCAGGCGCTTCGTCGCCTCGAAGGCATCGACGGCGGCCGACGTCGCGTGCTCGAGCTCGTCGGCCCCGGCCTGGAACGTCGTGGCCACGAGCGAGGCATCGGCCGGATCCCTCACATCGAGCGGGGTGCCGGCCTCCACGAACTCACCGGCGAGATAGATCGGGACCGTGGGCGCGCTCACGCGCCGCATTCTACGACCGATGGACGTTCGACCCATGTCTGGCAGACTGGGCGCCGCATGATCACCCGGGCGCGAGCCGGACTGCTCGCCATCGATCCGGCACTCGGCCTGCTCGCCTTCATCGCCTTCATCGCGCAGGTCGGCATCGCCGTGATGCTGCCGTTGCTGCCGCTGTTCGCCACGGAGCTGGGGGCGACACCCTTCGTCCTCGGCCTGCTCACGAGCGCCTTCGCCGTGACGAACGGCATCGGGCAGCTCGGGGTCGGGCTCCTGAGCGATCGGTACGGCGCGCGGCGCTTCATTGCCGGCGGGCTGTCGCTCTACGCCAGCATGAACGCCCTGATCGCGACCGCCGCGACCGCCGGGTGGCTGCTGGCCTGGCGGACGCTCTCCGGCTTCGGTGGTGGCGCGCTGATCGTCTCCGAGCGGATCTACCTTGCCGAGATCACGGCGCCCCAACAACGCGCGTTCGCGAATGGAGTCCTGTCCGCGGCCGCCTCGGCCGGCATGGTCACCGGCCCTGCCTTCGGCGGCTTCATCGCCGCGCTGGGCGGCCTGCGCGCTCCGTTCGTGGTCGTCGCCGTCACCAGCGGGATCGCCTTTATTGCCAGCCTGGCCCTGCCGCACGGCCGGCGACGGGTGGAGCGTTCGCGGGACGGCCAGGAACCGGTCGCCGAGGCCCCGGTCGCAGACGATCCGCCCATCCGAGCCGGCATCGTCGCTCTGCTCTTGGCCAATCTCGCGATGCTCGCCGGATACGGTGCGTTCATCACGACGTACGCGCCGCTCGCCACCGAGCGCCTCGGATGGACGACGGTCGACGTCGGACTCACCTTCAGCTGCTTCGGGGCCGGCAGCATCCTGCTCGGCCCGCCGATCGCGCATCTCGCGGACCAAACGAGCCGTCGCGCCGTGGCGATCGCCGGCATCTTCCCGATCGCGGCCTTCGGGATGGCCCTCGTCATCGGCCTGCCGATCTGGGCCGTGTTCGGCGTGGCGGCACTGGCCGGGGCCGGCCTGACCGCGTTCAACGCCTCGTGGTATGCCCTGCTTGCCGACGTCTCCGGGACTCGGACCCGAGGACGCATCTTCGGAATCGTTAGCGCCGTCTCCAATCTCGGGATCGTGGTCGGCGCCACCACGGCCGCCCAGCTGTGGGAGCGGGTCGACATCGTGGCCGGCATGACCAGCGGGGTGGCGGCCACCCTGTTGGCCCTCGCGCCAATGCTGGCCTTCACGACACCGAGCCGGAAATGAACCCGATCCTGCTGCTGATCGAGATCGGGGCCACGGCGTTCTTCGCGCTCGCCTCCTGGCTCGCGCTCCGTCGAGGTCGCCTCCCCTTCCTCGAGCTCGTCAGCGCCGCGCTCTTCGGGCTGATGCTCGAGCAGGCGAACCAGGTCATATACGAGACGTACGAGTACTCGCCGGACTTCGTGCTGGCCGTCGACCGATCGCCGATCGTCATCGGTCTCACCTGGGCGTTCATCATCGCCGGCGCCATGCGCATCACCGACGCGCTCGGCGTCAGAGGCCGATACGCCGCCGTCGTCGACAGCGTCCTGGCGATCATGCTCGACCTTGCCTTCGACGCCGTCGCCATCCGGATGGGCCTGTGGACATGGCGCGACATCGGCCCGCACGAAGGCTGGTTCGGCGTCCCGGCCGGCAACTTCTATTCGTGGCTGTTCGTGACGCTCGGATTCACGCTCTTCACGAGGCTGCTGCGCGACGTGGCCCGCGATCGACGCGCGCTGGAGTGGCTCCAGCTCCTCGTGCCGCTCCCGGCGTTCGTCGTGCTGACGGCGGGCATCGTCGTCTTCGCCATCCTCAAGCCGCTCGTCGACCCGGCGCCGGCGGGTGGCCTGCTCATCTTCTGGATCGCGCTCGCAAGCTTCACCGCGCTCAGCGCCTGGGCGATCTGGGGCCCCGACCGCGTCCCGCCCGACGGTGCCGGCGAGGCGATCCTCGACCTGCGGCTCGCCTTCGTGACGCGCCTCGCGATCCACCTCTTCTTCCTCGTCGCCCTCGTCGCCATCGGCCTGGCGGTCGAGGAGCCGATCCTGCTCGTCGTCTCGCTGGCCAGGCTGGCCGCCGACCTGGGCCTCGCGGCACTGGCGCACCGACGTCACGCGCTAGGGTTAGCGGCATGAGCCTCGACCTGCGACCGTTCCTCGACCTCGACGCCTGCGTCGACCACCTGCGCGCGCTGATCCGCATCCCGTCGGTCAACCCGCCCGATGGCGGGCCGGACGTCGCCGCCGGGCTCGACCCGACCGGTGGAGAGGCCGCCGCCGCGCGCTACTGCGCCGACGTCCTCGCCGGCGAGGGAATCGGGTCGGAGGTCGTCGAGCTCACGCCCGGGCGAGGGTCATGCATCGCGCGGCTGCGGGCGACCGGCGAGGCGACGGAGCCGCCGCTCATCCTGGTCAGCCACCTCGACGTCGTCCCGGTCG
>DATKDB010000056.1:0-3519 GCA_035512895.1 Binatia bacterium | reverse complement strand
GTTATCAGCCTCTGGATGTCCTGGATGCTGATGAGGATGACGAGCGCGATGAGAACCGCGAAGCCGGTGAGATAGATGAGCGCCTCGCGCTCGGCCGGCAGCTTCCGACGGCGCACGGCCTCGAGCAGAACGACGATGATCCGGCCACCGTCGAGCGGCGGGAATGGCAGGACGTTGAGGACGGCGAGGTTGACCGAGAGGAGGCCGACGAAGAAGAGCTGGCTGACTAGGGGCGCCTCGAGCACCTTCCCGGTCTCCTGCGCGATACCGATCGGGCCGCGAGCGTCGTTGCCGTTCGGGTTCAGTCCGATCAGGCCGCCGATCGCATCCGCGAGCCCGCCGGGGATCTGGACCGCAAGGCTCCAGGCCGCGCCGGTGCCGCGCGCGATGGCGTCGAGCGGGCCGGTCACTGACGACGGGCGCTCGACGACGTGCTCAGGGTCGTAGGCGAAGCCGATCGGGCCGATCCCTCGCGCTCGATCCTCCGGCGTCACGACACGCGGCGTCACGGCGACGTCGATCGCCTCACCGTCGCGCACGACCTGCAGCTCGACCTCCTCGCCGCCACGCTCGCGCACGTACTCGGTCAGATCCTGCGATCGTTCGAACGTCCGGCCGTCGACGCCGGTGATGACGTCGTCCACCTGCAGCTGGCCCTCGGCCGGGCTCTCCGCCTGGACCTCGGTCACCGTCAGCGGTCCCTGGCCCTCGAGGAGCGGCATGCTGAAGGCCACGGCGAAGAGCGCGGCCGCGAGGACGAAGTTCATCGCCACGCCGGCGAGGAGGACCGTGAGCCGCACCCACACGGGGCGCCGGTTGAAGGCGCCGGCCATCGCGTGCTCGACCTCGTCATCGGTCATGCCCTGCTCCCGCAGGCGCTTGACCTCGACGTCACCGTCCTCGCCGAGCATCCGGACGAAGCCACCGAGCGGAATCCAGTTCAGGCTGTACCGCGTCCCGTGCCACCGGACCGATCCGATCCTCGGCGGAAAGCCGATCCCGAACTCCTCGACCGTGATCCCCGCGCGCTTCGCGACGATGAAGTGGCCGAGCTCATGGACGAGCACGAGCACGACGAGGATGCCGATGAAGGCGACGACGGTGCCGATGACGTCCATCAGGCGAGCGCCGCCCCGAGCGCGCCGCGGACGTCGGCGTCGAGAGCCGCGATCTCCTCCAGGTTCGGCTCGCGGTCGGCTCCCCAGCGGTCGACTGCCGTTCCGATCGTCTCCGCGATCGCGGGGAACGGGATGCGCCCGTCGAGGAAGGCGGCCACGGCCGCCTCGTCGGCGGCGTTCAGGATGACGCCCCGGTTGCCGCCCGCATCGGCGGCGGCGCGCACCGCCGCGTAGGCGGGATAGTCCGCATCGGCCAGTGGCGCGAACTCGAGCGTGCCCCAGTCCACCGGCGACGACGCCGGCGCGGGCGACGGCAGGCGCCGCGGATGCGTGAGCGCGTATTGGATCGGCAGGCGCATGTCGGGCAGGCCGAGCTGCGCCTTGTACGAGCCGTCGATGAACTCGACGAACGAGTGGACGATGCTCTGCGGGTGGATCACGGCGTCGATCTTAGAGTACGGGAGCCGGTAGAGCCATTTGGCCTCGATGACCTCGAACGCCTTGTTGACGAGGGTGGCCGAGTCGATCGTGATCTTCGGACCCATCTGCCACGTCGGATGCGCTAGCGCCTCGGCCGGCGTGACCGCCGCGAGGCTCGTCGCCGCCCGGCTACGGAACGGACCGCCGCTCGCGGTGAGGACGAGACGCTCGACCTCCGCCACGCGTTCCCCGACGAGGCACTGCCAGATCGCGGAGTGCTCGCTGTCGATCGGTCGCAGGCGGTCGAGCGGGTCGCCGCCGAGCTCCTCGAGGAGCGACGCCACGAGGTGCCCGCCGGTGATGAGCGTCTCCTTGTTCGCGAGCGCCACGCGCCGTCCGGAGCGGAGCGCGGCGAGGACCGCGGGCAGTGCCGCCATCCCGGTCGTCGCGACGACGACGAGCTCGACGCCGTCGGCCGTCGCGAGTTCCTCGAGCCCGCCACCCGCCCAGCGCCCGGCATCGAACGACGCGGGTCGCCCCCCGGCGCACCAGGCACGGGCCTCCGGCCACGCCGCGAGCTGCGCGACGAACGGCTCGGCGCAATGGGCGGAAGCGAGGCCACGGACGACGAACCGATCGCCGAGCGCGGTCACGACCTCGAGGGCCTGGCGACCGATCGAGCCGGTCGAGCCGAGGATCGCGAGGCCGGTCACGCCACCCGCCCGGCGACGAGGACGGCGTAGCCGGCCAGGACCGGCGCGGCGAAGAGGAATGAGTCGATCCGATCGAGGATGCCGCCGTGGCCGGGCACGAGGAAGCCCGACTCCTTGCGATCGGCGGCACGCTTGAGCATCGACTCCGCCAGGTCGCCGACCTGCGCCGACAGGCCGACGACCGGACCGATGACGAGCGGATGCCACGGCTCGAGGCCGACGAGGGCTGCCCCGATGCCGGCGCCGATCGTCGCGAGCACGAGGCCGCCGACCAGCCCCTCGATCGTCTTCGATGGGCTGATGTGGTCGAGGAGCTGGCGACGCCCGATGAGCCGCCCGGTGAGGAACGCGCCGACGTCGTAGCCCCACACGACGAGCACGAGCAGGAGCGTCCACGCGACGCCGGACCCGATGCCGAGGACGCCGACCGGCGTCGTCCACGAGCCCCCGGCCGGCGCGAGATGGGCGACGAAGACGATCGTCGGCAGGAGCAGGCCGAGGTACGCGATGCCGAACGAGCTCATCGCCCACGTCACGAAGCCGGAGCGCGGATCGGAGCGCGTGAAGGCGACGGCAGCCATGAGCAGGATCGCCGCGATGAGCGTCGCGGCGACGAGCCCCGGCGGGTCGAGGGACGTCAGGAGCGCCGGCAGGATCCCGCCGACGCCCTCCGCATTCGCGCTGACGAGGCCCGCCGCGGTGAGCGCCATGCCGGCGACGATCATGAGCACCTGCGGCGGCTCGTAGCCCGCCCCGTCGAGCAGAGCGACGAGCTCTACGAAGGCGAGGAAGGCGGCGATCCCGACGAGGAGCGAGAGCCACGGCTCGCCGAGGACGACGATCGCGAGAATCAGCGGCGCCAGGACCGCGGCGGACATCACCCTCGTGCGCAGCATCGGTCAGCCTCCGAACCGGCGGTCGCGACGCGCGAACTCGGCCAGGGCGCCGTCGAAGTCGGCATCGGTGAAGTCGGGCCAGTACTTCGCACAGAAGACGAGCTCGGCATAGGCGGCCTGCCAGAGAAGGAAGTTGCTCGTGCGCTGGTCGCCACCGGTGCGGATGACGAGGTCGACGTCGGGCTGGCCGGCGGTGTACAGGTGCTCGGCGAAGTGTGGCTCGGTGATCTTGGTCGCGTCGGCGCGGGCGGCCAGCAGCGCGCGGGCGGCATCGACGATCTCGGCGCGCCCGGAGTAGTTGAAGCAGATGTTCAGGGTCAGGCGGCTGCCGTTCCGCGTTCGCTCCTCCGCGGCTCGGATCGAGCGCTGGAC
>DATKDB010000055.1:0-7855 GCA_035512895.1 Binatia bacterium | reverse complement strand
CAGGAGGATGTGCTCGCGGGTCTGCGGCATCGGGCCGTCGGCGGCCGACACGACCAGGATCGCGCCGTCCATCTGGGCGGCGCCGGTGATCATGTTCTTGATGTAGTCCGCGTGACCCGGGCAGTCGACGTGCGCGTAGTGACGGTTCGCCGTCTCGTACTCGACGTGGCTGATCGCGATCGTGATGCCGCGCTGGCGCTCCTCGGGAGCGTTGTCGATCTGGTCGAAGGCGCGGAAGTCAGCGCCGCCCGAGAGCGACAGGAACTTCGTGATCGCTGCGGTCAGCGTCGTCTTGCCGTGGTCGACGTGACCGATGGTCCCGACATTCACGTGCGGCTTGGTGCGGTCGAACTTCTGCTTGGCCATGGGTTGTCCTTCGTCGCTCCTTCAATCGGTCCGTTAGCTCTTGGACTTGGCAATCAGCTCTGTGGCGAGGCTCGTGGGCACTTCGGCGTAGCGGCCGAACTCCATCGAGTACGTGGCGCGACCCTGGGTCATGCTGCGCAGCTCGGTGGCGTAGCCGAACATCTCGGCCAGTGGCACGTGGGCGTGGATCATGCGGCTCGTGCCGCGCTCGTCGATGCCGTCAATGTGCCCGCGTCGGGCGTTCAGGTTGCCGATGACGTCACCCATGTAGTCCTCGGGCGCGGTCACCTCGACCTTCATCACCGGCTCCAGGATGGCCGGGTCCGCCTTCGCGACCCCGTCCTTGGCGGCCATGCTCCCGGCGATCTTCATCGCCATCTCCGACGAGTCGACCTCGTGATACGAGCCGTCGACGAGCGTGGCCTTGAGGTCGATCACCGGGAAGCCCGCGACGACGCCGCCGAGGAGCGCCTCCTTGACGCCCTCCTCGATGGCGCGCCAGTACTCGCGCGGCACGGCGCCGCCGACGATCTTCGACTCCCACTCGAAGCCGGAGCCGCGCTCGAGCGGCTCGAGCGTCAGGACGGCGTGGCCATACTGGCCCTTGCCGCCGGTCTGACGCACGAAGCGGCCCTCGGCCTTCGGCACGGCGCGCCGGATCGCCTCGCGGTAGCTCACCTGCGGCCGGCCGACGTTCGCCTGCACCTTGAACTCGCGCAGCATGCGGTCGACGAGCACCTCGAGGTGCAGCTCGCCCATGCCGGCGATCCGGGTCTGGCTCGACTCCTGGTCGGTGTGGACCCGGAACGTCGGGTCCTCCTCGGCCAGGCGCTGGAGGGCGATCGCCATCTTGTCCTGGTCGGCCTTCGTCTTCGGCTCGACCGCCAGCTCGATGACCGGCTCGGGGAAGGTGATCGACTCGAGCACGACCGGAGCCTCCTCGCCGGTCAGCGTGTCGCCGGTCGTCGTGTTCTTCAGGCCGACCGCGGCGGCGATGTCGCCGGCGCCGACCGAGTCGATCTCCTCGCGGTGGTTGGCGTGCATCTGCAGGATGCGCCCGACCCGCTCCTTCTGGCCCTTCGTGCTGTTGTACACGTACGAGCCGGTCTTGAGCGTGCCCGAGTAGACCCGGAAGAAGGCGAGCTTGCCGACGAACGGGTCGGCCACGATCTTGAAGGCGAGGGCCGCGAACGGCGCGCTCGGATCGGTCTCGCGGGCGATCTCCTCGCCGCTGCGCGGGTCCTTCGCGCTGACGGGCGGGACGTCGAGCGGGCTCGGCAGGTAGTCGATGACCGCGTCGAGCATCGGCTGGACGCCCTTGTTCTTCAGCGCCGATCCGGTGAGTACCGGCACGATCTTGTAGGCGAGCGTCCCGGTGCGCAGGGCGCGACGCAGCTCGTCGGCGCCGATCTCCTCGCCCTCGAGGAACTTGTGCGCGATGTCGTCGTCGACGTCGGCGAGCGCTTCGATCATCTTCTCGCGCCACTCGTCGGCGACCGGCTGCACGTCGGCCGGGATCTCGCCGACCTCGATCTGGTCGCCCAGGTCGTTGCCGTACGTGATCGCCTTCATGTTCAGCAGGTCGACGACGCCGCGGAAGTCGCCCTCGGCACCGATCGGCACCTGGAGCGGAACAGCGTTGACGCCGAGGCGGTCCTTGATCATGTCGACGACGCGCCAGAAGTCGGCGCCGGTGCGGTCGAGCTTGTTGACGAAGCAGAAGCGCGGGACGTGGTACTTGTCGGCCTGGCGCCAGACCGTCTCGGACTGCGGCTCGACGCCGGCGACGCCGTCGAAGACGACGACCGCGCCATCGAGCACGCGCAGGCTGCGCTCGACCTCGGCCGTAAAGTCCACGTGCCCGGGCGTGTCAATCAGGTTGATGCGATGGTCGTCCCAGAAGCAGGTCGTCGCGGCCGCGGTGATCGTGATCCCCCGCTCCTGCTCCTGCTCCATCCAGTCCATCGTGGCGGCGCCCTCGTGGACCTCGCCGATCTTGTAGATCTTCTTCGTGTAGAACAGGATCCGCTCGGTCACGGTCGTCTTGCCCGCGTCGATGTGCGCGATGATCCCGATGTTGCGGGTGCGCTCGAGCGGGTTGGCGCCGGTTCCGGCCGTTCGTCCTGCGGTCTGCGTCGTCATCGGTCTACCACTTGAAGTGGCTGAAGGCCTTGTTGGCCTCCGCCATGCGGTGCGTGTCCTCGCGTCGCTTCACGGCGTTGCCGATGCCGTTGCTGGCATCCATGAACTCCGCGGCGAGCTTGTCGGACATGCTCTTGCCATTGCGCTTGCGGGCCGACTCGATGAGCCAGCGCATGCCGAGGCTGATGCGCCGATCGGCGCGCACCTCGACCGGGATCTGGTACGTGGAGCCGCCGACGCGCTTCGGCTTGACCTCGATGAGCGGCATCGCGTTGCGCAGCGCCTGCTCGAGCACCTCGACCCCGGCGCGCCCCGCCTGCGACTCGCAGCGCGACAGCGCATCCTCGAGGATGCGATGGGCCAGGTGGCGCTTGCCACCGTACATGAGCTTGTTCGTGAACTGGTTCAGCGTGAGGGCCGTCCCGGTCAGGTGCTCGGTGTACTTCGTCTTGCGCGCGATCGTCGGACGTCGTGGCATCGGCTAGGCCTTGCCCGGCGCCTTCGCGCCGTACTTGCTCCGACCCTGGCGGCGGTCGCGGACGCCCGCGGCGTCGAGCGTGCCACGGATGATGTGGTACTTCACCGCCGGGAGGTCCTTCACGCGGCCGCCACGCACGAGCACCATCGAGTGCTCCTGCAGGTTGTGGCCGATGCCGGGGATGTAGGCGGTGACCTCCATCCCGTTCGTCAGCCGCACGCGCGCGACCTTCCGAAGCGCCGAGTTCGGCTTCTTCGGGGTGCGCGTCATGACCTGCAGGCAGACGCCGCGCCGCTGGGGGGCGCCGCGTCCCTCGCTCGTGGTCTGCTTGAGGGTGTTCAGCGTCCGGCGCAGCGCCGGGGCCTTGACCTTCTTGATCGCCGGCTTACGGCCCTTGCGGACCAGCTGGCTGATGGTTGGCAACGAGAACCTCGCGTTCGTACTCGCGTGAGTGCGTGAATGTGTATCTGCAGATCGTCTCCACCGCGCCCACGGCCGACCGAATCGGATGCCATCTCGGGCTTCAGCGGAGGGTGCCCAACAGGGCACACACGAAGGCGTCCCGAACGCGGGACACCGAACGCGGAGTATACGGAACACCCGTTCACAGTGTCAAACCGAAACCCCTCCGACGGACAGCGCGAGGGCGGCCCCGCGGCGGGCCGCCCTCGGCATCGGTCAGGTCGAGGCGGGCGCTACTTCTTGGCGGCGCCGGCCTCCTTCGGCTCCTTGGCCTCCTCGGTGAGCTCGTCGAAGGTCTGCTCCTCGACGACCGCCTCCATCTCCGGGTTGTCGCCCGCGCCCATGAGATCGGCGACGCTGTCGCCCTCGGCCTCGGCTGCCGCCTCGGCCTCGTAGGTATCCACCGTGCCGGAGCCATCGGTGTCGGGATCGCCCGACAGGAAGGCACGGGCCGCAGCCTCCTCGCGCTGCTGCTCCTCCTCGGCCGGCGAGAGCTGCCCGGCCCGCTCGGCCTGCAGGCGTCGCGCCTCGGCGCCGGTCCCGGCGGGGATCAGCTTGCCGATGATCACGTTCTCCTTGAGGCCGATGAGGTGGTCCTTGGCGCCGTTGATCGCCGCCTCGGTGAGCACCCGCGTCGTCTCCTGGAAGGAGGCGGCCGCGAGGAAGGACGAGGTGTTGAGCGACGCCTTCGTGACGCCGAGCAGCACGGTCTGCGCCGTCGCCGGCTCCCCGCCCTCGGCGAGGATCCGGTTGTTCGTCTCCTCGAACTCGAAGCGGTCGATGAGCTCCGAGGGGAGCAGCTCGGTGTCCCCGGCATTGTCGACGGTCACCTTGCGCAGCATCTGGCGCACGATGATCTCGATGTGCTTGTCGCTGATCGTGACGCCCTGGGATCGGTACACCTTCTGGACCTCGCCGACGAGGAAGCGCTGGACGGTGTCCACGCCCTTGATCTCGAGCAGCTCCTTCGGGTTGAGCGACCCCTCGGTCAGCGAGTCGCCGGCCGAGACCGTGTCGCCGTCGGAGACGCGCAGGCGGGCCGAGTGCGGCACCGGGTACTCGCGGACGTCCACCTCTTCGGTGTGCAGGGTCAGGGTGCTTCCCTTCTTCGCCACGCGGCCGGCGGCCGGCGCCTTGACCTCGACGAGGTCCTCCCCCTCGCCCAGGCGGGCGAGCAGCTGGCTCTCGGTCACCTCGTCGCCGTCGGCAACGAGGATCTCGTGCTGGCGCGTGAGCTTAAAGGTCGTGTCGTACGCCTCCCGGTGGGTGACCCGCACGGTGATCGGCTGGTCGCCGGCGGCCGGCGGCACCTCGACGGTGCCGTCGATCTCGGTCATCGTCGCCTGACCCTTCGGGATGCGCGCCTCGAACAGCTCCTCGACGCGGGGCAGGCCCTGGGTGATGTCCTCGCCGGCGACGCCGCCGGTGTGGAACGTCCGCATCGTCAGCTGCGTGCCCGGCTCGCCGATCGACTGCGCGGCGATGATCCCGACCGCCTGGCCGAGCTCGACGAGCTCGCCGGTGGCGAGGTTGCGCCCGTAGCACATACGGCACACGCCATGGCGCGCGGCGCAGGTGAGCGGTGAGCGCACGCTGACGCGATCGAGGCCGGCGGCGTCGATCTTCAGCAACGCCTCCTCGTTGATCTCGGCGTTGCGCTCGACGAGCACCTCGCCGCCCTTCGCGTCGACGATGTCGAAGGCCGCCATGCGGCCGATGAGGCGGTCGAGGAACGGCTCCGGGATCTGCTCCGACTCCTCGACGGTGATCCAGGTGCCGATGTCGGCGCCGCAGTCGTCCTCGCGCGTGATGACGTCCTGGGCCACGTCCACGAGGCGCCGGGTGAGGTACCCGGAGTCGGCGGTGCGCAGGGCGGTGTCGGCGAGCCCCTTGCGGGCGCCGTGGCTCGAGATGAAGTACTCGAGCACGCTCATCCCCTCGCGCAGGTTCGAGCGAATCGGCAGGTCGATAATCCGGCCCGACGGGTCGGCCATGAGGCCGCGCATCCCGGCCAGCTGGTGGATCTGGGTGACCGAGCCGCGGGCGCCCGAGTTCGTGATGAGCATGATCGAGCCACGCTCGTCAAGCCCAGAGAGCATCGACTGCGTGACGTCGTCGGTCGCCTTGCGCCAGACCTCGACGGTCTGCGTGTAGCGCTCGTCCTCGGTGATGAAGCCGCGACGGAACTCGCGGTCGATGTCGGTGACCTTGTCCTCGGCAGCGCCGAGGAGCTTGCCCTTGTTCTTCGGCACGACGAGGTCGTCCACGCCGATCGTGATGCCGGCCGCCGTGGCGTAGTGGAAGCCGAGCGCCTTGATGCCGTCGACGAGCGTCGCCGTCGCCTCCGGACCGAGGTCGCGGTAGCAGCGCGCGATGATCTCCTTCAGGCTCTTGCGGTCCATCGCCCGGTTCTCGAAGCCGAGCTCGCGCGGCAGGACGGTGTTGAAGATGACCCGACCGGTCGTCGTCTCGACGACATCCGGGTGGCTGCGGATCGTGCCGTCCTCATCGGTCCCGTCGTAGATCTCGAGCTCGACCTTGACCGGCGCCTGGACGTGCACGTACCCGAGCTGCGTCGCCATGATCGCCTCGTCCGCGCTCGAGAAGGCCTTGCCCGCGCCGTCCTCGTCGTCGGCCTGGATCGTCAGGTAGTAGCAGCCGAGCACCATGTCGTGCGTCGGGCTGACGACCGGCGAGCCGTCGGCCGCGCTGAGCAGGTTGCGGGTCGACAGCATGAGGTCCTTCGCCTCCTGCTGCGCGCCCGTGCTAAGCGGCACGTGCACCGCCATCTGGTCGCCGTCGAAGTCGGCGTTGAAGGCGAAGCACACGAGCGGATGGATCTGGATCGCCGAGCCCTCGACGAGCACCGGCATGAAGGCCTGGATGCCGAGCCGATGCAGGGTCGGGGCGCGGTTCAGGAGAACCGGGTGGTCCTTGATGACGTCCTCGAGCACGTCCCACACCTCGGGGCGCACGCGCTCGACGATGCGCTTCGCGCTCTTGATGTTGTGGGCGAAGCCCTTCTCGACGAGCTGGCGCATGACGAACGGCTTGAACAGCTCGAGCGCCATCTTCTTCGGCAGGCCGCACTGGTGCAGCTTCAGCTCCGGGCCGACCACGATGACCGAGCGGCCGGAGTAGTCGACGCGCTTGCCGAGCAGGTTCTGGCGGAAGCGCCCCTGCTTGCCCTTGAGCATGTCCGACAGGCTCTTGAGCCGATGGTTGCCGGTGCCGGCGATGGCGCGGCCGCGACGGCCGTTGTCGATGAGCGCGTCGCACGCCTCCTGCAGCATCCGCTTCTCGTTGCGGATGATGATCTCCGGAGCCTCGAGGTCGAGGAGCCGGCTGAGGCGGTTGTTGCGATTGATGACGCGGCGGTACAGGTCGTTCAGGTCCGACGTCGCGAAGCGACCGCCGTCGAGCTGGACCATCGGCCGCAGGTCGGGCGGGATGACCGGCAGGGTGGAGAGGATCATCCACTCCGGCCGCGCGCCGCTCTTGCGAAAGGCTTCGATGAGGCGCAGCCGCTTGATCGCCTTCTTGCGCCGCTGGCCCGAGGTCTGGCGCATCTCGACGTGCAGCTTCTGGGACAGCTCGTCGAGGTCGACCTGCTCGATGATCTTCTTGACCGCCTCGGCGCCCATGCCGGCGTCGAAGATGCGGCCGTGCATCTCGGTCAGCGAGCGGAACTCGTTCTCGGTCAGGATCTTCAGCACCTGCAGGTCGGCCAGGCGGGCGCGCTCGGTGCGCGCCCAGAGGCGCGCGCCGTCGGTCTCGGTCTGGACCTGCTGGCGCTCGCTGGCGGTCGCCTCCTCGATCCCGGAGGTGAGGTCGGCGATCGCGGTGTGGTACTTCTCCTCGGCGGCGGCGAGCGCCTCGCGCGCATCGGTCTCGACCGCGGCGACCTCGCCCTTCACGACCTCGCGCAGCTTGGCGAGCGCGTCCTTGCTCGTGTCGCCCGCGCGGGCGATGACCTCGCCGGTCGCGGCGAAGACGACGTCCTCGGCCAGCGTCTTGCCGCCGCCCTTGATCGTCGCCTCGACCGCCTGGGCGGCGGTCGTCAGCTCCTCGGTGCGCGTGGCCTGCCCGTCGCCGATGCGCTTCTTCTCCGACTCGTGGCCGGCCTCCACCTCGGTGCGCTTCTCACCGATGGCGGCCTCCAGCTCGGCCTTCTTCTCGTCGACGACGGCCTGGGCACGGGTGATCCGCTCCTCGGCCTCCTCGTCGATGCGCTGGGCGGCCTTGTCCCGCTGCGCCTCGTCGACACGGGTGACGACGTAGAGCGCGAAGTAGAGGATGCGCTCGAGGTTGCGCGGGCTGATGTCGAGCAGGATGCCGAGGCGGCTCGGCGTGCCCTTGAAGTACCAGATGTGGCTGACCGGGCTGGCGAGCTTGATGTGGCCCATC
>DATKDB010000054.1:0-11686 GCA_035512895.1 Binatia bacterium | reverse complement strand
GTCGCCACGGCCGCCGGATACGCGAGCGCCGGGACGGTCGAGATGCTCCTGACCGATGCCGGCGAGTTCTTCTTCCTCGAGATGAACACCCGCCTGCAGGTCGAGCATCCGGTGACCGAGGAGGTCACCGGTCGCGACCTCGTCGAGGATCAGCTGCGCATCGCGGGGGGCGCGACGCTCGCGGAGCTCGGGCTGACCGAGCCACCGGCGATCCGCGGCCACGCCATCGAGGCTCGCGTGTACGCCGAGGATCCCGAGGCCGGGTTCCTGCCCGCCACCGGGCCCGTCTGCCTGGTCAGCTGGCCGCAGGGCGTGCGCATCGACAGCGGCGTCCGCGAGGAGGACGAGGTCACCGACCGGTACGACCCGATGCTCGCGAAGGTGATCGCGCACGGCGCGACGCGCGGAGAGGCGCTCGGGCGGCTGCGGGCCGCGTTGGCCGGGACGACGATCCTCGGCGTGCGGACGAACGTGCGCTTCCTGCGCTGGCTGCTCGAGCAGCCGGCGATGCGCGACGGCGAGGTGCGCACCGACACGATCGCGGGCATGACCCTGCCCGATCCACCGCGCGTCGAGGAACCACACTGGCAGGCCGCGGCGCTCATCGTCGGGCCGACCGGGGTGCCACCCTGGTCAGGCGGATGGCGGCTCAATGCCGCGCCGACGCTGCGGATGCGCCACGCCGACGAGGATCGGGTCGTCGCGCTCGACGTCGGAGACGATGGAACCGATGGGTGGACGTGGCGCGGCCCGATGGCGACCGACGGCGGGAGTGCGATCTTCGTCGATGTCGACGGCCAGAGCCTCGAGTTCTCGCTCGCCCCGCCGCCGACCGTCGAGGAGGCGGTGCGCCACGCCGCCGCCGCCGGGGGCAGCGGCTCGTCGATCCTCACGTCACCGATGCCGGGGCGCGTCATCGCGGTGCGCGTCGCCGAGGGCGCAACGGTCAGGGCGCACGAGCCGGTCGTCATCATCGAGGCGATGAAGATGGAGCACGCCGTCGTCTCGCCCGTCGACGGAACGCTGGCGCGCCTGCTCGTCAGCGAGGGGCAGCAGGTCCAGCGCGGCGACGTCCTCGGCGAAGTCGCACAATCGGACGCATGAGCGATCGAGACGTCCGCGTCTACGAGGTCGGCCCGCGTGACGGCCTCCAGAACGAGGCGCGCCCGATCCCGACCGACGCGAAGCTGCGCTACATCGAGCTGCTCGCCGACGCGGGGCTCCGCGAGATCGAGGCGACGAGCTTCGTCTCGCCGAAGGCCGTCCCGCAGCTGGCCGACGCCGACGAGCTCATGGCACGCCTGGAGCGGCGTCCCGGCGTGCGCTACCCCGTCCTCGTCCCGAACGAGCGGGGGCTCGACCGCGCCCTCGCGGCCGGCGTCGACGCGGTCTGCGTCTTCACCGCTGCGTCCGAGCCGTTCACCCGGGCGAACATCAACATGACCGTCGCGGAATCGATCGACGCGTTCCGGCCGGTCATCGACGCCGCCCGCGAGCACGGCTGGTGGAGCCGCGGCTACGTCAGCACCGCGTTCGGCTGCCCGTACCAGGGCCGCGTCGGCGAGGCCGCGGTCGTCGGGGTCGCCCTGCAGCTGCTCGAGCTCGGCGTCACGGAGCTGAGCATCGGCGACACGATCGGCGTCGCGGGGCCGGCCGACGTACGCCGGGTCGTCGCCGCCCTGCTCGACGCGGGGATCGGCGCCCATCGGCTGGCGATGCACTTCCACGACACGCGCGGCACGGCCCTCGCGAACGTCTCGACCGCGCTCGACCTTGGCATTCGCTGCTTCGACGCCTCGACGGGCGGGACCGGGGGCTGCCCGTACGCGCCGGGCGCCGCCGGCAACCTGGCGACCGAGGACCTCGTCTACCTCCTCGAACGCGAGGGGCTGACGCACGCCGTCGACCTCGACGCGCTGCTCGTCGCGGCCCGCCAGGTCAGCGAGACGATGGGCCGTCCGTTGAGCACGAAGGTGGGCCAGGCAGGCGGCTGGCGTCTACCATAGGCGGCCGATGGACGTCCCCGCCCAGCAGCCCGCGCCACGCCCGTTGATCCTGGACGTCGACACCGGGATCGACGACATGATCGCCCTGCTCATCGCGGCCACGAGCAGCGAGCTCAACCTGCGCGGCGTCACCTGCGTCGCCGGCAACGTCGAGATCCATCACGTCGCGCGCAACACCGGCAAGCTCCTGCGCATGGTGGGTCGCGGGGACGTCCCGGTCAGCATCGGCGCCGCAGGGCCACTCCAGCGCCGCCTGCGGACCGCGCCCGACACCCACGGTCCGACCGGGACCGGCTACGTCGAGCTGCGCGGCGAGGACCGCCAGCTCGGCACGACCGAGTACACGGCCATCCCCGCCAGCCGCTACCTCGGCGCGCACGTCAGCCGCCACCCCGGCGAGGTCTCGGTCCTCGCGCTCGGCCCGCTCACGAACCTGGCGTCGGCGACGGAGCACGGCGTCGACCTCGCCGGCGCGACGCGGGAGGTGATCTGGATGGGCGGCACGCTCGAGGAGCGCGGCAACACGACCGAGACCGGCGAGTGGAACGCGTGCGTCGACCCGGAAGCGGCGGAGATCTGCCTCCGGGCAGGATCGATCCACCGCCTCTTTCCGCTCGACGCGACGCAGGACGTCATCTTCACGATGGACGACCTGCAGGGACTGCCCGACACGCACCTCGCGGGGATCGTGCGCGACGCGATGCGCTTCTACGTCGGCTTCCACCAGCAGGCGGACGGGATCGACGGCGCCTACCTTCACGACCCGGTCGCGCTCGTGGCATCGCTCCTCCGGCCGGACCTCGTGACCGAGCAGGTGAGCGAGACGCTGGCTTGCGACACAAGCTCCGACCCGTACCTGGCCGGCAGCCTGTACCGATCCGAGACCGACGATCGCCCACCGGTCTCGGTCGCCACCGCGATCGACCCCGAGGGGATGAAGGCCGAGCTCATCGCGCGCCTGGCGCGCGCGGTGAGCGCTCCAAACAGCTGAGCCCACTGAACGGAGGACCCTGAGATGCTCCTGCGCTGGCTCGCCGCCCTGGCGGCATTCATCGTCGTGATCCTGATCGGCATGGTGACGATCGGCGACTTCGGCACCGGCATCGATGCCGACAACTTCTTCGACACCGAGGGGGCGAACTCGTTCGCGCTCATCGGCGCCATCGCGCTCGTCGTCGCCTTCCTCGTCTACGCGGCCGTCGAGTACGCGCAGACCGGCGGGCTCGCATCGATCGCGTCGCAGTTCGACACCCGCACGATCGTCCTCATTCCGATCGCCGTGGCGATCAACATCATCCTCGGCGCGACCGTCGCCAACGCCCTCAAGCTCCCGATCTATCTCGACAGCATCGGGACGATCCTCGTCGGCGTCCTGGCCGGGCCCGTCGCGGGCGCGCTGACCGGCTTCCTGTCGAACATGCTGTGGACGTACGTGATCCCGCCTCCCTTCCAGAACGGGCCGGCCGCGGCATTCAGCATCGTCGCGGTCGTCATCGGCGTCCTGGCCGGGCTCGCCGGTCGCGCCGGGTGGCTCCGGCCGCGCCCGAACCGATCGATGGCCCAGCTCGGCGTCGGCGCGATCCTCACCGTCGCCGTCATCGGTGGCATGGCCTGGCTCGCCTACCTCGGCTGGACCTCTCCGGCCTTCGGTGGGGAGGTGAACTTCGACGTGGCCGGCTCCGATGCGATCTTCACCGTCCTCGGGTGGCTCGTCATGATCCTCGTGGCGGGCACGGTGCTCGGGCTGCTCGCCATCCTCTTCATCCGCCGTGACCTGGCAGCCGCCTACGTCGTCGTGGCCGGCCTCGGCACCGGCATCATCGCCGCGCTCATCAGTGCCCCGATCAGCGCGAACGTGTTCAGCGGCGTGACCGGTGGCGGAACCGACTTCCTCGTGGCGGCCCTCCGGCAGGCGGGCGCCGACATCGGGGCCGCCACGCTGGGGCAGGGGCTGATCAGCGATCCGATCGACAAGATCACGACGTTCTTCGTCGTCTACCTGATCCTCGCCGCCATGGCGCGGCGCACGAAGGCGCGCTTCCCGCAGGGCGAGCACCTGCTCGAGGGCGGCCCGGGAGACGAGAGCGCCGAGGAGGGTGAATGGCGGGGCGCGAGCGCCTGACCGACGCGTCGCCCGGGATCCGGGGCGTTCCCGACTTCCTCGGACGCCCCGGTCCCACCACCATTCACCGGCTGAACCCGCTCACGAAGGCGACCCTGGCGACGGTGACGGCGGTCGCGGCCGTCGCGCTCGGCGGGCTCGTCGGCCCGATCCTGCTCGTGACCGCCGCGGTCATCGTCCCGGCCCTCGTCGCGCGGGTCCTCGGGCGCCTGCTGCGCCTGTCCCTCCTGCTCGCGCTGCCGATCGCGATCAGCGCGTTCGTCGTCAACCTCTTCTTCTTCCCCGGCGGCGAGCAGGTGCTCCTGCGGATCGGCCCGATCAGCGCCACGGCGGAGGGGCTCGCCTTCGCGGTGGAAATCCTCGTCCGCATCCTCGCGATCAGCGGTGCCGTCACGCTCTTCTACCTGACGACCCGACCCTCGGACCTCGTCGTCGACCTCGAGCGTCGCGGCATCAGCCCGCGCATCGCGTTCGTAACGAATGCATCGGTCCAGACGGTGCCGGCCATGGTCGAGCGTGCCGTGCAGATCACCGCCGCCCAGCGGGCGCGCGGCCTGGACACCGAGGGCTCGATCTGGCGTCGGCTCCGGGGGATCGTGCCGATCGTCGGGCCCGTCATCCTGGGATCGATCGCCGAGGTCGAGGAACGCACGATGGCCCTCGAGGCGCGTGGCTTCACCCGGCCCGGACGGCGCACGCTGATCTGGGCACCCGCCGACACCGGGCTCGAGGCCGTCGCACGCTGGGGCCTCGTGCTGGCGCTCGTCGCGCTCATCGTGAGCCGCGTGGCGGGGATCTGGCGGTGACCCTTGCGCTGCACGACGTCGGGTACCGCTACGCCGGCGCCGACGAGCCGGCCCTCCTCGGCATCGACCTCGAGCTCCGCGCCGGCACGGTCGTCGGGCTGGCCGGTGCGTCCGAGTCGGGCAAGACGACGCTCTGCCTCGTCGCCAGCGGCCTCGCGCCGCGGACGATCGGCGGACGAATCCGCGGACGGATCACGCTCGACGGCGAGGAGGTCGACGCCTGGCCGATGCATCGCCTCGGCCAACGCATCGGGATCGGCTTCCAGAACCCGGCGACGCAGCTCTCGCAGGTCGCCGCCACCGTCTTCGAGGAGGTCGCCTTCGGACCGATGAACCTGGCGGTCGAGCGCGAGGCGGTCGTCGCCCGGACCTGGTCGGCGCTCGATGCCCTCCGCATCGCGGACCTCGCGGAGCGTGACCCGCGCCAGCTCTCCGGCGGCCAGCAGCAGCTCGTGGCCATGGCCGGGCTCCTCGCCATGCGGCCCACGTATCTCGTCCTCGACGAGCCGACCGCCCAGCTCGACCCCGCCGGCACGAGGCTCGTCGCCGATGCGATCGTGCGCCTGGCGGGCGATGGGACCGGCATCCTCGTCGCCGAGCAGAAGACCGACCTGCTCGTGACGGCCGACGAGGTGCTCGTCCTGGCCGGGGGTCGGGTGGCGCTCCGTGGCGCGCCGGACGAGGTCCTCGCGGACCGACGCCTGCCCGAGCTCGGCGTGGCACGGCCGGCGGCCGTCCGGCTGCGACGAGCGGCGGCGGCGGCCGGCGGCGGCGGGGAGCGGCTCGAGGCGGCGCTGCATGACTGAGATCAGAGCCGAGGGGCTGACCCACGTCTACGAGGCGAGCGGCGTGCGGGCGCTCGAGGGCGTCGACCTGCACGTCGGCCCGGGAGAGCGGGTCGCGCTCGTCGGCCAGAACGGCAGCGGCAAGACGACGCTCGCGCGCCATCTCAACGGGCTGCTGCGGCCGACGGAGGGCCGCGTCACCGTGGACGGCGAGGACGCGGCGCGCATGACGGTGGCGCAGCTCGCCGGACGCGTCGGGCTCGTTTTCCAGGACCCGGACCGTCAGATCTTCGCCGGCTCCGTGCGCTCCGAGGTCGAATTCGGGCCGCGCAACCTCGGACGCTCCGGCGACGAGCTGCGCACGGCCGTGCACGACGCGCTCGTCGCAACCGGCCTGGCGGACGAGGAGGGCAGGAACCCCTACGACCTCGGCCAGTCACGGCGCAAGCTGCTGGCGCTCGCCTCCGTCCTCGCGATGCGGACCCCGGTCCTCGTGCTCGATGAGCCGACGACGGGCCAGGACGCGCGCGGCGTCGAGCGCGTGCGCGACGTCGTCGACTCGGTCTCGGCCGAGGGCCGGACGGTGATCGCGATCAGCCACGACATGCCGTTCGTGGCCGAGACGTTCGATCGCGTCATCGTCATGCGCGCCGGCCGGATCATCCTCGACGGGTCGCCCGCCGAGGTGTTCGCGGCGGAGGCATGGGAGGCGCTGCGCTCGACGTACCTGGAGCCGCCGCTCGCGGCACTCGTCGGGCACCGGCTCGGCCTCGGGTCGACGCCGACGGACGCGAGCCTGGTCGGCTCGCTCGAGCGCGCCGCCGGCTGACGCCGGGCCGTCGGCCTAGTAGTACCCGGGCGGCGGCGGGAGCGCGTTGCCCTCGGCGTCCAGGCGCTCCTCCGGCGGGAGCTCGTCACGATGCTCGCGCTCGCCGATCGGCCCGGAAATCGGCAGCGCCATGACGGATGACGGGACCTCGTCGAGCCGGTCGCCGATGCTGCGCAGGCCGAGGCGGCGCAGCGCCGGGCCGAAGCGATCGGCGAAATCGCCGTTGCGGAGCAGGCCGAAGGTCAGCGACGAGTGCGCGCGGTTGAGGAGCTCAAGGCCTCGGACGGCCTCGGCCGCGTTCACCTGGTTCAGGCCGAGCTGCCCCTCCAGGATGTCGATGGCCCGATTTGCCTCCCGGCGCGTCTGCGAGCTGAAATGCGGAGTACGGTTGACGAGGATGCGCGTCCGGTCGAGCGCCTCGCGCACGCGCCCGTCGCGATTGAGGTGAGCCTGGGTCATGGAGCGAATAGTACGCGCTGACGCCGGCTGGGAGCAGGTGCTCGCCGATGCGCTGGCCGGTGCCGCCCGCCCCATCCCGCTCGACGAGCGCCTGCTGCCGCGAACCCCCGACGGCAAGCCCGGGCGACGTCGCTTCGCCCGTGGCGACCTTCCCGCACCGCGCCCCGCGGCCACGCTGCTCGCGCTCTATCCCGACGACGCCGGCGAGCTCGTCATCCCGCTGACCGTGCGCCACGGCGACCTCCGCACGCACGCCGGGGAGGTATCGCTGCCCGGGGGGGTGGTCGACGCCACGGACGCGAGCCGCGAGGCCGCCGCCCTGCGCGAGGCTTGGGAGGAGATCGGCCTGGCGCCCGAGTCCGTCCGCATCGTGGGCGAGCTCGACGACGTCTGGATCCCGGTCAGCAACTTCGAGCTGCGCCCATTCGTCGGCACCGTCGCCCGGCGGCCGGCGCTCGTCGCGCACGACGCGGAGGTGACGGCGATCGTCGAGCTGCCGCTCCGTGCGCTCTGGGATGCCGACGTGCTCGGCGAGGAGGAGTTCAGCACGCCGGGCCTCGTCCTGCGCGCCGGCGCGTATCGGTTCGGCGGCGTTCGGATCTGGGGCGCGACCGCGCTGACGCTCGGCATGCTCGCCCACGTCCTCGAGCCGGCGGGGCGTTAGCGCCGCGTCTGGACCGTCGTCTTCAGGGCGACGAGCATCTCGAGCAGCGCCGCGTGCTGGGCGACCGGGGCGGCCACGATGCTCGTTCGCGGGCCGCGCGCCTTCGGGTTCCACCACGGGCGGCCCGTCACGTCGGTCACGACCGCGCCGGCGCGCTCGGCGATGAGGCCGGCCGCGGCGACGTCCCACGGAGACAGGCCGCCGTTCTGGACGAAGGCGTCGAACCGACCGTTCGCCACGTAGGCGAGCGCCAGGGCCGCGCTCCCCATGCGTCGGTGGATCCGGATCCGCGGCGCAATCCTGCGCTCCCGAGCCAAGCCGCCGCGCCCGATGACCGCCAGGCTCACGACATAGTCGGAGAGCGCCTCCTTCGTCGACGCCGACGCCGGCGCGCCGTCCAGGCATGCCGGGCCGTCGATCGTCGCGCTGTACAGGTCGTCTCGCGCCGGGTCGAAGATGACGCCGACGGTCGGCCGCTCGTCGACGACGAGGCCGATGCTCACGCAGTAGAACGGGATCCCGTTGGCGTAGTTCACCGTCCCGTCGAGCGGGTCGATGACCCAGGTGCGCCCGTTGTGCGAGCCGTCGTCACGGAGCACGCCGGCGTGCTCGCCGGACTCCTCGGCCAGGATCGCGTCGCCGGGGTATCGGGCCTTGATCGCATCGATCACGAGACGCTCGGAGGCGTAGTCCGCGTTCGTGACGACGTCACGCTTGCTCTTGTAGTCGACGCACTCGAGCCGCTCGTAGCTGTCGATGAGCAACGCTCCGGCACGGCGCGCCGCATCGGTCGCGAACGCGAGCTCATCGGCCCAGCGGCTGGTCATTCAAGCGATGCTAGCGCCTTGAGCATCAGGCGACGCTGTCATCCGTCGCCCACGTTGGACGGTCCCGGTATGGCATCCGTTCCAGCGGGCGCTGGGCTAGGCTAGGCGCCATGCCACAGCTCCACATCAAGGCCGAGCCCGGTGACTTCGCGTCCACCGTGCTCCTTCCCGGCGACCCGAACCGCGCCCGCGCCATCAGCGAGCGGTTCGATCCCGGATCGGCGCGGCAGGTGAACGACCATCGCGGCATGCTCGGCTTCACCGGCACCTTCGAGGGCGAGCCGGTCAGCGTCCAGGCAACGGGGATGGGAACCCCGAGCCTGAGCATCGTCGTCGAGGAGCTGCTCAACCTCGGGGTCAAACGCTTCATCCGGGTCGGCACGTGTGGCGGCTTCGCGACCGACCTGCGGCTCGGCGATCTCGTCATCGCGACCGCCGCGACCCCCACCGACGGCGCGACACGCACGTACCTGCGCGGCGATCCGTACGCTCCCGCCGCCCACTTCGGCCTCACCCACAGCCTCGTCCACGCTGCCCAGGCAGCCGGCATCGAGGCCCGCACCGGGCCGATCGTCTCGGTGGACGTCTTCTACAACCCCGACCCTGACTACGCGCGCACCTGGCGCGAGCGCGGCGTGATCGCGGTCGAGATGGAGGCTTCGGCGCTCTTCTACCTCGCCGCTCGCTCGGAGACCCAGGCGGCGTGCCTGCTCGTCGTCAGCGACCTCGTCGGCGAGGAGGTCACGCCGGAGGCGGAGGCGTACATCCCGGCAGATCAGCTGGCCGCCGCGGTCGAGCGCATGACCGAGATCGCGCTCCGGGGCGGCATCGGTCCTGCGGTAGACTCGCCGTCATGACCGATACGATCGCGCGTCCCTCGAGCGGCGCCGTCGTCAACCCGAACGTCGCGGCCGAGGCGCAGGACTTCCTGCCACTCAAGGGGATCGACCACGTCGAGTTCTGGGTCGGCAACGCGAAGCAGGCCGCGCACTACTACCGCGCGCTGTGGGGCTTCACCCCGGTCGCGTACGCGGGGCTCGAGACCGGCGTGCGCGATCGGTCCAGCTTCGTGCTCGTCCAGAACGACATCCGCTTCGTCTTCACCGCCCCGCTCGGCCCCGACGGCGAGATCGCCGCGCACGTCGCGAGGCACGGCGACGGGGTGAAGGACATCGCGTTCGCGGTCGATGACGCCACCTCGGCCTGGGAGGAGACGACGAGACGAGGCGCCGAGAGCGCCCTAGAGCCGACCGAGCTGGAAGGAACGAAGGGAACCCTGCGGCGGAGCGCCATCCGCACGTATGGCGAGGTCGTCCACAGCTTCGTCGACCGATCCGACTACCACGGGACCTTCGCTCCCGGCTATCACCGGATCACGAGCCCGGCGGCGGCAACGACCGGCCAGAGCCTGCTCGAGGTCGACCATTGCGTCGGCAACGTCGCCCTCGGTGACATGAACCGGTTCGTCGACTTCTACAAGCAGACGCTCGGCTTCGCCCAGCTCATCCACTACGACGACAAGGTCATCCACACCGACTTCTCGGCCCTGATGAGCAAGGTTATGCAGAACGGGAACGGCCGGATCAAGTTCCCGATCAACGAGCCGGCCGCGGGCAAGAAGAAGAGCCAGATCCAGGAGTTCCTCGACTACTACCTCGACGCCGGCACGCAGCACATCGCGCTGCGCACCGAAGACATCGTCGGGACGGTCCGATCGCTCCGTGAGCGCGGCGTCGAGTTCCTCGGCATGCCGCACGCCTACTACGAGAAGCTCCCCGACCGAGTCGGTGACGTCGGAGTCCCGATCGAGACGCTCGAGGAGCTCGGCATCGAGGCCGATCGGGACGAGGAGGGCTACCTGCTCCAGATCTTCACGCGTCCGGTGCAGGACCGGCCCACCTTCTTCTTCGAGGTCATCGAGCGCCATGGGTCGCGCGGCTTCGGTGTCGGCAACTTCAAGGCGCTGTTCGAGGCCATCGAGATCGAGCAGGCGCGACGCGGCAACCTCTGAGGGCCGAGCCCCTGCTCCACGAGCAGTCACCCGACCCGGCGCCCTGAGCCGCGGGGTGAGCCGATGAAGCGGCTCCGAAACCTGGTCCTGTTCGGACTCATCGCACTCATCCTGCTGATCGGCCTGGCCTGGACATTCCGTGAGCAGCTCATGCCGCTCCTCGGCGTGAACGTTGACGCCGGCAGCGGTGGCGAAGCCAGGTTGCAGCTTCCGGACGGCTACGCGGCGAGCGTGTACGCACGCGGCCTCCAGGGCCCACGCTTCATGGCCGTCTCGCCCGACGGCGTGCTGTACGTCGCTGAGCGAGGAGCCGATCGCGTGGTCGCCCTGCCGGACTCGGACGGAGATGGACGGGCCGACGAGATCGTGGAGGTCGGGAGCGGCTACGGCCGCGGACAGGACGTGGCCTTCACTGACGACGACAGGCTCCTGGTCGCCGGCGAGTCGACGTTGTGGGAGGTGACCCTCGACGGCCTGGCGGAGGCAGGCCGGAGCGTGCTGGCCGGCGACCTGCCCACCGGCGGCTTCCACTCGACGAAGTCCATCGCGATGCTGCCGAACGGCGACGTGCTGCTGTCGATCGGCTCGTCGTGCGACGTGTGCAATGAGACGGATGAGCGAAGGGCCAGCGTGCAGCTGCTCCGCGACGGCGAGCTGCGACCGTGGATGGTCGGCCTGCGCAACGCGGTGGGCCTCTGGGTCGATCCCGAGACGGGTGGCGCGTGGGCGACGAACATGGGGCGCGACTTCCTCGGCGACGACGAGCCGCCCGAGACCGTCTATGAGCTCGTGGACGGCGCCGATGCCGGCTGGCCACGCTGCCACGCCGGGTCGCTCCGCGACCCCCAGTTCGGGACCGACGACGACGCCTGCGACTGCGTGGCCCAACCGGCGGCGACCTTCGCGGCCCATGTGGCGCCGCTCGGCCTGGTGGCCTGGGAGGATCACCTCATCATTGCGATGCACGGCTCGTGGAATTCGTCGGTGAAGGTCGGCTACGCGCTGTGGTGGCTGCCCTGGAACGGGGAGCCCGCGGGCGAGGCCGAGCCGTTTGCCACCGGCTTCCTGCCGGATGGCGCCGACGACGCGCTCGGCCGCCCGGTCGGCGTGGTCGTCGGGGCCGACGGCGCGCTGTACGTGAGCGACGACAAGGCCGGGTTCATCTACCGCATCACAG
>DATKDB010000053.1:0-2549 GCA_035512895.1 Binatia bacterium | reverse complement strand
ATCCAGACCCAGACCGATTCATTCGAGTGGTTCGTCTCAACCGGCCTCCGCGAGCTGTTGGACGAGATCACCCCGATCACCGATTTCACCGGCAAGAATCTCGAGCTGCACTTCCGCGAGTTCTACTTCGAAGAGCCGAAGTTCAACGAAGAGGATTGCCGCACCCGTGATCTCACCTTCTCGCGACCGCTGAAGGTGGAGGTCGATCTCGTCATCAAGGAGACCGACGAGGTCAAGCACCAGACCGTCTTCATGGGCGACTTCCCGTGGATGACGGACCAGGGCACCTTCATCATCAACGGCGCCGAGCGCGTCGTCGTCAGCCAGCTCGTCCGCTCGCCAGGCGTGTACTACACCGCCGCCGAGGATCCCTCGACCGGCCGGCAGCTGCATGCCGCCAAGGTGATTCCGAACCGCGGCGCCTGGCTCGAGTTCGAGACGAGCAACAAGGACCTGCTCAGCGTCAAGGTCGACCGCAAGCGCAAGATCCCGGTCACGACGCTCCTCCGCGCCGTCGGGCTCGAGACCGCCGAGATCGAGAAGATCTTCGCGCCGGCCGACGACAACCCGGAGCACCCGTACGTCGCGCTGACGCTCGAGAAGGATCCGGCGCAGGACCAGGACCAGGCCCTCATCGAGGTCTACAAGAAGCTGCGCCCCGGCGACCCGCCCACGGTCGACAACGCGAAGGCGCTCGTCACGAGCCTCTTCTTCAACTTCCGGCGCTACGACCTCGGCCGCGTCGGCCGCTACAAGCTGAACAAGGCGCTCTCGGAGGTCGCCCGCAAGCTGAAGATCGAGCTGCCCGCCGAGGATGCGCCGAACCCGCGCGAGAGCCGCGTCATCAGCCGCGACGACATCGTCGCGATTATCGGCAAGCTCATCGAGCTGAACAACGGCCGCGGCGAGCCCGACGACATCGACCACCTCGGCAACCGGCGCATCCGCGCCAACGGCGAGCTCATCCAGAACCAGTTCCGCATCGGCCTCCTGCGCATGGAGCGCGTCGTCAAGGAGCGGATGACGATCACCGATGCCGATCAGGCCACCCCGAACACGCTCATCAACATCCGCCCCGTCGTGGCGGCGATGAAGGAGTTCTTCGGCGGCAGCCAGCTGAGCCAGTTCATGGACCAGACGAACCCGCTCGCCGAGCTGACGAACAAGCGTCGCCTCAGCGCGCTCGGCCCCGGCGGCCTGAGCCGCGAGCGCGCCGGCTTCGACGTCCGCGACGTGCACCCGTCCCACTACGGGCGGATGTGCCCGATCGAGACGCCGGAGGGTCCGAACATCGGCCTCATCGGCTCACTGGCGACGTACGGGAAGATCAACAGCCACGGGTTCATCGAGACGCCGTACCGCAAGGTGCGTCGCTTCGTGGGCGCGCGTGACAAGCAGTCCGACGCGATCGGCCAGATCCTGGCCGAGGACCTCGCCCTCAGCGAGGGCGGCAAGGTCGTCGCGAAGGCGGACACGGTCATCGACGACAAGCTCTGGGCCCAGATCAAGCAGGCGAAGGTCGCGCAGGTCCGGATCCGGCCGATCGTTACCGACGAGATCGAGTATCTCGATGCGACGGAGGAGGAGAAGTTCCACATCGCGCAGGCGAATGCCCCGCTCGACGAGAACTTCCGCTTCGCCGAGTCCAAGGTGCTCGTCCGCTGGAAGGACAAGTTCCTCGAGGAGACGGTCGACGTCATCGACTACATGGACGTGAGCCCGAAGCAGATCGTCAGCGTGGCGACGGCGATGATCCCGTTCCTCGAGCACGACGACGCGAACCGCGCGCTCATGGGCTCGAACATGATGCGCCAGTCGGTGCCGCTGCTCCAGCCGGAGTCGCCGGTCGTCGGCACCGGCGTCGAGTACCGCGCCGCGTTCGACTCGCAGGGCGTCCTCGTCGCGAGGGCGGCCGGCACGGTCGTCAGCGTCACCGCGGACCACCTCGTGATCGAGCGTGACGCCGGGGACGAGCGCGACGACTACCGGCTCAAGAAGTTTCTGCGCAGCAACCAGGGCACCTGCATCAACCAGCGGCCGGTCGTCGACGTCGGCGACCGCGTCGTGGCCGGGCAGCTCCTGGCGGACGGGAGCAGCACGGACGGCGGGGAGATGGCGCTCGGCCAGAACATCCTCGTCGCCTTCCTCCCGTTCGAGGGCGGCAACTACGAGGACGCGATCGTCATCAGCGAGCGCCTCGTCAAGGACGACCTGTTCACCTCGATCCACATCGAGAAGCACGAGATCGAGGCCCGAGACACGAAGCTCGGCCCCGAGGAGATCACGCGCGACATCCCGAACGTGGGCGAGGAGAGCCTGCGCAACCTCGACGAGGACGGGATCATCTACGAGGGCGCCGAGGTCACCCCCGGCGACATCCTCGTCGGCAAGATCACCCCGAAGGGCGAGACGGAGCTGACCGCCGAGGAGCGCCTCCTGCGCGCGATCTTCGGCGAGAAGGCGCGCGAGGTGCGCGACTCGAGCCTGCGCCTGCCGCACGGCGAGCGCGGCATCGTCGTCGACGTCCGGCAGTTCAGCCGCGACAGCGG
>DATKDB010000052.1:0-9285 GCA_035512895.1 Binatia bacterium | reverse complement strand
GACGCGCTCCGGGCTGAAGGCGAGGAAGAAGTCGCGGTCGAGCTCGAGCCCGCTGCCCGACGCGAGCGCCGGTCCGAAGCGGTCGCGCGTCGTGCCGACCGGGAGCGTCGTCTCGTAGACGACGAGGGCGCCCCGGCCGAGATTGGCGGCGATGTCGCGCGTCGCCGCGTCGATCGGCCCGAAGTCGATCTGGCGCTCGGCGTCGACGACGACCGGCACGATGACGACGACCGCCTCCGCCTCGCGCACGCCGTCCGGCTCCTCCCAGGTCGTGGCCCGCAGGCGGCCCTCGGCCACGAGGGTCGGAACGCGGTCGATGAGCGCCTGCTCGTCTCGATGCGGCGACTCGCCGCGGTTGATGGCGTCGACGATCGGCCGCGCCACGTCGACGCCCAACACGTCGTGGCCGCGCGACGCGTACTGGACCGCCAGCGGCAGGCCGATGTGGCCGAGCCCGATCACGGCGATCTTCATGTCAAAGCCTCCTCGAGCGCGGCGCCGGCGATCGCCTCGCCGCTGAGCGCCGACTCCACCATCTTGCGTGCCAGCAGGAGCGCGACCATCGCGTCGTGCGGGTCGACCGGCGGCGGTCCGCCGTCGCGAACGGCGTGGGCGAACTCGCGCAGCTCGACGCTCAACGGCTCCTCGCGCCGGATCGATCGGCGAGTCATCTCGCCCTCGGCGACCGACGTGACGCCGCGGTTGATCCACGTGTCGTCCGCATCGGTGTTCGCGTAGAAGACGAGATCCTGCTCGATGTAGTCCGCCACGTACATGCCTCGCTCGCCGGTGACGGTCAGCTCACGGCGCTTCGTCGGCGTGAGCCAGTTGATGTTGAGGACGCCGACGACGCCGTTCGCGAACTTCATCGTCCCGTTGAAGAGGTCCTCGTGCTCGGTGTGGATGCGCCGCTCGGTCTCGGCGTAGATGCGGATCGGCTCCGCACCGACGAGGTAGCGCATGATGTCCAGGTCGTGCGGCGCGAGGTCGACGACGACGCCGACGTCGCGGATCCGTGCCGGGAATGGCCCGAGCCGAGTGGCGCTGATCTGGAAGATGCGGCCGAGCTCACCCTCGGCCAGGCGGCGGTGCAGCTCGCGGATGGCCGGGTTGAAGCGCTCGATGTGCCCGACGGTGAGCATCCGTCCCGCCTCGCCGGCGGCGTCGATCATGCGCGTCGCCTCCTCGCGGGTCGCGGCGATCGGCTTCTCGACGAGCACGTTGGCTCCGGCCTTCAGCGCGGCGAGGGTGACCGGGAGGTGCAGGCTCGTCGGCGCGACGATGCTGACGAGGTCGAGCTCCTCCTCCGCGAGCATGCGCTCCGGATCGTCGAAGCCGCGAGCGCGCCGTCCGGCGGTCGCGCGCCGCAGGGCGGCCGGGTCCGGGTCGGCCACGGCGACGAGCTCGACGCCCTCGACAGCCTCGTCCCACACGCGCACGTGGTTGCGCCCCATCATCCCGAGGCCTACCACGCCGGCGCGCAGGGGTCGGTCCTGCGGGCTCGTCATCCGGTCTTCGCCAGCTCCAGCGGGCCGAGCTCGGCGGCGGTCTCGTTGACGGCCCCGATGACCGCGCCCACTTCGTCGTCGCTGAGCGCCGGATGGACCGGGATCGAGAGCACCTGCGCGGTGAGACGATCGCTGACCGGGTACGAGCGATCACCGTAGCCGAGCGCCACGAAGGGCTTCTGGCGATCGACCGGGATCGGGTAGTAGATCGCGCTCCCGACGCCGCGCTCCCGGAGCCGCTCGGCAAACGTGTCCCGCTCGTTCACGCGGATCGTGTACTGGTGATAGACGTGCGTCACGCCCGGGCGGACGGCCGGCGTGACGACGCCGCGGAGCTCGGCGTCGTAGCACGCCGCGATCGCGCGACGGCGCTCGTTGTAGCCAGACAGCTTCGGCAGCTGCGCGAGGCCGATGGCGGCCGCGAGATCGGTCATGCGGAAGTTGTAGCCGACGATGTCGTGGTGGTAGCGGACCTTCATGCCGTGCTCGCGCAGGAGGCGGACCCGCTCGGCGAGCTCCCCGTCGTTCGTCGTCAGCATGCCGCCCTCGCCGGTCGTCATGTTCTTCGTCGGGTAGAAGCTGAACGTGCCGGCACCCCACGTCCCGCTGCGACGGTCGCCGATCGCCGCGCCGTGCGCCTGGCAGGCGTCCTCGACGAGCGCGAGGCCGTGGCGCTCTGCGATCTCGGAGATCGCCGGCATGTCCGCCGGCTGGCCGTACAGGCTGACCGGCATGATCGCCTTCGTGCGCGGCGTGATCGCCGCCTCGACCTGCGAGACGTCCATCGTGAAGTCGCCTTCGTCGATGTCGACGAAGACCGGCCGCGCGCCGGTGTACAGGATGCTGTTCGCGCTGGCGATGAACGTGAACGGGACGGTGACGACCTCGTCGCCGGCACCGATCCCGTAGCCGAGCAGGGCGAGGTGCAGGGCCGTCGTGCCGGAGCTCGTGGCGACGGCGTGGCCGGCACCGACGTACGCGGCGAACGCGCTCTCGAACTCACGAACGCGCGGCCCCTGGGCCAGCAACCCGGACTCCATCGCCTCCCAGACGCGCTCCTTCTCGTCGGTGCCCATCTGCGGACGGGCGATCGGGATCACGATACGGTCTCCTCCTGCGGCAGCCGCGCCTCGGCGGCCCGTGCATGGTGACGTTCCAGTGCCGCAACGATACGCGTCGCGGCGCTGCCGTCGCCGTAGAGCGGCGGGCGCGGCCGGTCGCGGTCCATGAAGGCCGAGTCCGACAGGGCCGCGGCGAGCGCAGCCGGGTCGGCGTCGACGACGCGGTTCCAGCCCGCGTCGACGGTCTCGACCCACTCCGTCTCGGAGCGCAGGGTGATGCACGGGACGCCGGACAGGTACGCCTCCTTCTGCACGCCACCCGAGTCGGTCGCGATCGCGAACGCCCGCGCCTCGAGCGCGACCATCTCGAGATAGCCGACCGGCGCGATGGCGATGACGTTGCCCGGCAGGCCGCCGCCGCCTCGCTCGAGGACCGCCTCCGTGCGCGGGTGGACCGGGAAGATGACCGGCAGGTCGACGGCGAGGCCGTCGAGGATCGGTCCGAAGCGGGCCGGATCGTCGACGTTCTCGGCGCGGTGCATCGTGAGCAGGACGTAGCGATCGTGCTCGCGCGCCGCGGCCGGCAGGTGGTCGCCGGCCCGCGCCGCCGCCCAGGCGTGCGCGTCGACCATGACGTCGCCGACGAGCTCGGCGGGGCCGGCGAGGCCCTCGCGCGCGAGGTGCGCCATCGCGGCCGGCGTCGGCGCGAGGAGCAGGTCGGACAGGTGGTCGGCGACGATCCGGTTGCGCTCCTCCGGCATGCGCGGGTTGAACGAGCGCAGCCCGGCCTCGACGTGGGCGAGCCACGGCCGCCGGCCGTCGTCATACGCGAGCTTGCACGTCGCGACCGCCGCCGCCAGCGTCGAGTTCGTGTCGCCGTAGACGAGCACGCCGTCCGGCTCGTGCGCCTCGATGACCGGCTCGAGGCGTCGCAGCATCTCGCCGGTCATCGCCCCGTGCGGGCCGCTGCCGACCTCCAGGTTGACGTCCGGCTCCGGGATCTCGAGGTCGCGGAAGAACGCCGCGCTCATCGCATCGTCGTAGTGCTGACCGGTGTGGACGATGACCTCGGCGTGCGACGCGCGCAGCGCGCGGCTGACCGGTGCCGCCTTCACGAACTGCGGCCGCGCGCCGACCACAGTGAGGACCTTCACGCTTCCTCCGGCGGCGGGAACGCCTCGCCGCAGCGCGGGCAGGGACCCCGATACGGCTCGCCGTCGACGTCGCGCAGCGGCTGGCCGCACGCGCACGCGCTGCCCAGACGGCGGGCCGGGTTGCCGGCGACGAGCTCGTGGTCCGCCACGTCGCGCGTCACGACGCTCCCCGAGCCGACCATCGCCCAGCGCCCGATCGTCACCCCCGGCAGGATCGTGCTGTTCGCGCCAAGGGCGGCACCCCGACGGACGAGGATCGGCATGACCTCCCAGTCGGCATCGGTCTTCGGCGTCCCGTCCGGGTTGATCGCCCGCGGCACCCGATCGTTCGTGAAGCAGACGTGCGGGCCGACGAACACGCCGTCCTCGACCGTCACGCCGTGGAAGAGGCTGACGTTGTTCTGCACCTTCACGTCGTCACCGATGGCGACGTCGTAGTCGACGTACACGTTCTTGCCGATGACGCAGCCGGAGCCGATCCGGGCGCCCTCGCGCACCTGTGCCTGGTTCCAGACGCTCGAGCCGGGCCCGATGATCGCCTCGTCCGACACCTCGGCGCTGGGGTGGATGCGCACGTTCGCACGCTCGACCATGTGATCTCCTTGGGGCGGGGCCCATTCTAGCGAGGCTCAGCCCTGGCTGAAGTCGAGGACGATGAGGAGCCGCTCGGCGGAGGCCACGTCGAATGCGGGGCGCACGAAGGCGGTCTGGGTCAGCGCGTTCGGATCGGGCTCAACGGCCTGGACGGTGCCGATGAGCAGGCCACCCGGGTACGCGCTCGCCTCGGTGCCGAGCGAGAGCCCGGCGCTCACGATCGTGTCGCCGACCGCGACCACCTCGGTGACCGGGATGTTGCGCAGGACGAGCTGCCCGCCGGGCTGGCCGCGGATCTCACCCATCGCCCGGCTCGCCTGGTCGAGCGCGATGACGCTCGAGCGCGTGTCCACGATGAGCCGGACGCGCGCCGTGTCGTCGGTGGCGCTCACGACCATCCCGGCAAGCGCGCCGGCCCCGTCGGCGCTCGCGACGACCGGCATGCCGGGGCGCACGCCGTCATCGGTGCCGGCGTCGACGCCGACCTCCCAGGCGAAGTTCGACGGGTCGCGGCTGATGATTCGGACCGGCAGCAGGTCCATGGCGAGCGCCTCGCGGATCCCGAGCAGCTCGCGCAGCTCGGCGTTCTCCCGGGCCGCCTCCGTGAGGTCGGCGATGCGCTGCTCCGCCCCGCCGAGCGCCTCACGCAGCTCCGCGTTCTCGCCGCGCAGCCGGTCGATCTCGCCGATCGCGCCGAACAGGCCGGCCACCCCCGAGCCGACGCCGCCGATCACCTGGCGCACCGGGTCGAGGGCGCGCGACGTGACGCTCTGGAGCGTCTGCGCCGGCGGGGTCGAGCTGGCGAGGAGCATGAGCAGGCTGGCGACGGTGAATCCGGCGAACCACAGCCCGGCGCGGCTACGGCGATTCGGGCTGGGCGGCCCGTACATCGGTCCGGCCCGCGTCAGTGCGGGGCGCGGGTGAACTGCTCGCTGACGAGCACCCGCTCGAGCGTATCGAGCTCCTCGAGCACGCGCCCCGTGCCGCGCACGACGCAGGTCAGCGGGTCGTCGGCGATGTGCACCGGCATCTGGGTCGCCTCGGCCACGCGGCGGTCGAGGCCGGCGAGGAGGGCGCCGCCGCCGGCGAGCACGATCCCCTGGTCCATGACGTCGGCGACGAGCTCCGGGGGCGTCTCCTCGATCGTCTCCTTGATCGCCTCGATGATCTGGACGAGCGACGGCTCGAGCGCCTCGCGGATCTGGTCGCTGCCGACCTCGACGCTGCGCGGCAGGCCGGTGAGCAGGTCGCGCCCGCGGAACGTCGTCGTGCGCTTGTCCTCCTCGGCCGGGTACGCGGAGCCGACCGCGATCTTGATCTCCTCGGCGGTTCGCTCGCCCATGAGCAGGTTGTACTCGCGCCGGGCGAAGCTGACGATGTCGGTGTCCATCTCGTCGCCACCGATCCGGATCGACCGGCTGACGACGATGCCGCCGAGGCTGATCACCGCGACCTCGGTCGTCCCACCGCCGATGTCGACGATGAGGCTGCCGGACGGCTCGCTGACCGGGAGGCCGGCGCCGATCGCGGCCGCCATCGGCTCCTCGATGAGCCGCGCCCAACGCGCGCCGGCGTTGATCGTCGCGTCCCGGACGGCGCGCTTCTCGACCTCGGTCACGCCCGACGGGATCCCGACGAGCACGCGCGGACGCGGGATGCGGGCGTATCGGTCGTGCACCTTATTGATGAAGTACCGGATCATCTGCTCGGTCACGTCGAAGTCGCTGATAACCCCGTCGCGGAGCGGGCGGATCGCCACGATGTTCGCGGGCGTGCGACCGACCATTCGCTTCGCCTCGGCGCCGATCGCGAGGACCCGCTTCGTGCGCGTGTCCATCGCCACGACCGACGGCTCGCTGATCACGATCCCGCGGTTGCGGACAGTGACGAGGGTGTTCGCCGTGCCGAGGTCGATGCCGACGTCGTGACTGAGGAGGCCGAGCAGGCCGTCGAAGAGTCCCAAGGTCCCTCTCGCGCTTGGTCGTCCGCCCGCGGCACGCCGGGTGGATGTGGGGATGAGCCGATGCGGTGCGTCCGGGCACCCCGGCCGCGGCGCTACCGTACCACGCGCCCCCGAGCGGCAAACCCGGACCTTCGACCAACGGCGGCCGGCGGTTCGGGCAGGTGCGTGAGCCGCCTCGCACGCATCCTGCGGGGGACGGCGGTATGGTTAGCCCGATGACGACCGCACCGCCCGCACCGCCCGCCGAGGAGCTCGCCCGGCTGGCCCGCGGCGAGCATCACGATCCGCACGCGATCCTCGGTGCCCACTCCGCCGCCGGCGGCACGGTGATCCGTGCCTTCCATCCCGACGCGAGCGGCGCCGAGCTGATCGCGCCGAACGGCGGCGCGATGCCGATGGAGCCCCTCGGCGAGGGCGTCTGGGCCGGCCTCGTGCCCGACCTCGAACCGGAGCGGGTTCGCTACCGCCTCCGGTTCTCGTTCCCCGACGCGAATACGTGGGAGCTGGACGACCCGTACCGGTTCGGGCCGACCCTCGGCGACGTCGACCTCCACCTCATCGGCGAGGGAACCCACGAACGGCTCTACGACGTCCTCGGCGCTCACCCGCGCACGATCGACGGCACGACCGGGGTGAGCTTCGCGGTCTGGGCCCCGAACGCGCGCAGCGTGCGGATCGTCGGCGACTTCGACCGCTGGGACGGGCGTCTCATGCCGATGCGCTCGATGGGCGCCACGGGGGTCTGGGAGCTCTTCGTGCCCGGCATCGGCATCGGTGAGCTCTACAAGTTCGAGATCCTCGGCTCGGACGGCAAGCTGCGCCTGAAGGCGGACCCCTTCGCCTTCGCCATGCAGGTCCGCCCAGAGACGGCGTCGCGCGTCTGGGACCCGTCGACGTACGCCTGGACCGATGCGGACTGGATGGAGCGGCGCGCCTCGCATGACCCGTATCGGTCACCGATGGCGGCCTACGAGGTCCACCTGGGCTCCTGGATGCGCAACGACGACGGCAGCTGGCTCGGCTACCGCCAGGCGGCCGATCGGCTCGTCGAGCACTGCCGCCGCTTCGGGTTCACCCACGTCGAGCTGCTGCCGGTCGCCGAGCACCCGTTCGACGGGTCGTGGGGCTACCAGGTGACCGGCTACTTCGCGCCGACCTCCCGCTTCGGCTCGCCCGATGACTTCGCGGCAATGGTCGACACGCTGCACAACGCCGGGATCGGCGTCATCGTCGACTGGGTGCCGGCCCACTTCCCGACCGACGACTTCGCGCTGCGCCGCTTCGACGGCACCGCCCTCTACGAGCACGCCGACCCGCAGCGCGGCGAGCATCCCGACTGGGGCACGCTCATCTTCGACTTCGGCCGTGCGGAGGTGCGCAACTTCCTCGTCTCGAACGCGCTGTTCTGGCTCGACCGCTATCACGTCGACGGCCTGCGGGTCGACGCGGTCGCCTCGATGCTCTACCTCGACTACTCGCGCGAGGAGGGGGAGTGGACGCCGAACGTCCACGGCGGCCGCGAGAACCTGGAGGCGGTCGCCTTCCTGCGCGAAACGAACGAGCGGGTCTACGGCCGCTTCCCGGGCACGGTGACGATCGCCGAGGAGTCGACCTCGTTCCCGGGCGTCACCCGACCGACCTATCTCGGCGGCCTCGGCTTCGGGTTCAAGTGGGACATGGGCTGGATGCACGACACGCTCGCCTACTTCCAGGAGGACCCGGTCCACCGCCGGTTCCACCACGACCGGCTCACCTTCCGCGGGCTGTACGCCGGGACGGAGAGCTTCGTCCTGCCGCTCAGCCACGACGAGGTCGTGCACGGCAAGGGCTCGCTGCTGCGCAAGATGCCCGGCGACGAGTGGCAGCGCTTCGCCAACCTGCGCGCGCTCCTCGTGAACATGTGGGGCCAGCCCGGCAAGAAGCTGCTCTTCATGGGCGCCGAGATCGCGCCGTGGGAGGAGTGGGACCACGACCGCGGCCTGCCGTGGGAGCTCCTCGAGGCACCGATGCACGGCGGGATCGCGCGCTTCGTCGAGGACCTCGGCCGCGTCTACGCGGCCACGCCGGCGCTATGGGCCGGGGACCACGACCCGGCCGGGTTCGCCTGGATCGACGCGGCCGACGTCGAGGCCTCGGTCTACTCGTGGTTCCGGCGAGCCGGGTCGGAGCTCGCGGCCGTCGTGCTCAACCTGACGCCGGTGCCGCGCCACGACTACCGCCTCGGCCTGCCCGTTGCCGGCCGCTGGGTGGAGGCGATCAACTCCGACTCGGAGCACTACGGCGGGTCGAACCTCGGCAACCTCGGCGGCATCGAGGCGCGCGACGAGCCATGGCACGGCCAGCCCGCGTCCGCGGTGCTCTCCCTCCCGCCGCTGAGCGGCCTCATCCTCGTCCCCGCCTGACGGCTCAGCCCGGCCGTCGCAGCACCTCGACGAGGGAGGCGACGCCGGGATCGTCACCGAGCGCCTCCACCGGCACCGGCAGCGCGAGCGACCAGTTGTCGCGCTGCGGCGCGGTCGTGCCGGGCAGGTTCGGCCGCTCCTCGACGCCGAGGGCGTCCTCGAGGGTCGCGGCGATGAACATGGCCGGCGAGGCGGCCAGGCGGCGGTGCACCGCCTCGGTGAGGTCCTCGGGCCGCTCATCCGTGCCGAGGCCCGCGGCGCGGGCAAGGCGCGACCGCAACACGCTGGCACCGGCCGTGTCGGGCTCGAGGCCGGCCGCGGCCTGGTCCTCGAGGTCGGACCCGCTCGACAGACCCGCGATCGTCGGCAGGTCATGGGTCGTGACCCCCGCGAACGCCTGGCGCGGATAGCGCGACGGAGGCGTGCGCTCGAAGAGGACGAGGCGCGTCGAGAGAAGGCGGCGGCGGCGCAGCTCGTTGCGGACCCCCGGCGGGACCGTGCCGAGGTCCTCGCCGATGACGACGGCGCCGGCGCGGTGGCTCTCGAGGGCGACGATCTCGAGCAGGTCGCGCGTCTCGGATCGGACGTAGGCGCCGCGTGTCG
>DATKDB010000051.1:0-5675 GCA_035512895.1 Binatia bacterium | reverse complement strand
TCCGTGATAGCCCCAGTCGGTGACGATGCCCGCGTCACCGCCCGTCACCGTCGTCGCGAGGCGCCACGCAAGGTCGTTCGCCTCGCTGCCGGAGTTCACGAACAGCACCGTGTCGAGCTCGTCCGGCATCGAGGCCGCCAGGCGCTCGGCAAGCTCGACGACGTGCTCGTGGAGGTAGCGCGTATTCGTGTTCAGCTGCGCGGCTTGGCGGGCGATCGCCTCCACGACCCGCGGGTGCGAGTGGCCCACGACGGGCACGTTGTTGTACGCGTCGAGGTAGCGCCGGCCCTGCGGGTCCTCCATCCAGGCACCGTCCCCCCGCACGAGGTGCAGCGGCCGGCGGTACGTCAGCGGCTCGAGCGCGCTGCCGAGGACCCGTCGCCGTCGGGCGACCAGGTCGTCGTCGGTCGCGTCTGCGGCTCGGTGACGCGCGCGCGGACGAGCGGCGGCCGCCAGGCGACGACCGGACTCGTCGAAGCCGGTGGACTCGAGGATCTCGAGGAGTGCCCATGCGGGCTCGGACCAGCCGTGGATGTAGCTGTTGTCCGGGTACTGGCGCGTGCGCTGTGCCGAGATGAGGATCGTCTGCGCCATTCGACCCGCCAGGAGGTCGCCGAGCAGCTCGCGCTCGGCATCCTCGAGTGGCATGACCGACGTGTACCCCTCGAGGAACGTGGCGGAGACCACGAAGATGTCGGTGCGCTGGCGGAAGAGCGACTGGAGCGTCGCCGGCACGTCGAGGACGAGGGCGGTGTGCGCCATGTCGCCGAAGTCGATGATGCCGGTCACCGCGCCGGTCTCGTCGAGCAGCAGGTTGTCGAGCGTCACGTCGTTGTGAATGACCTGCGAGCGCAGCGTCGGGAGCGCCGGCACGACCCGCTCGGCGAAGCGGGACGTGACGCGGTCCAGCAGTGCCCGGCGCGCCGGGTCGTCGACGAGCTCCGCGTGCGGAAAGAGCCGGGGCAGATGCTGCTGGTCCCACCAGATGACCCGCCCGGCGGCCGGGTGGAAGAATCCGCGCAGCGCATGGCCCACGCGCGCCACCACTTCGCCGATGACCCGGACGGCCCGCGCGTCGAGCTCGTGCGGCCGGGCGTTTCGCCCGGGCAGCAGGGGAAGGAGCCGAACGAGGTGCGTCGACGCCCCGACCTCGACTCGGCCGATGGCGGAGCCGTCGAGCGTCGGGCGCGCCACCGCGACGGGGAGATCCGGGTCGACGGCGGCGATCCGCTCCACGGCCCGGACCTCCATGTCGACGACGCCCGGATCCTCGGCCGCGTTCGACACCTTCAGCACCCATCGGGAGCCGTCGACGGCGGCGATCGCGAAGTTCTGGTCCCGTTCGCTGACCAGCGGCAGCGCGTCGCCGTTCACGCCGAAGGTGGCGCGGGCGACCTCGCGGGCGTCGTCGGCCGAGAGGGCAGGGGGCTCGGCGGCGAGGACGTCATGCATCCGCGAGATCGTACGACTGCGGCGGCCGCTCGGCTTTCCGCATCGGCACGGGGCGTGCGTATAATCGGCACCCGTCACCGCGATCCGGCCAGCTTCCGCCCCTGTCGACCAGGGGGGCGCGCAGAGGCGCCGACCCGCGACGCGTAGCTTGCAGACAGGAGGCACTCAGCGCACCTGATGGTCAGCCAGAAGACGGTGGTGGAGGCTCCGAACATCTGGGCCGTCGCCCAGTCCCAGTTCGACCACGCCGCCGACAAGCTCGATCTCGACGACGGCATGCGACGTGTGCTGCGGGTGCCCCAGCGCGAGCTCACCGTGAACTTTCCGGTCACGATGGACGACGGCAGCGTCTCGGTCTTCACCGGCCACCGCGTTCAGCACAACGTCAGCCGCGGGCCTGGCAAGGGCGGCATCCGCTACCACCAGGACGTGACGCTCGACGAGGTGCGCGCGCTCGCGATGTGGATGAGCTGGAAGTGCGCCTGCGTGAACATCCCGTACGGCGGGGCGAAGGGCGGCGTCATCGTCGATCCGAAGAAGCTCTCGATCCGCGAGGTGGAGGGCCTGACGCGCCGCTTCACGACCGAGATTAGCCCGCTCATCGGCCCCGACCGCGACATCCCCGCGCCCGACGTCAACACGAATGCCCAGACGATGGCCTGGATGATGGACACGTACTCGATGCATCGTGGGTACACGGTCCACGGCGTCGTCACCGGCAAGCCGATCAGTGTGGGTGGCTCGCTCGGGCGCAACGAGGCGACCGCTCGCGGCGCCGTCTTCACCCTGCTGCGCTGGGCGGCGATCACGGGGCGCTCGCTCGAGGGTGCCCGAGTCTCGATCCAGGGCTACGGCAACGCGGGCAGCGTCGCGGCAACGCTCCTCGCCGAGCAGGGAGCGAAGATCATCGCGGTGAGCGACTCGACGGGCGGCATCCACCAGCCAGCGGGCCTCGACCCCGCCCGGGTGAGCGCCTGGAAGCGCGAGCACGGCACCGTCGTCGGCTTCCCGGGGTCGGACGAGGTGACGAACCAGGAAATCCTCGAGCTCGAGTGCGAGATCCTCGTGCCGGCGGCCCTCGAGAACCAGATCACGAAGCACAACGCGCCGCGCATCCGGGCGCAGGTCGTCGCCGAGGCCGCGAACGGGCCGACGACCCCGGAGGCCGACGAGATCCTGTACGACCGCGGGGTCTTCCTCATCCCGGACATCCTCTGCAACGCCGGCGGCGTGACGGTCAGCTACTTCGAGTGGGTCCAGGACATGCAGAGCTTCTTCTGGACCGAGGAGCGCATCAACGACAGCCTGAAGGGCATCATGGATCGCGCCTACGAGGCGGTGCATGACATGGCCGATCGCCACGAGGTCGACATGCGCACGGCGGCCTACATGGTGGCCGTCGCCCGGGTGGCCGAGGCGACGATGCTCCGCGGCCTCTACCCGTAGCGCCATGCTCGATCACGAAGAGCGGTTCCTGTTCCGGGAGGAGATCCACACGCTCGCCGGCGCACTGGCCGATCCGGGCCAGCTCGACAACGTCGAGGACCTGCTGGCCGAGGTGACGACGAGCCCGCGCTTCGACGCGGACGTCTTCACCCTCGAGCGGTCGCTGCAGGTGATGCTCGGCGGTCGTGCCGGCTCGACGCTCGTCGGCCTGTTGACCGTGGACCGCGGCGTCTTCGAGGAGCTCGGTGAGATGGGCCTGACGCCCGACGTGCAGGAGCGGCTCGTGAGCTGGCGCGCTCGATTCGGCCTCGTCATCGACAACGCGCTGAACTTCCTGAACAACCCCGACGGCATCCAGGGGCACAACTTCGGCACGCAGCTGTCGCACGGGGAGTCGGGACCCGCGCTCCAGGGCCGCCTGACGCTCGTCCGCTACAACAACGAGCCGCAGTTCTTCATCGCCGATGCCGACGTGCTCTTCAGCGTCGCGGCGGACATCCTCGAACGACTCGGGGAGCACCTCGAGCCCGAGATGATCGACGCCGATCTCATCACCCGGCTGCGCGAGGGCGTCGACCTCGTGGAGCGTCGCACGAAGCCCCGCGGCTAGGCCGATGCCGCGGTCCGGCGCGCGGCGGGTCTTCCTGGCGGCCACCGGCCAGAACCGGGGCAAGACGACGACGAGCCTGGGCCTCCTCGCCGCCATCCGTGACCGCGGGCTGACGCTCGGCTTCATGAAGCCGGTCGGCCAGCGCTACCTCGTCGTTGACGGTACGCGCGCCGACGAGGACGCGGTCCTCATGAGCGAGGTCTTCGGCCTGCCCGACGCGCTCAACGACATGTCGCCGGTGACCCTGCCGCGTCACTTCACGACCGACTACGTCATGGGCCGCATCGGGGGCGACCTCGGGGCGCAGGTGCTCGCGGCGTACGGGCGCGTGGCCGACGGCAAGGACCTCGTCGTCATCGAGGGCACCGGCCACGCGGGCGTCGGCGCCGTCATCGGCCTGTCGAACGCGCGCGCCGCGGCGATGCTCGACGCGCCGGTCATCATCGTCAGCGAGGGCGGCATCGGCCGGCCGATCGACGAGATCGTGCTCAACTGCGCCCTCTTCGCCGCGCACGGTGTGCGGGTCCTGGGAGCGGTCGTGAACAAGGTCGACATCGAGTCCCATCCGCACCTGCCCGCGGTGCTCGAGCGGGGCCTGGGGCAGCACGGCATCGAGCTGCTCGGCTGCATCGGCTACTCCGAGTTCCTCGCGAACCCGTCGCTCGAGCTCATCGCCACGCACCTCGACGGAGAGCTGCTCGGCGGCGAGGCGGCGCCGGGCCAGACGATCGGCTGGGTGGCCATCGGCGCGATGCAAGCGACGCACGCGGTCGAGCTGTTGCGCGACCGAACCCTCGTCATCACGCCCGGCGACCGCGACGACCTGCTCCTCGCGGCGGTGGCCGCCAACCGGGTGACCGCGGTGCCGCGCGTCATCGGCGTCGTGCTGACCGGCGGCTTCCGCCCGTCGGAGCCCGTCCTGGCCGAGCTGCGCGCGGCGGACATCTTCACGTACCTCGTCGCGACCGACACGTACCGCACGGCGCAGGCGGTCGACGAGATCCTCGTGAAGACGCACTCGTCGGACGTCGAGAAGATCTCGACGATCATCGAGCTCGTCGGCGGCGCGCTCGACGTGGAGGCATTGCTCGCGCGGCTCTAGACGTGGCGAAGGGAGGCCGGACGTGGGCACCCGCCGGCCTCCCATGCACCGAAGGCGCTCGCGGCCGAAACGGCCGGCACCCGCGGTGATAGGGCGCATGATACGAGCACAGCGGGTGACGGCACTAGTACTTTGGATGGGCGAAATACGGACGCCCCTACGCGACGTCCCAGGCGAGCGGCATGTTGTCGGTCAGCCTCGCCCGGCCGATCCACACCGCGAGGAGCGCCAGTGCGGGGCCGGAGATGCGCTGGAGCTCGCCGAGGGAGGTCGCATCGGCGACGCTGACGTAGTCGATGCGCGCCTTCGGACAGCCCGCCAGCGTGTCGGTCATCCGCCAGCGCAGGACCTCGGCGGAACGCTCGCCCGCGTCGTACGCGTCCTTCGCGGCCGTCAGGGCGGTGTACAGGCACGTCGCGGCATGCCGCTCCTCGATCCCGAGCAGCGCGTTCGCGGACGAGAGGGCGAGGCCGTCACTCTCGCGAACCGTCGGGCAGATGACGAGCTCGACGTTCATGAACAGGTCGCGCAGCATGCGTCGCACGATCACGACCTGCTGCGCGTGGCGCTGGCCCATGTAGAGGCGCGCCGGCCCGACGAGGTGGAGCAGCTTGAGCATGACCGTCGTGAGCCCGTCGAGGTGCCCGGGTCGCGACGCGCCCTCGAGCTGCCGGGTCAGCCCCTCGACCGTCACGCGGGTCCTGTCGTCCTCCGGGTAGAGCGTGGCGGCGTCGGGCAGGAAGCAGACGTCGGTCGACGCGTGTTCGAGCAGCGCCAGGTCGCGCACGTGATCGCGCACCCCGGGCGACGCCTCGTCGAGCGTCCGGAAGGCGCTCGGATCCATGAACGACGAGACGACGACGCAGCCGTTCTCCTCGCGCGCGCGACGCACGAGCGAGAGCTGTCCGTCGTGGAGCATGCCCATCGTCGGCACGAAGCCGACGCTGTCGCCCGCGATCCGTCGCTCGAGGATCGCGTCGCGCAGCTCGTCCGCGGTGTGGACGACGATCACGAACGGCGGCGTCGCCGAGGGGCGGAGCCGGGCGCGGCCTGCGGCGAGCCATC
>DATKDB010000050.1:0-16782 GCA_035512895.1 Binatia bacterium | reverse complement strand
GCGGCGCCTGCTCGACGTCCTGCGCGAAGACCTGGCGCTGACCGGCACCAAGGAGGGCTGCGGCGAGGGCGAGTGCGGTGCGTGCAGCGTCCTGCTCGACGGAGCGGTGGTCGACGCGTGCCTCGTCCCGGTGAGCCAGGCGGCCGGCACGGAGGTGCGAACCGTGGAGGGGCTCGCCGAGCCCGGGACGCTCGGCGTGCTCCAGCAGGCCTTCCTCGAGACCGGCGGGGCGCAGTGCGGCATCTGCACCCCCGGGATGCTCATGGCCGGCGAGGCGTTCCTCGCCGGCGGCACGGAGCCGACCGAGGACGCCATCCGCGAGGCGATCGCCGGCAACCTGTGCCGCTGCACGGGCTACACGAAGATCATCGAGGCCATCGCGCTGGCGGCGGAACGAAGGAGGGACGCATGACCGAACATCCCGAGAGCCTCGCCGAGGCCGTCGAGGACCATGACCTCACCCTCGCCCTGACACCGGGCCAGCTGGTGCTCGCGGTGGTCGGCATCTGGCTGCTGCTCCGCGTCATCCGCAGCCTCCGCGGCTGAGCCAATGCCCAACGCCGTCGAGCCACCCTCCGCGTCGCCCACGGCCCTCGAGGAGGCGTACGCCCTGCTGGCCGAGACCGATGGTGGCGCGTGGCGCCCGTTGGCCGGCGGGACCGACCTCATGGTCACCATGACCGGCGAGATCGGCGAGCCGCCGGGGCGGGTACTCGACATCTGGGGGCTCGACGAGCTGCACGGCATCCGCGTGGAGGCCGATGCGCTCGTCATCGGCGCCCTGACTACGTACACCGAACTGCGACGCTCGCCCGAGGTGAGGGAGCTCGCCCCGGCCCTCGCGGAGGCGGCCGCCACGATCGGCGCGGCGCAGATCCAGAATCGCGGGACGCTCGGCGGGAACGTCATGAACGCGTCGCCCGCCGGTGACACGCTGCCGATTCTCCTCGCCGTCGGCGCGGATTTGGTGCTCGGCAGCGTGGCCGGCGAGCGCACCGTCCACGCCGACGCCTTCTGGCCGTCGTACCGCGAGACCGCGCGACGCGACAACGAGCTCCTGCTCCGGATCCGCGTCCCGCTCGTCCCCGACCGCCAGGTCCGCTTCCGGAAGATCGGCACCCGGCGCGCGCAGGCGATCAGCAAGGTCGTCATGGCGCTGGCGTGGACGGCGGGCGACGACGGGCGCTGGGCCGACGTGCGTCTCGCCCTCGGCTCCGTCGCGGCGACGACGGTCCGCGCCGCCGGCGCGGAGGCGGCCATGGACGGGGCGGCTCCGACGCGCGCCATGGCCGACGCCGCCGTTGCCGCCCTCACGGCCGAGCTGCAGCCGATCGACGACGTGCGCTCGACCGCGGACTACCGACGGCTCGTCGCCGGCCGGGTCCTGCATCGGCTCATCCGTGACGAGGGCGGCTGGTGACCGGCATGGATGCGGCGCGTCACTCCGGGACGGTCACCCTCGTCTTCACCGACATCGACGGCTCGACGCGGCTGCTCGACCAGCTGGGCGACGCGTACGCGACTCTGCTCGACGACCACCATCGGATCATGGGCGTGGCCATGGAGGCGCACGGCGGCGATCGAGTCGACGCCGCCGGGGACGGGCTCTTCTTCTCGTTCGCGACGGCGAGGGGCGCGCTCGTGGCGTGCATCGAGGCGCAGCGCGCGATCGCCGCCCACGCGTGGCCGGGGGAGGTCGAGGTCAAGGTGCGGATGGGCATGCATACCGGCGAGCCACTGAGCGCGACGACCGGCTTCATCGGCATCGACGTCCACCGCGCGGCGCGCATCTCCGCCGCGGCCCACGGCGGCCAGATCCTCGTCTCCGGAGCCGCCCACGGGCTCATCGGCCCGACCCTGCCCGAGGGGGTCAGCGTGCGCGACCTCGGCGAGCATCGGCTGAAGGACCTGGCGACGATGGAGCGCCTCTACCAGGCGGTCGCACCCGGGCTGCCGGCCGACTTCCCGCCGGTCCGCTCACTCGAGACGCTGCCGAACAACTTGCCACGTCAGCTCTCGAGCTTCGTGGGCCGGGTGCAGGAGATCGCCGATGCCGAGGAGCGGCTCGGGCAGACCTCGATCCTCACCCTCACAGGCCCGGGAGGCGTCGGCAAGACGCGCCTGGCGCTCGAGGTGGGCGCGCATCTCGTCGACTCGTTCGACGACGGGGTCTGGTTCGTCGAGCTCGGTGCGCTCAGCGAGGGGGCGCTCATCGAGGCCACGATCGCATCGGCGCTGCAGCTCAAGCCCTCGTCCGTCGGCACGATCGACATGCTGCTCGAGGGTCTCGCCGGTCGCCGGATGCTGCTCATCCTCGACAACTGCGAGCACCTGCTCGATCGGCTCGTCGAGATCGCGGGCGAGCTGCTGCGTCACTGCCCGGACCTCCAGCTGCTGGCGACGAGCCGGGAAGCGCTCGGGATGGCCGGCGAGAGCCTCATGCCGGTTCCCTCGATGACGGTGCCAGTCGCAAGCGAGCCGGGCGATGCCCAAGCGCTCGAGCGGCTCAACGCCTGCGACGCCGCGCGGCTCTTCCTCGAGCGCGGTCGGGCGGTCCAGCCATCCTTCACGCTGACCGAGGAGAATTGCGAGGCCGTCGCCCAGATCTGCCGTCGTCTCGACGGCATCCCGCTCGCCGTCGAGCTCGCCGCCGCGCGGGTCCGATCGCTGCCCCCGCGCCAGATCGCGGCCCGGCTCGACGACCGGTTCCGCCTGCTGACCGGGGGAAGCCGGACGGCGCTGCCGCGGCATCGCACGCTGCGGGCGGCGTTCGACTGGAGCTTCGATCTCCTGCCGGAGGCCGAGCAGGTCCTGCTGCAGCGCCTGTCCGTCTTCGGCGGCAGCTTCTCGCTCGAGGCCGCGGAGGGCGTGTGCGAGGGCGGCGCGATCGAGCGTGACGGGGTGATCGACCTCCTCAGCAACCTCGTCGACAAGTCGCTGCTCATGCCGGAGGAGGGATCGAACGAGGCGCGATACCGGCTGCTCGAGACAATCCGCGACTACGCGCAGGAGCGGCTCTCGGAGTCCGCGGAGGCGCCGGCACTGTACGGGCGCCACCGGGACTGGTTCATCGCGCTCGTCGGACAGGCGCGCCCGGGCTTCTTTATCGGCCCGGAGCAGGCGACGTGGCTCCAGCGACTCTCCGACGACCACGACAACCTGCGGGCCGCGCTGCAGTGGGCCCACGAGGACCCGAACGGCGCCAAGGCGGAGCTCGCGCTCGCATCGGGCCTGTGGCGATTCTGGGAGATCCGCGGGCACCTCGTCGAGGGCAGCGCGTGGCTGGAGCGTGCGCTCGCCCGGACCGGGGGCGAGGTGTCAGCGCGGCGCGCGAACGCGCTCACCGGTGCAGCCGTGCTGGCGACGCAGCGCGGCGACCCGGCCGCCGCATTGGCCGCGCACGAGGCAAGCCTCCTGCTCCAGCGCGAGCTCGGCAACCCGCTCGCGATCTCGGCGGCCTGCAACAACGTCGCGAGCGCCGTGATCGAGCAGGGCAACTTCGACCGGGGGCGCGAGCTCTACCGCGAGGCGATCGAGCTATCACGGGCGGGCGGCGACCTCCAGAGCGCCGCCCTCACCCTGCTCAACCTCGCGGACCTCGAAGCTCGCCAGCGGCGGGATGCCGAAGCTGACGATCTGTACGCGCAGAGCATCCAGACGTTCGAGACCTTCGACGACCTCTGGGGCGTGGCGCAGGCCACCTCGCGCCTGGCGCTCGTCAGCCGGCGGCGTGGCGACCTCGCGGCGGCCCGAACGCGGTACGAGGACGCGATGAGCCTGTACCGCCGCCTCGGGGACCAGCGCGCCGAGGCACGAATGCTCGCGGGCCTGGGCGACGTCACGGCACAGGAGGGCGACCTCGACGGTGCGGCGAAGATCTACCGGCGGAGCCTCTCGCTGCGTGGCGAGCTCGGTGACCGTGTCGGGGTGGCGTCGATGCTCGAGCGCCTGGCCGGGGTCGCCGAGGCCGAGCCGGAACGGGCGGCCAGGCTGCTCGGGATGGCCGCCGGCCTGCGACAGGCGGTCGGGGCGCCGCTCTCGGCAGCGGCGACCGCCGAGCTCGACCAGTTCCTCGCCGGCCTGACCCGAACGCTCGGTGCGGAGGCGCTCGAGGCCGCGATGGCCGATGGGAGGCGCGCGTCCCTGGAAGCTGCGATCGCGTACGCCTCGGCCGGCTAGCGCCTCAGGCGCCCTCGGTCACCGGGAGCAATCGGTCCGCCACGAGTCCGTGAGCCTCGCGGTGCACCTGCTCCGCGGCCTCCGGGCTCGGCGCCTCGACGAGGCAGAAGACCTTGCCGGTCGCCTCGTCGAACCAGTAGCGCAGATAGTTGACTCCGTACCCGGCGCCGACCTCGACGTCGCGCGCATGCGCCTGCGCAAGCGCATCCGCCTGCAGGCCCGGGATATGTTCGTGCTCGTCGAGGTAGAGCGGCATGGGTTCCCTCCGTGATCGGTTGTCCCCGTGCACGATGATAGGCGCTGATGCGAGCCGTGAACGTCCGATACCGGATAGCCGCCCCGTCCGCCATCCATCCCGGTACCCGTCGATGACCGGCGACGGTCGGCCCCACGACCGACGCGCGGCGTCCGGCCAGGCCATCGTCTTCGCCGCCGCCACGGAGTTTCGCGCCTGGCTGGAGGCGAACCACGACACGTCGAGCGAGCAGTGGGTCGGCTACTACCGGAAGGGCGTGCCGAAACCGTCGATGACGTACGTCGAGGCGGTCGAGGAGGCCCTCTGCTTCGGCTGGATCGACGGCGTGGCGCGACGGGTGGACGAGGAGGTGCACGCGAACCGCTTCACGCCGCGGACGAAGCGCAGCTCGTGGAGCGCGGTGAACGTCGCCAGGATGCAGGCGCTCATCGCGGCGGGCCGGGCGCATCCGGCGGGGCTGGCCGCGTTCGAGGCGAGGACGCCCGACAGGACCGGCATCTACTCGTACGAGAACCGGCCCCCCGACCTGCCACCAGCCTACCGAGCGCGTCTCGACGCCGATGCCGCGGCGAGCGCCTGGTGGCGGGAGCAGACGCCCGGCTACCGGCGCGTGGCCACCTGGTGGGTCGTGTCGGCAAAGCGCGAGGACACGCGCGAGCGCCGCCTGGCGACGCTCATCGAGGACTGCGCCGCCGGGCGCAAGATCAGCTCCGAGCGCCACCGAACCGCGAAGGAGCCGGGCCCGGGCTGAGGCGCCGGGTGCCGGACGGCGTGGCTCGCCGGCAACCTATGATCAGCGTCACCGTAGCTGGAGGACGATCTTGCCCCACGGCATCGACGTCACGCGATCCGTCGACCACCTCGACGAGGTGCTGACCCCCGAGGCGCTCGCGTTCGTCGTGCAGCTGCACCGGAACTTCAACCCCGAGCGGGAGCGGCTCCTCGCCGACCGCGGGTTCCGGCAGGCGCGGATCGATGCCGGCGAGCTGCCGGACTTCCTCCCCAACCCGATCGAGAGCCGCGACCCGGATTGGCGCGTCGCCCCGACGCCGCCGGACTTCGACGATCGACGCGTCGAGATCACCGGCCCCACCGAGCCGAAAATGCTCATCAACGCGCTCAACTCGGGCGCATCGGTCTTCATGGCCGACTTCGAGGACTCGCTCTCCCCCACCTGGGAGAACGTCGTGACCGGGCACTGGGCCGTCTCGCAGGCGGTTCGGCGCACCCTCGCCTTCCAGACCGACGAGAAGGCGTACGCACTGAACGACGAGATCGCGACGCTCTGCATCCGGCCGCGCGGCTGGCACCTCGACGAGGAGCACGTCGTCGTCGACGGGAAGCCGATGAGCGCAAGCCTCTTCGACTTCGGCATCTGGTTCTTCCACAACGCTCGCGAGCTGCTCGACCGCGGATCGGGCCCTTACCTCTACCTGCCAAAGCTCGAGAGCCATGTCGAGGCGGCGCTCTGGAACCGGGTCTTCGTCGCCGCGCAGGAGGGTCTCGACGTCCCGCAGGGATCGGTGCGCGCGACCGTGCTCATCGAGACGGTCCTCGCCGCGTTCGAGATGGACGAGATCCTGTTCGAGCTGCGCGACCACGCCGCCGGCCTGAACGCCGGCCGCTGGGACTACATCTTCAGCATCATCAAGAAGTTCCGGGCTCGCTCCGACATGGTCCTGCCGGACCGGGCCCTCGTGACGATGACCGTGCCGTTCATGCGCGCGTACACCGAGCTGCTCGTCCAGACCTGCCACCGCCGTGGGGCGCACGCGATGGGCGGCATGTCGGCCTTCATTCCCTCGCGCCGCGACCCTGAGGTCACCGAGCAGGCGCTGCGGGCGGTCCGCGCCGACAAGGAGCGCGAGGCGTCGGACGGCTTCGACGGCACGTGGGTCGCCCATCCGGACCTCGTCCCGGTCGCGCGCGAGATCTTCGACGCGGCCCTCAAGTCGCGCCCGAACCAGAAGGACCGGCTCCGCCCCGAGGTCCGCGTCGGGGCCGGTGACCTGCTCGACGTGACCGTACCGAACGGCGAGGTCACCGAAGGCGGGGTGCGCGCGAACGTCTCGGTCGGCCTCGCGTACCTCGCCAGCTGGCTCTCCGGCAGTGGGGCGGCCGCCATCAACAACCTCATGGAGGACGTCGCGACCGCCGAGATCAGCCGGTCGCAGCTCTGGCAGTGGCGGACCCGGGGCACGCCGCTCGAGGACGGGACACCGATGACCGCCGAGCGCTACGCGGCCATCCGCGACGAGGAGCTCTCGACCCTGCGCGAGTCGCAGCCCGACGCCCCGTGGGACGCGGCTGCCGGCCTGCTCGACGAGCTCGTCCTGGCCGACGACTTCGCCGAGTTCCTGACCACGACGGGATACGCGTCGCTCCCCTGAGGGCATGATCGCGCGTTCCTCGGTCCGCGCCGCTGCCAGACTGGACCGATGCGCATCGCCCAGGCAACGACACTCTTCGACTACCTGTACTGGGCCCGCGATCAGGTCCTCGAGGCCGCCTCCGGGCTCGAGGCGCCGGTGTTCTCCAGCGACGCCACGGTGACGACGCGTGACCTGCGCTCAACACTCGTCCACGAGCTCGACGTGGAGTGGAGCTGGCGCGTGCGGCTGCAGGACGCCAACGCCGAGCAGCCGGGCGAGGATGCGGAGCTGGACGCGCGGGACTACCCCACCGTTGCGGCGCTTGCCGAGCACTGGCGCCGCGACGAGGTCGAGATGCGGGCCTGGCTCGCCTCGTTGACCGATGCGGACCTCGACGGGCCGCCGGTCCGCATGGAGGACGGGTTGCCGCTGTGGCAATTCATCGTCCATCTCGTGAGCCACGGCATCCAGCAGCTCTCCGAGACGGCGGTGCTCCTCACACGTGCCGGGCACTCACCCGGCGAGATCGGCTTCCTCGAGTACGTGCGGGCCACGCGTCACGCGCAGCGCTAGCGTCAGGATGCCTTGCGCAGCGCGTGACGCACCTTCGGCGCAGTGACCTCGTAGTCGACGAGGTAGGTGTCGAAGATCGGGACGAGGTCCGCATCGGTGCTGGCTGCCAGGTGGCCGAGCAGCCGTGCCTCCGTCGTGAAGCCGAACCGGTTGCGCTCGACCCACGAGCGCATGGCTCCGAAGAACGCTTCCTCGCCCATCGCGGCGCGGACGGCGTTCAGGAACTCGGTGCCCCGGTAGAAGACGGCGTGGAAGTACCCGTCGCAGCTCGTCCAGTCGCCGCCGCTGACCGGCTCGGCCGGCCAGGCGAAGACCTCGCTGTTCACCGGTCGAGTCGAGCACTGGTTCGGGCCGATGCCCATGAGGTACCGCGCGCTGAAGTCGGCGAAGGCTTCGTCCAGCCACGGCTCGCGCTGCTGGTCGTTGCCGAGCTGGGCGTAGAACCACTGGTGCGCGACCTCGTGGTAGACGACGTACGGATCGCTCACCTTGCCGCGGGTGAGGTGGATCATGCGCGGGTACTCCATGCTGAACCCGCCGCCGGCCCCGACCTCCGCCAGGACGAGGTCGTCCCACGGGTAGGCGCCGAACGCCTCGGACAGGCCGATGAGCCCGCGCTGCGCCAGGTCGGCCGTGACCGTGCCGTCGACCGTCTCGGTGTAGACGCGCAGCGCGATGCCGTCCACGTCGCGCTGGGTGAGCCGGAATCGGGGGTTCACGACGAAGCTGAAGTCGCGAATGTCGGTCGTCTCGCAGACCCACGAGGCGCCCTCGACCTCGGGCGCGGTCACAAGGCCGGGGCACGCGACCGCATCGCGGGCAAGGGGCGTCGTCGTCTCGAGCTCCAGGCGGATCGCATCGGCCGTGAAGGAGATCTGTGGATCGCCCATGCCGTACACCTCGTGCTCGGTCGAGACGATCGGGAACCACTGGCCGAAGCTGAGCACGCCGTTGTCGCGGCTCGTGCGTGCCGAGAAGGTCTCGGGACTGCTCCCGACCTCGAGCGCGAACGGGATCGTGATGCTCGCCGTCTCGCCCGGCGCGAGCTCGTCGAGCGGGACGCGGAGGTTGATCGAGGTCGTCCACTCGGTCGCGACCTCGACTCCGTCGACGGTGACCGGTCCGTCACTCGCGAGCCAGCCGAGGGCTCGCGGGATCATCGACAGGTTGACGTGGTCGATCGGCCCGGCAGCGCGGTTCGTGAGCTCGAGCACCTCGACCGCGTCGAGCCGCCCGGTGGCCGGGTCGAGCGTTGCGCCGATCTCGTAGCGCTGCGAGACGCGCACCGTCGTTTCCGCCGCGACGGTCGAGGGCGCAAGCGAGCCTGCCACGCCGAGCAGCAGCACGAGCACGAGGGAGCGGCGCACGGCCATCGGCCCATGTTGCCGTAGCCGATCGGGCCTGTCATCCTCGTCGGAGCCCATGCATTCGAGATCGCCGCGTCGGAGGCCTCGACGCTGGCCCGCCGCCATCCTCACGTTCGTGCTCCTGTTCGCCACGGGCTTCACGGTCGTGCGCGGGAACGTGCTCGGCATGGGCGAGCGGTTCGACCGGCTCGCCTCGCGGATCGAGACGTTCGTCGACCCACCCCCGGACCGCTCGACGCTGCCGACGGTCGTCGTGACGCCCGAGCCGAGCGCAACCGTCTCCCCCACCCCGCGCCCGACGCCGACCCTCGGGCCGTCGGCGACCCCTGCCCCGACGCCGACGCCGCTCATCCGAACGGCGGTCGACGTGAGGCTCGTCGAGAACCACTCGGCCGTCTTCACCTCGCAGCTGACCAGAGATGACTGCGCGGTCGCCGCGACGCAGATGGTCCTCACGATCCTCGGGCTCGGGAACCCGTCGCCCGAGTTCCAGCAGAGCATCAAGAACCGTATCGGCGAGTGGGAGGCGCTATCGGACAGCCTGAATGGCGGCTGGGGCCCGGCCGCCGTCGGCAAGGCGCTCGCCGCGTACGGCGCGCCGGACTACGAGGTGCGCGCGTACTACACGTACACCGATGCGCTCCGCGGCTCCGCCATCGCGATCAGCGAGATGAACAAGCCGGTCGTCATGTTCCCGTGGTGGGGCGCGCACAGCTGGGTCATGACCGGCTACCGGGCCGACGCCGACCCCACGCTCTTCGCCGACGCCGCCATCAGCGGCGCCTACATCCTCGACCCGTGGTACCCGCGCCACTCCTCGATCTGGGGGCAGTCCGACGAGCCGGGCAACTTCGAGGACCTCGCGGAGCTCGAGCGCAACTGGCCGGTCGGCACCGGCCGCGATGGCTGGTCCCGTCCCGAGGGCCAGTACCTGGAGCGCGATGGCCGCTTCATCGTCCTTGTTCCCACGACCCCGCGCGCCGGATCCTGACGCCGGCGGGCCGGGCGTGCCTCAGGGCAGCGGCTCGACCCCGGGGCCGGACGAGCCGGGCAGCCCCCGCAGCCGCACCGCCAGCGCGATCGCGAGGAGCACGACCTTGGCCGCCTGGCCGATCGCGAAGCCGAGCGGGATCGCGACGATCCCGAGCCCCGGCAGGAGCGCGAGCGTCGCAAGCACGGTGATCCCGAGGCCGGCCAGCGAGGCGAGCACCTGCAGGAGCGTGTGACGGGTCGCGTAGATGGCACGGCTGAGCAGGTGCGCCAGGCTCTCGAACGGGACGGAGATCGCGAACGCGGCGAGGACGGTCGCGGTGAGCGCCACGTCCTCGGCGTCGAAGGCGCCGCCGCCGAGGAGGACCCGAATCGCCAGCTCGCCGACGACGACGAGCCCGATCGCGGCGATCGTCGTGATGAGCGCGATGCTCGCGAGGTTCGTGAAGAGCAGGCGCAGGAAGCCGCGCCGGTCCCCGATGGCATGCGCGGTCGAGAGCGCCGGGAAGACGGCGAGCGCGAACGCGACGCCGACGAGGCTCACCGGCACGCTCTGGAAGTTGCGGGCGAAGCTGAGCGCGGTCACGCTGCCGGCCGCGAGGCCCGACGCGATCGCGGTGAAGAAGAGGAAGGTCATCGGCTCCACCGGATGGCTGACCATCTTCGGCAGCATGAGCCGGACGAACTCGCGCACCGATGCGGTCCGCGCCTCCCAGCCCAGGCCGACCCGGAAGCGGCTCCCGCGCAGGCCGACGAACCGGCTGCCGAGGTGGATCGCCGCGCCAATGACGGCGCCGATGGCCGGGCCGTAGATCCCGAGCTCGTCGCTCAGCGCGATCGTCCCGAGCACGATCCCGCCGTTGTAGAGGAGCGGCGCGATGCCGTACCAGAAGAACCGCTGCTCCGACAGGAGCACCTGGCCGAGCGTGAGCGAGGCGGCAAAGAGGATCGGCGTGATGAGCATGACGCGGAAGAGCGAGACGTACAGCTCGCGCTGCTCGCCGACGAAGCCCGGCGCGATGAACCCGGTCGTCGCATCGGCGAAGACGAACATGAGCACCGCCGCGACGCCCATGACGGTCACCGCGGCCGTCAGGATCGTCCGGGCGAAGCGGTCCCCCTCCGCGGGATCCGCACCGGCGCGCAGCCTGAGGAAGATCGGGATGAATGGGGCCGCCAGGCCGGCCTCGACGAGCACGTCGAGCAGAAGCTCGGGCAGGACGAAGGCCGCGTTGTACGCGTCGAGCTCCGATCCCGCCCCGAACGTGCGGGCGAAGATCCGGTCGCGGACGAGTCCCATGACGTAGCTGCCGAAGATAAGGATCGACAGGACCGCCGCGCCTTCGGGCAGGAAGCGCGCGACGAGGCCGCGCACGGCCGCGGGAACGCGGCTCATCGGGCCGGTGCGGGCATAGCGTTCAGCCTAGCCGTCCCGCCGACGCGCTAGGCCCTTGCCAGGACGTCGCGGATGAGCGCCCTGTGCGCGCGATGCTCGGCCTGGTGCTGCACCAGGTAATGGATCGCCCACGCCGGCGTGACGTTGATCGCCGGCCCAAGATCCCCTCGTCAACCGACGCCAGCTCTCGGTGGAGCACCCGTGTTCAGCTCCAGGACGCGCCGATCGCGATCGGTCACCCTGGCTCGTCGCCTCCGAGGCGGCGGAGGCGCTCGCCCACCGCGGCCAGGACCGCATCACGCACGTCGGGGAACTCGTCCATCAGGGCGTGGAACTCACGGTGGCCGATGACGAGCAGCCGAGTGATGCCTTCGGCACGGACGGTCGCCGTCCGGGACCGGCCGTCGAGCAGGGAGATCTCACCGAAGAAGTCGCCGCGGTGCAGCTGCGCGACCGGCTTCCGCCCGTCGAGCACGCTGACGTGGCCGTCCAGGACGATGAAGAACTCGTGACCGGCGCGACCCTGCTCGGCGAGCACCTTGTCCAGCCCGACGTCCACCTCGTCGGCCAGCTGTCCCAGGCGCTCCAGCTGGCGGGCGCTCATCTTCCTGAACAGGGGAACTCGCCGCAGGACGTCGAGCTTCTCGTCACGCACCACCGGTCGAAGTCTACGACCGCTCGCAAGAATCGGGCGGGCCGCATCGCAACGCGGGGGCGGAGTCTAGACGGCCACGGAATCCGTGGTATGCTTCTCCGCAGCAACGCCCCACGTGGGCATCAAACAACCGCGCGGCACCAGGAACGCTCCTCTCACGGCTTTTACGGCGAGATGGCTCGCTGAGGCCGCACGAGAAGGAGTCTTTTTCTTTGTTCACCTACACCGACAAGACGCTGTCGTGCGTCGACTGCAACACGGAGTTCTCGTTCACCGCTAGCGACCAGCAGTTCTACGCCGACCGTCAGTTCAGCGAGCCGCGCCGATGTCCGGCTTGCCGCGCCGCCAAGAAGGCGGCCCGCGGCGAGAGCTCGGGTGGCTACGGCAACGGCGGCGGCGGCTACGGCGGAGGCGGCGGTGGCTACAGCGACCGTCCGCGCGAGATGTTCAGTGCCACCTGCGATGGCTGTGGCAAGGAAGCCCGCGTTCCGTTCCGACCGACCGGCACGAAGCCCGTCTACTGCAGCGAGTGCTTCCGCCGCTAGGCGAAGCGCTCACGCACCGATACGACCCGGCCGGGGAAACCCGCCGGGTCGTTCGCTATTCCGCGGCGGCGTCGTCCTTGACGGATCCCCAGGGCGCCGCCCACGGATAGCGACGGCTCGCCGCCTCGAGCGCCTCGAGCATCCTCGATCGCGCACCCGCCAGGACCTCCGTCGCGCGCGCGATCTCGGCCGCGTCCGCGTTCGCGTGCTCGGCCTCGGCACGCAGCGCCTGCGACACGCGCCGGTACGCCTGGATCCCGTCGTTCGCCGATCGGGTGATCTGGCCGGTGGCCTGCCGAAGGTGCTTGAGCTGCTCCTCGGGACGCGCGTCATCGCTGATCTGGCGATCCAAGATCGTGCTCAGCTCCTCGATCCGCTTCGTCGCGCGGTCGATGGCGCGAAGGTCGGCTGAGCTGCGCCGGGAGAGTCGGCTGTGCGATCGGATCAAGGGTCAAGGGTACAGCTTCGGCGCTACTCCCGGGCGCGGTACACGAGGCCGGACCCGTCCGGATCGGTCACGGTCAGCACGTCGCCCTCCAGCGTCGGTACGAACCCATCACCGATGACGCTCACGACGTGTGCATCCTGCTCGCTCACGTCGGGGGGGCACGCGTTGTCGGTCATCGTGAGCGCGTGGGCGAGGATCTCGTCGCGGCGCTCGACCCAGGCGCCGCCGAAGCCCCGGCACCCGGTCGAGCCGCTGAGCGTTCCGTCCGAGCGCAGCTCGAGCGTGGCCGGCTCCCCCACCGGTGAGCTGGCGACCGCACCGGCGACGACCGTCTCGAGCACCCACGTCGTGTCGAGCAGCTCGGCAGTCGGCGGTGGTGGCAGCGCCTCGAAGCGAAGGCTCGTGTTCGGGCCACCGAGGACGAGCTCCTCGCCGTCGCGACCGATGGCGGTGACGGCGGCCAGGGCCGCCATGTACGCGGCCTCCGACGCCGCGACCGGCGCCTCGCAGCCCATCGCCGTCATGGCGATGTCCGCGAAGGCGACGCCACCGCCGCGCGCGGCGAGGCGGCCGCCGTAGTGGTTGCACGCCGCCGTTCCGTCGAACTCCGACCCGGCGATCGTCAGCGTGATCGGGTGCCCGTCGACGAGCGGCACCTCGCCCTGCGCCGTCTCGCTCGCGATCAGCCGCCAGCTCCCCTCGGCGTCCACCTCGCCGCCCGGGGGCTCGGCCGACCCGCACGCGGCGAGAACAAGGACGAGAGCGACGAGGGCAGGGGCGAGTCTCATGCCCGCAAGGACGCCGCCCGGACCGGATCGGTTGCCTCCGCGTCTCATCCGAGGCGCCGTTCGACGAAGCGCCCCGGCAGGGCTCCGGGCGCCGCGCCGCGGCTCAGGACGCGCACCGGCGCACCGCGCAGCGAGAGGCCCTCGAACGGGGTGTAGTCGCTCGTGTGGTGCAGGTCCGCCTGGCGCAGCGTGCGGGTCGCAGACGGGTCCCACAGGACGAGATCCGCGTCGCGCCCGACCTCGATCGCGCCCTTCGACGGCAGGCCGAAGAGGCGCGCCGGCGTCATCGAGAGCAGGTCGACCATGCGCTCCACACCGAGCCGTCCCGCCGCCACGCCCTCCGAGTACACGACGACGAGCAGCGTCTCGATGCCCGGGCCCCCGTTGCTGATCTCGGGAAACGGCGGCGCGGGAAGCCACTTCTCGGTGTCGAGCCGGTCGGGGACGTGGTCGCTGCCGATGACGTCGAGCGTGCCGTCGCGGAGCCCGGCCCAGAGGACCTCGACGTCGCGTGGCGAGCGGAGCGGCGGCGAGATGACGCGCTTCATGACCTCGGCCTCGTCCGGGTCGGTGTAGAGCGCGTCGGTCAGGGTCAGGTAGTGCGGGCAGGTCTCCGCGTACACCGGCTCGCCGCGGGCCTTCGCCTCGGCGACCGCCTCGAGCGCGCCCTCGCACGAGAGGTGAACGACGTAGAGCGGCGCCTCCGCCCGCCGGGCGACCTCGATCGCCCGGCGCGTCGCCGCGGCCTCCGCCTCGGGGGGCCGGCACGCGGCGTGAGCACGCGGCCCGGTCCGGCCGGCGCGCAGCGCCGCTGCGACGAGCGGATCGATGATCGCGGGGTCCTCGCAGTGCAGCTGGAGCATCCCGCCGTGCGCGGCGGCGGTGCGCATGACCCGCTCGAGGGCGCCATCGGCCAGGGCGAAGTCGTACACCATGAACGCCTTGAAGGTCGGTACGCCCGCCGCGATCAGGTCCGGCAGCTCGGCCGACGGATCGTCCTGCTGGCCGGTGACGACCGCGCACAGGCCGTAGTCGATTGCCGCCTCGCCGGCGGTCCGCTCGCGAAACTCGTCCAGGCCGCGCATGAGCGATCGGGCACCCGCGTCGCTGATCCCGGTGCCGGGGTTGTTGAACGTGAGGACCGTCGTCGTTCCGCCGTGCGCGGCGGCCAGGGTGTCCTGGCGGAACCGTTCCGGCTTGGCCTCGCTCGGCAGGCGCAGGTGGGTGTGGACGTCGATGACGCCAGGCAGGACGAGGAGGCCGGTCGCGTCGATCCGCTCGCCGTCGCCGTCGAGCTCCGGCCCGATCCGCTCGATCCGCTCGCCGCTGATCGCGACGTCGGCCCGGACGGTCCCGGTCGCGGAGACGACGCTGCCGCCGACGACGATCCTGTCGCTCACCGCGCCAGTATGCCGCGACCTACTCGCCGATCTCGATCTCCTGCGCGCCTTCCCACAGGACGCGACGTCCCATCTCGGCGAGCTGCTCCCGCCCGTCGACGAGCGTCGCGAAGTGGTTGCCGGCGAGCTGGCCGACGCGCGAGCTGAAGCTGGCCGCGCCGTACGGGAAGAGGATCTCGCACTCGCTCATCTCGCCGGTGTAGATGAGCAGGTCGCCGGGGGCCGGGTGCGACGTGTGGTTCTCGAAGCCGACGTCGGGGCGCTCGTCGCCGAACGGGACCCAGGTCGACTCGCCGCTCCACTTGCAGTGGATGAGCTTCGAACAAACCGGAAGCCAGGCGCGCAGGGCGTCGCGCGTCCTCGGCGCGGCCTCCTCCCAGCGGGCGGTGAAGCGCAGGTCCCCGACCCGGATCTGCAGGTCTGCCATGCGGCCCAGCATACGCCGCGGCGCATCGGGCATGATGGTGGGGCATACCGGAGGAAGGCATGGCCGACGCACGCCCGACGATCAGCACGCACGTCCTCGACCTCGCCAGCGGAGAGCCCGCCGACGGGCTCGAGGTGGCCCTCTTCCGCCTCGCCGATGACGGCAGCCCCGAGCTCGTGAGCGAGCTTCGGACCGATGCCGATGGGCGCATCCACGACCTGCTCGACGGCGGTGAGCTCGCCGCGGGCGACTACCAGCTCGCCTTCGACGTCGGGGGCTATGCCGACGAGCCGGACGCGTTCTTCCAGAGCGCCGGCTTCGCCCTGCGGGTCACCGACGTGCGCCGCTCGTACCACGTCCCGCTCCTGCTCAGCCCGTACGGGATGAGCACGTATCGGGGCAGCTGAGCGCGTGCACCGCCTCGACGAGCTCAACGCGATGAAGCGCGACGCGTTCGTCGCCGCCCTCTCCCCGCTCTTCGAGGGCGCGCCGCGCTTCCTCGGGCGCCTCGCCGGCGCGCGTCCCTTCGAGACCGAGGACGATCTCTTCGAGGCCGCCCGCGCGACCGCGCGCGAGATGCCCGAGGAGGAGCAGATCGAGCTGCTCGACGCCCACCCGCGGATCGGCGCCGATCCCGCGCGGATGTCGGAGAGCTCGCGCCGCGAGCAGGAGCCCGAGGAGGAGGAGGGCGGCGGCGAGCCGGCCTGGGTCGGAGAGGAGCTCACCGCACTGAACGAGGCGTACGAGGGACGCTTCGGCTTCCGCTTCGTCGTCTTCGTCGCCGGCCGGCCACGGACCGACCTCATCCCGATCCTCGAACGCGCCCTGCACGCCGATCGCGGCGAGGAGCTGCGCCGCGGGCTCGACGACGTCGTCCTCATCGCCGCCGACCGGATGGCGCTCCTACGCGGCCCTAGTCCGCTGCGCGAAGAGCTGCGCGAGGCGATCGCCCTCGAGGTGTCGCGCCACATGGTCGGCGAGATCGACCGCGACGGACTCGTTCGCGCCGCCCACCGGCTCATCGAGGAGGGAGTCGAGTCCCCCGCCCTCCTCGCTCTCTCGCTCCCCGACGGTGGCGAGGAGCGGGACCTCTCCGCCGCGACGGACCGGCTCATGGCCGAGATCGGCCTCGAGGGCTGGGACGCCTCGCGCGCCGGTCAGCTGCTGGCGCTCCACGCGGCGGCCTCGATTCTCGGCGAGGTGAGCCAGCCGATCGACGGGGCGCGACGGATCGCAGCGGTCTCGGGCAACGCGCAGTTTCGCGAGCTCGTGACCCGCTGGGAGTCCGAGCCGGACGCGCAAAGCGCACTGGACGAGGAGATCCGGCGCGCCGCGGCGGAGCTGTTCGGCCCGCCGGACGAGGCGGGGGGCAGCTCGTGAGTCACG
>DATKDB010000049.1:0-16864 GCA_035512895.1 Binatia bacterium | reverse complement strand
GCCCATGGCCAGGATGAGGACCGCCAACGCGCGATAGACGATGGCGTGCTTGATCCGCCGGCCGAAGGCGGTGGCCGATGGCTCGCCCTTGACCGTCGAGATGATGGCGATGATCAGCACGGCGAACGTGTTGACCTTGATTCCACCCGCGGTCGAGCCCGATGCCCCGCCGATGAACATCAGGGCCATGACGACGAACAGGGTCGACTCCAGGAGGGCGCCGGTGTCGAGCGCCGTGAAGCCGGCGGTGCGCAGCGTCGCCGACTCGAAGAAGGCGTTCAGCACGCGCTGCTCGGCCGGCAGCGCGCCGAGCGTCGCCGGGTTCGTCCACTCGATGAGCCCGATGAGGACCGCGCCGCCGACGAGGAGCGCGATGGTCGTGCTGATGACGAGCTTCGTCTCGAGGGCCATTCGCGACCACCGACGCTGCGCGACCGCATCGCCAACGATCGCGAAGCCCAGTCCACCGAGGACGAGCAGCACGCCGTGGGTGAGCAGCACGACCCAATCGTCGCGGAAACGGATGAGCGACTGGAAGCCGCCGGTCAGGTCGAAGCCTGCGTTGTTGAACGCCGAGATCGAGTGGAAGATGCCCCACCAGATCCCCATCGGGTGCCACTGCGGACCTGCCTCCGGGCCGGCCATGAAGGCGATCGACAGGATGACCGCGCCGATCACCTCGCACACGATCGTGAAGATGGCGATGCGCTTGACGAGTGTGAAGACGGTACCGAGATGCATGCCGCCGAGCGACTCCTGGACGAGCACCCGGTCGCGGAGCGTCGTGCGGCGCAGGAACAGGAAGAGGAGCAGGGTCGAGCCGGCCATGATTCCGAAGCCGCCGAGCTGGATGAGCAGCATGATCACGACCTGCCCGAACGGGCTCCAGTGGTTCGCCGTGTCGAGCACGACGAGCCCGGTGACGCAGGCCGCGCTCGTGGCCGTGAAGAGGGCGTCGATGAAGCGGGTCGCCTCGCCGCTGGCCGTCGCGATCGGCAGCATGAGCAGGAACGTGCCGACCGTGATGAGGATGGCGAAAAGCAGCAGCAGCGAGACAGCCGGCGGCGGCGCGTGACGCAGCGGCTTCGGGGTCTTGATCGTGAACTTCTCGGGTCGCGTGCGCTCGACGCGCACGCGGCGGTCGCCGGGGCGGCGGCCCTCGTGCGTCATCGTGCGGGTGCCATCGGCGAGTGCACTCCGCGAGGGTAGCGTGCGTCAGACGCGGTCGGAATCGCCTGCCTGCCCGATGAGCGCCCCCACCGGATCGCCGTGGGCCGGACGCACGTCGCCGTCCGCGACCGGCAGCGGCACGCGCCGGGGCTTCGGGCGGAACGGGCTCGTCTCCGGCACGACGGGGCCATCGGTCTCGGCCAGCGACCCGCCGCGGTACGCGTCCCAGACGGCCATGACCGTGTCGCGGTGCGGCTTGATGCGGCAGTGCTCGTCGCGATTCCCCATCTCGTCGCAGTAGCCGAGGGGGACGCACTTCGGCGCGAGGAACGACCCGAAGAAGGGCGAGACCCGGAAGATCTCATGCCGGATCTGCTTGAACAGCTGCCGGATCTCCCACTGGGCCATCGTGCACAGGCGCAGGCCGCTCATGTGGATGAGCTGGCGCAGGTTGACCGTCATGATGAGGTTCGTCTGCATGGCGTTCGGGAAGATGAACCGAGCATCCTCGGCCGGCACCTCTGCCTGGAGGAGCTGACCGTACAGGTCGAGGTTCTCGTCGATCGCGCGCTGGAAGCGCCCGGCGAGATCATCGGGGAGGTCCCCGCCGGCGATCGAGTCGGGGACCGTGTAGTTGTCGCGCTTCTTGAAGCTGACGTAGCGCTGCGACTGCTGGTCGAAGGCGGTGCCCGCGCGGTGACGGACGAGCTGATGCGAGAGCGTTCGGGTCACGCCGCTGATCGCGAACGTGAAGTTGACGTGCTCGATCGTCGAGCCGTGGCCGGACTCCATCACCTTGCGCACGAGGCCCTGCTGCTTCTCGTCCGCGACGCCGCGGCTGACCGCCTTGTCCCAGATCTGGTCGGGCATCTGCTCCGAGTAGCAGGTCCGGCAGGCGGTGTAGATGATCGGCAGGTAGTACTCCTCCACGATCTCCTTCGTCGGAAAGATGAGGTGGGCGGAGAGCGCGGCGGAGGTGGAGGGCATGATCAGCCTCAACGGTGCCAGCAAACGGCCGGCGGGGATAGGTGGTTATCCACAGATCGTACCCACACATTGTATGACACGCGTGGATAACCGGCCGCCGGGCAATGACCGACGCAGAGGGCCATTTCGTGCTCCCACGTGCGCCGGACGCTCGGCTCGGTGCCGGCGTCGACGCCGCCGGGCGTCATACGTCGACGACGCGCGGTTCAGGCGCTCGAGTCCTCCTCGGGCGTCGCCCCATGATTGAAACTGAGGTCGCACTTCTCTTCGAGTCGCGCCAGGCCGTGCTCCCGGTCGAGCGCGATCCCGTTGCCGCCGGCCCCACGCGCGCTTGCGAGCGCCTCGTCGACACGTTCGAGCAGTCCGTTGAGGTCGAGCTCCTCGCCGGGCCGCATCGTCGCGACGCCGATGCTAACGGTGATCGGGACCGTCGCCTCGCCGACCATGACCGGCCGTAGCGCGAGCCGGTGCCGAAGGGCGTCGGCGAAGGTCGCCGCCCCGCCCTCGTCAGTGTGCGGGAGCGCGGCGATGAACCCGTCGCTGCCGGCGCGGCCGAGCGCATCCGCCTCGCGGACCCGCAGGCGGATCCGGAGCGCCACCTCGCGCAGGATGGCATCGCCACCCTCGATCCCATGGACGTGGTTCAGGTCCGCGAAGTCATCGACGTCGAGGAGGACGACGGCGAGCGGGTGGCGATAGCGCCGCGCCTGGGCCATCTCGACCCGGAGCCGATCGAGGATCGCGGAGCGGCTGGAGACGCCGGTGAGCCCATCGACGGTGGAGGCGCGCTCCAGCTCGTCGCGCTGCAGGTCGATCGTGCGTCGGGCCCGCAGCAGCTCCTCGATCGTCGATCGCAGCTCGTTGCCGAGGCGCTCCGTCTCGGGAACGGTCCCGGGATCGCGGATGACCGCCGCGATGCCGCCACCGGCGCGGTGCATCGCGATCTCGAGGCCACCGATCGAGCTGTGGGTGACGATCGTCTGGTCCTCCGCGGGCAGCTCACCGACCTCCGTCCCGAGCAGATCCTCGAGCCGGGTGCCGATCGACGTGGCGTCCAGTCCGAGCAGAGCCGCCGCCGCCGCGTTCCAGTCACGTAGCTTCAGCCGGCCATCGAAGCGCAGCACCGCGTCGGAGAGGCGCGCGGCGAGGTCGGGCAGGCGGACATCCTCCTCCTCTGCCGCGGGTCGCGGCTCGAGGGCCGCACGCAGCGCGATGAGCTGTCCCGCGGTCAGGGCGGTCACGCCGAGGGCCCATTCCAGTGACGTGCCGCGGCTTGCGAGCAGGCCGGCGGCGCCGATCATCGTGAGCATCCCGATCAGCCCGCCCCGCGACCGGATGGTCGCAACGGCCGCCAGGACGACGGCCCCGAGGAGGATCGGCTGCCGGAGCGGCGCAAGCAGCTCGGCCGTCGGCGGCAGGATCTCGACGAGGGCGGCGGCTTCGGCAATGACGATGACCAGGGCCGCGCCCGCGATCGCCGGCGCGAGGTCGTCGAGCGGCGGCAGGCGTCCGGCCGACGCGGCCACGAGCATGAATCCCGCGGCGACGAGGAGCGGCACCGACAGCGAGGAGGACGTGGCGAGCGCGCCGATCACCCCGCCCGCCAGCGCGGCCGACGCTCCGGCGCTCGCGAGGAGCGGCAGGTCGCCGTGGCGCAGCCCGACCGTCATGGCGGCGAGCGCGGCGCCGGAGGCGGCGAGGGCCAGTCCGAGCGCGAGCGCTGTGGGCAGCCACGCGAGGTCGCTCCCGTCGAGCATGACGGGAGGGAGCATCCCGAGCGCCGCCAGGAGCCCGAGCGGCAGGGCTGCGACGAGCACGGTGACGGCGACCACCAGGGCCCGGGTCGCGTCGGATCGGTCCATGGACCGGATTCTCGTGGGTGTTTCGGCGACGCACCATGGTACGAACGGAGGCCGGCTGGGCACGCTCCTATACTCCGACCTCGTGATGAATCGACCTCCGTCCGTGATGACGCGCTCCGCGTTCCTCGTCGCGACCGACGAGCTCATCGCGAGCGGTGAGGCGCTGATCGCGCAGCCGGCCTGGGATCCGTTTCGGCGCTGGCTGCTCGACTCCGACCGGCTGCTCGAGAAGGTCTGGGGCCGGATGGACCGCTATCACCTCGCCTGGCTCAACGTAGGGCGCGACAGCGCGCCGCCGGGCTCGCTTCTCGACGAGCCCGGCACGCGCCGCTTCATTGCCGAGGTGGCGAGCGCGAAGCTCGCCGTCCTGCGTACGATGAGGACCGCGGTCGAGCGCCAGGGCTGGACGTCGCTCTCCGACGACCCTGACGATCCCGCCGACCCCAACCCCACCGACGCCACGATCGAGGAGGACCGATGAGCTACCCGATCTCGCCGGGCGGCCTCGCGGCCATCCTGGCGCACCCCGACGACGAGAGCTTCGGCTGCGCCGGCGCGCTCGCCCTCGCGCACGAGGCGGGCGCCACGACCCGGCTCCTCGTCGTGACGCGCGGGGAGGCGGGCACGGCGGACGGCATGCCCGACCCGGCGTTCGGCGACACGCGCGAGGCCGAGCTCATCTGCGCAGCCCGCGCCATCGGCCTCGACGAGGTCTCGCTGCTCGATGGCTACCCGGACGGGGGCGTCGCCGACCAGCCCTTCGAGACGCTCGTCGACGAGATCGCCGCCTGGCTCGCCGACCGGCGCCCGGCGGCGGTCGTCACGTTCGGCCCGCACGGCGTGACCGGCCATCCCGATCACATCGTCGTCGGCAACGCGACGCGCTGGGCGGTCGAAAAGCTGGCCGAGTCCGGCATCGCGCCGAACGCCGTGTACGTGATCAGCCCGATCTTCGACCCGAGCGGCAACCTGTTTGACCTGTCCCCCGAGGAGCAGGCTGCGACGCACCGGATCGACATCACCTCCCTCGCCGACCGCAAGCTCGCCGCGCTCGAGTGCCACGCCAGCCAGACCGACACGGCGGAGGAGATCGCCGCGCTCCGCGCCGCGATCGAGACCGAGGCGGTCATCCACGAGGGCTACCACCGCGTCCGCCCGCTCGTCTTTGCCCCGCACCCGGCCTACGACACCGCGCTGCTCTAGGCGTAGACTGGGGGCATGACGATCGAATCCAACCTCGGCAAGGTCGACGACGTGATGACCGCGCTGTACGAGATCCAGGACCCGGAGATCGGGATGAGCATCGTGGACCTTGACCTGATCAAGGCCGTCGAGCTCGGGACCGATGGCGCGCCGACCGAGATCAAGATGGTCCTCACGACGCCGTTCTGTCCGTGGGCGGGCGAGCTGATCCAGACGGTGAAGACGAAGGCCGAAGAGGTCGTCGGCCCGCCGGTCAAGGTGACGCTGCTCGCCGAGCGCTGGGAACCCCCGCCCGGCCTGTTCTAGCCCGAGGGGCCTTCGCGCAGGACCTCGTCGATCGTCGGGGCACCGCCGTGGCCGTCGGCACGCACTGCCCCGGATCCAGGGGTACGGGGGTTGGCGGGCATGATGCCGCGTACCATTGCAGGCGAAGTGCCACACCGGAGCGAGGCTGAGCACGTGCGGATCTACACGCGGAGGGGAGACACCGGATCGACCGGCCTGCTCTTCGGTGGCGACCGGGTGAGCAAGGCCGACCTGCGCACCGATGCGTATGGCACGACCGACGAGGCGGTCTCGGCGCTCGGGCTCGCGCGGGCCTCGATCGGAACGACCGCGGACCCCACCGAGGCGCGGCTGGCCGAGCTGACGCTGCGGCTCCAGCGCGAGCTCTTCGTCGTCGGCGCCGAGCTTGCCACGCACTCGGACCGCCGCGAGCGCCTGACCGATGGCGTCTCCCGCGTCACGGCCGAGATGGTCGCGTCGCTCGAGACAGAGATCGACGCGCTCGAGGCGCTCACCGAGCAGCCGAAGGAGTTCGTCCTGCCGGGCGAGTCGATGGCGGGTGCCGCGCTCGACCTGGCGCGGACGACGGTTCGCCGGGCAGAGCGCCGCGCGGTGGCGCTCTCCGACGCGGGCGAGCTGTCCGGCTCGCAGGTCGTTCCCTACCTGAACCGGCTTGCCGACCTGCTCTTCGTCATGGCCCGCGTCGCCGACGGGGGCTTCCGAGCCGTTCGGGACTAGGCTTTCCCGCGGCGCCGGGCCGACGCCCGCGCGGAATCCAGCGCCGTTGGCCACATCACATGGTGGAATCCGTCGCCGGACCCGGTAGAATCGGCCCGTATCGGTGCCTACTCGCGCCTGTCCACCGCCATGCAGCTCTCGAGGTCCAACCAGCCATGACCCTGACCGCGTCCCGCCAGCAGATGTTCATCGACGGCGAGTGGGCCGATGCCGGCAGCGGCGAGACCGCGCCGGTCATCAACCCGGCCACCGAGGAGGAGATCGCCCAGGTCCCGAAGGGTGACGCCTCCGACGTCGACCGCGCGGTCGCCGCGGCTCGGTCCGCCTTCGAGACCTGGTCGCAGTCCACGCCGCAGGATCGGTCGAAGGCGCTCTACGCCTTCGCCGATGCGATCGAGAAGGACACCGAGACGCTCTCGCTTCTCGAGCAGCAGAACGTCGGGAAGCCGAAGGGCACCGCCGACTTCGACGTCGAGTTCACGGTCGACAACGTCCGCTTCTTCGCCGGCGCCGCGAGGGTCGTCGAGGGCAAGGCGGCGGGCGAGTACGTCAGCACGCACACGAGCATGCTCCGCCGCGAGGCGGCCGGTGTCGTGGGACAGGTGGCGCCGTGGAACTACCCACTCATGATGGCGATCTGGAAGCTGTGCCCGGCGATCGCCGCCGGATGCACGGTCGTCCTCAAGCCGGCCTCGATGACGCCGCTCTCGGCGCTGCGACTGGCGGAGCTGGCCGCCGACATCTTCCCGAAGGGTGTCTTCAACGTCGTCACTGGCCCCGGCGGGGTGGTCGGGCATCGGCTCATCAGCCATCCCGACGTCGACATGGTCAGCCTGACCGGCGACACGGCCACCGGGAAGGAGATCGCGGCCGCCGCTGCGCAGACGGTGAAGCGCGTGCACCTCGAGCTCGGCGGCAAGGCACCGGTGCTCGTCTTCGACGACGCCGATATGGAGGCGCTGGCCGAGACGATCAAGATGGCCGGCTACTTCAACTCCGGGCAGGACTGCACTGCCGCGACCCGGATCATCGTCATGGGCGACGGCTACGACCGCGCGATCGAGGCGCTCGTGCCGGCGGTCAACTCGATCAAGGTCGGCGATCCCGCCTCCGACCCGGAGCTCGACATGGGGCCGATGGTCTCGCGGGCGCAGCAGGAGCGCGTGGCCGGGTTCGTCGACCGCGCCCGTGGCTACGGCGCCGAGATCGCGGCCGGCGGAGAGACGTTCGGCGAGCGCGGCTTCTTCTACCGCCCATCGCTCGTCACCGGCGTTGGGCAGGACGCCGAGATCGTGCAGAACGAGGTCTTCGGTCCGGTCGTCACGGTCCAGCGCTTCAGCGACGAGGCGGAGGGACTGGCGTGGGCGAACGGGGTGCCGTACGGGCTGGCGGCATCGGTCTGGACGAAGGACGTGAAGCGCGCCCTGCGGGCCGCGAAGGCCCTGCGCTACGGCACCGTCTGGATCAACGACCACCTGACGATCGCGTCGGAGATGCCGCACGGCGGCTTCGGCCAGTCCGGCTACGGCAAGGACATGAGCAGCTATTCGATCGAGGACTACACGATCGTCAAGCATGTCATGGCGAAGATCGTCGACTGACGGCTCGGGTCCCGCTCGCGACGCGAGCGCCCTGCTACGATCAACCCATGAGTGATGCCCCGGCGCCGGCCGGCCCGGCACGTCCGGGCGAGCTGCCTCCAGGTCGTGCCGCGCCGCTCGACCCGCGGGAGGCCGAGCGCCTCTTCCGCCGTGGCGCCTCGCTCTTCAACGGGGTCCGCTACTGGCATGCGCACGAGGCGTGGGAGACGCTCTGGCGTTCCGCACCGGACGAGGATCGCGACTTCTACCAGGGGCTGATTCAGGTCGCGGCCGGCCTTCTTCATCTCCAGCGGCGCAACCTGCGCGGCGCTCGCAACAAGCTCGCCGAGGGCCTCGCGAAGCTCCGGCCGTACCAGCCGGCGCACCATGGCATCTTCGTGAACGAGCTGATCGGCGAGGCGACGCGCATCCTCGGCGATTTGGAGGCCGGACACCTGCCGTACCTCATCCCGCCGATCATCCGCTTCACCGAGTTCGACGACCCCGACTTCAACCGATGAGCGACAGCAGCGACGGGCGCATCGAGCGAGATTCGATGGGAGAGATGCGGGTCCCCGCGACGGCCCGCTGGGGCGCGCAGACGCAGCGCGCGGTGGAGAATTTTCCGATCTCCGGACTCCCGCTTGATCGTGCGCAGATCCGGGCGCTCGCGCAGATCAAGGCGGCGGTCGCATCGGTCAAGCGCGAGCTCGGGATGATCGAGCCCGAGCCGGCCGCGGCGATCATCGCTGCCGCCGAGGCGGTCGCGCGCGGCGACCACGACGACCAGTTCCCGATCGACGTCTTCCAGACCGGCTCCGGCACGAGCAGCAACATGAACATGAACGAGGTGCTCGCCTCCCTCGCCGGCGAGCGGCTGGGTCGCGCGGTCCATCCGAACGACGATGTCAACCACCCGATGTCCTCGAACGACATGTTTCCGGCATCGATCCATATCGCCGCCACCGACGGGATCGTGAACGACCTGGTCCCGGCGCTCGAGCATCTGGCGGCGTCGCTTGATCGCAAGGCCGGTGAGTTCGCGGAGGTCGTGAAGGCAGGCCGCACCCACCTCATGGACGCCACACCGGTTACGCTCGGCCAGGAGTTCGGCGGCTACGCGATGCAGGTTCGCCTCGGGGTCGAGCGGCTGCACGCCAGCCTCCCGCGGGTCGCCGAGCTGCCGCTCGGCGGGACGGCCGTCGGCACGGGCATCAACTCGCCGCCGGGGTTCGGCGGCCAGGTGATCGCGGAGGTCGCCGCCATGACCTCGCTGCCGCTGACCGAGGCCCGCGACCACTTCGAGGCGCAGGGCGCGCGCGACGGCCTCGTCGAGCTGTCGGGCCAGCTGCGCACGATCGCGGTGAGCCTGACGAAGGTCGCCAACGACCTGCGCTGGATGGGCTCCGGCCCGCGCGCCGGCCTGGGCGAGATCAACCTCCCCGACCTTCAGCCCGGCAGCAGCATCATGCCGGGGAAGGTGAACCCGGTTCTGCCCGAGGCGACGCTCATGGTTTGCGCGCAGGTCGTCGGCAACGACGCGGCCGTCGCCTGGGGCGGTGCAGCCGGCAACTTCGAGCTGAACGTCATGCTGCCGATGATCGGGCGCAACGTCCTCGAGTCGATCCGCCTCCTCGCCGCCGTCAGCCGCCTGCTCGCGGACCGATGCGTCGACGGCATCACCGCCAACGTTGATCGCTTGCGCGAGTACGCCGAGAGCTCGCCGGCGATCGTCACGCCCTTGAACCGGTACCTCGGTTACGAGGAGGCGGCGAGCGTCGCGAAGCAGGCGCTGGCCGAGCGGCGAACGATCCGGGAGGTCGTGATCGAGCGCGGCCACGTCCCCGAGCGGCTCAGCAAGGCACAGCTCGACGAGGCGCTCGACGTCATGCGCATGACCCGGCCGTAGGGCTCAACGGTCGGCGCCCGCGTTCGGCAGATAGGCGTAGCGCAGCGCGCGATGGCTCGTCGTCCCCGGAGGCGTCTCGACGTGCATCCAGACGAGCAGGTCGCCTGAGACGTGCGGTCGCAGCACGTTCGCCTGCGGCTCGGAGGAATGACGCTCGATGAGCCGGGCCCGATCGCGCACGAGGTCGTAGACGCCGAACGAGAACGCGTCCGCGCCCCACCACGCCACGAACCGGCTCCCGGCGGACGGGTAGTTGACGTACTCCTGGGGCCAGGTGCTGATCGGCGAGATCGTGCTCGTCGCGAGGTCGTACTCGAACATCCGGCCCCAGTTGAACATGTTGAACCCGAGATCCGCCTCCTTCCAGAGCACCGAATCGGCCGATGCGACGGCCATCGTGGCTCGACCCGAGGTGTCGAGCCGCCGCGGCTCGGCGCCGCCGACGCCGAGCTCGAGGAGATGGACCGTGCGCTCGTCGGTGGAGCGGTCGTCCGAGTAGCGGATCTCGCTGTACACGAGGATGTTGCCGTGCAGGCTGGGCAGCCAGAGCTCCGCCTCGGCGGCCGGGCGCTCGAGGAGGACGCGCGGCTCCCAGCCGGGTGCCTCGGCGACGAGCAGCTGGGAGACCGGCCCCGTCGGGCCTCGATCGAACGCCGTCCAGGTGATGCGCGGCTCGAAGACGCTGAGGCTGGGAACGAGGCTCGAGACGTCCTCGCCGCCGGGGTGGGTGTCGAGGCGAACGGGCGCCGCACGATCGGCCACGAGCCAGAGGTCCCACGCGCGCTCGCCGCTCAGCGGGACGTCGACGAACGCGATCGTGTCGAGGTCCCCACCGACCCGGACGACCGAGTGGTCGCGGCTCGGGTTGCGCCAGACGAGTTCGGGGCCGGCTGACGGTCCCGGCACGAGGCGGAACACGTCGGGGGCCGCCCCCTCGCCGGCGCCTTCGGGGAGGCCCGAGGAGTAGACGACCGACCCGCCGGTGCTCGCGAACTCGAGGACCTCGCCGGTCAGGCCGAGGTCGATCTCCGCGACGTCGAGCTCGGCGCCGAGGGCGTCACGCTCGCCCGTCTGTGGGCTCGGCATCGGCCGTTCGGCCGGCGACACCGCGGCCGAGGGCGTCACGCTCGGCGGTGACGTGGGCGTCGGAGGTGGCGGGGTCGCGGCGCTGCATGCCGCCACCCCGCCCGCGCAGAACACGACGACCGAAGCCGCGCGGACCGCGCCCCGGATCACCAGACGAACCTCCCATGGTGCGCCATGATCATCCCGGCGATGTGCCGCATCGGATCCCAGAACTTGCCGGTCGACCCGCCCTCGTCCTTCGACGAGTCGGTGTAGTAGAGGCGGGCGTAGTCGGTCCCGGTCCAGAGCCCGACCCAGCCGTACGCCGTGATCCAGTGGCCGACCGATCCCACTGGCCGGGGCCAGCTGACGAGGTGGAACTGGCCGTTCGGGTCGTGCGGCTTGACCGAGATGGCGAGCGGCATCCTCGACCCGCTCACGTTCGCCCGCACGAAGTCGTGCAGCTGGTCACCGAACTGGCCGTCACGGTCCGAGTCCTGGAGCTGCGTCACGACCCAGTTCCAGTTCGCGGGCCGACGCGGTGATGCGGCCGTCGCCCGTTCGAGACCGGCCTCGAGCCAGTAGGCGTTCGTCTGGCCGTTGGTATCGGTCGCCATCCATTGGGCGATCGTGGATTGCAGGTACTTGTTCGAGCCCGACCCCATCGCCCAGCTGTAGTTGGCGATGACCTGGCCGACGGCCGGACCGCAGTAGTAGCTGCGTGTCTGGTCGCGGGCCTCGACGGGGAGGAATCCCTGCGGCGTGTAGCAGGCCTGGATCGTTTCGTCGGTCGCGGCCGTCACGGTCGGGTCGGTGCCGGCGGCGGTCGGCGTCACGCAGGCGAGTGTGACGAGCGTGTCGTCGCGCGCCTCGGGCGACGCGAGATAGCGCTCCGCGTCGGCCACCTTGCGCGCAGACTCCGCCTCCTCCTCGGACGTCAACGGTCGCTCGGCGATCGGCGGCGGTGGTTGGCCCGGTGGCGCCGGCTTCGCCGCCGCGGCCGGCGCGATCGTGAGCACGGAGATCAGCATGGCGATCGACGCCGCCATCGCGATCCGTCTCGAGAACATGGAATCAGCCTCCTTTTCGATGGAGGCGAGCCGGCGTTCACGACAGCGATCTGATGTGTGCGCCCATCGTGCCGCACAGTGTCTTTGCGGCCGCTTACCAGTGGCTTATCGCGCGCGGCGCGAAGACGCCGGCCCGTTGCCGGACCGGCGTCGCGCTGAGGCCATCGCCGTGGGGTGCCACTACTTCAGCCCCGTGATCGTTGGATTACAGGAACCCGCGACGATGGTTCTTCAGTTGTGCGTCCATGATCGGGTGGCACGCGCACGCGGTGAAGGGGCGAATGTCCCGGCCGCGCCGGGACCTCTCAGCCGGCGCTGAACGGCCCGGGAGCCGCGCCGTCATCGTCCTCGTCGCGGATGACGATGAGGTCGGGCCCGACCGACACGATGCGATTGGCCGGCAGCGCATCGCCCTGCTCGAAGAGGCCGCCACCGATCGTGAGCGAGGTCACGCGACGCTGCTCCTCGTTCAGGACGATGTCGTGCACCTGGCCGATCATCGTCCCGCCCTGCGTGACGATCTTGCGTCCGACGAGCGAACGGTCGCTGCCACGCGCTTCGCGAAACGACTCGGCGGAGGCCTCGGTCGTGTGTGCCACCTCGCCACCCTCGACGGTGATCGCGTCGCGTCCGATGGCTCGCACGTCGTCGATCTCGACGATCGACTCCTTGCCGCCGAAGAGGCCCCCACCCTTCATGACGAACCCGAGCAGCCGGCCGTCGTCGGGCGAGATGACGATCTCGTCGGCGTGCCCGAGCCTCTTCCCATCCCTGACGTCGACGATCGCGAGCCCGATGAGCTCCTTGCCGGTTCTCATGCTCTCTTCTCCCTCTCGTGCCGCCCGCCCTGCCTGCTTCACGGTGCAAGGTTCGTTCCGCGGATAGAATCGGTGTCTCGCCGCATGGCGCCTGCCCGAGGAGATCCGATTCCGTGACGAAAACGTACCAGAACCTGATCGGTGCCGAATGGAGGGCCGCCGGCTCGGGTGCCACCTTCACGAGCGTGAGCCCGGCCGACCACGACGAGGTCATCGGCGAGTTCCCGGCATCCGGCCCGGCCGACGTCGACGCCGCCGTCGAGGCCGCGCGCCGCGCCTACCCGGCCTGGAGCGGCATGCCCGCCCCGAAGCGCGGCGAGATCCTGTTCCGCATCGCGCGCCTCCTCGCCGAGCACAAGGAAGAGCTCTCGAAACTCATGACGCGCGAGATGGGCAAGGTCCTGCCCGAGGCGCGCGGCGACGTGCAGGAGGCGATCGACGTCGCGTATTACATGGCCGGGGAGGGTCGCCGCCTGTTCGGGCAGACCGTTCCGTCGGAGATGCCCGACAAGTTCGCGATGAGCCTTCGCCGCTCGATCGGTGTCGTCGGGATCATCACCCCGTGGAACTTCCCGGTCGCCATTCCGGCCTGGAAGCTGTTCCCCGCGCTCATCTGCGGCAACACCGCCGTCATCAAGCCGGCGTCCGACACGCCCGCCTGCCTCGTGCGCTTCGTGGAGCTCCTCGTCGAGGGCGGCCTGCCTGATGGCGTCGTGAATGTCGTGACCGGGTCGGGCGGCGAGGTCGGCAACGCGATCGTCGACCACCCGGACGTGAAGGTCATCAGCTTCACCGGCCACACCGATACCGGCGTCGAGATCAGCACGCGTGCCGCGAAGACGCTGAAGCGCGTGTCGTTGGAGCTCGGTGGCAAGAACCCGATCGTCATCTGGGAGGACGCCGATCTCGACCTCGCGCTCGACTCGGTCATCTGGTCCGCCTTCGGCACGAGCGGCCAACGCTGCACCGCCGCGTCGCGCCTTGTCGTCCACCGCGCCGTCCACGACGACTTCGTCCATCGGCTGCGGCAGCGCGTGGCGAAGCTCGTCCTCGGCGACGGCCTGGACGAGACGACCGACATCGGCCCGGTCATCAACGAGGCCGCGGTCGAGCGGATCGCGTCGTACGCCGCGATCGGCCGCGACGAGGCCGACCTCGTCATCGGTGGCGAGCCGGCTCGCGACGGCAAGCTGGCCAAGGGCTCCTTCTTCCAGCCGACGATCTTCACCGAGGTCAAGCCGGAGGCGCGCATCGCGCAGGAGGAGATCTTCGGGCCGGTCACATCGGTCATCCCGGTCGACTCGTGGGAGGAGGCGGTGCGCGTCGTCAACGGCGTGAAGTACGGGCTCTCGACCTCGCTCTTCACCCGGGACGTCAATCTCGCGTTCCGATCCATCCGCGACTTCGAGTCAGGGCTCGGGTACGTGAACCACGGGACGATCGGGGCGGAGGCGCACCTGCCGTTCGGTGGGACGAAGGCGACCGGCAACGGTCATCGCGAGGTCGGGCAGGCGGCGCTCGACTTCTTCAGCGAGTGGAAGAGCGTGTACATCGACTACTCCGGCAGGCTGCAGCGCGCCCAGATCGACACGACCTTCGTCGACGAGTAACGGGCGGCCGCGCACGCCCGCCGTACGCCCGGCCGCTTGCCGCTCCCCTCGTCGGGTGGGAGCATGGGACCGATGCGCCTCCCACACTTTCCCCTGCACACCGTCCTCTTCCCGCACCTGCCGCTGCCGCTCCACATCTTCGAGGAGCGCTATCGGTCGATGGTCGCCGACGTCATGGCCGAGGGCTCGCCGTATGCCGGCCGCTTCGTCGTCAGCATGATCACCGAGGGACCGGAGGTGGGCGGCGAGGCGGTGACCGAGCGCATGGGGACGATCTGCGAGGTCCGCAGCGCAGAGCAGCTGCCAGACGGTCGGTGGGTGCTCATCGGCGTCGGCGTCGCGCGCGCGCGATTGGGGACCGTCGACCGCTCCGGGCCGTACGCCATCGTCGAGGCGGCCGAGATCGGCGAGCCGGTGGGCGAGGAGGCCGGTGCGCTCGTGCCGCGCGTGCAGGCTGCACTGGACGCGTATGTCGCGACGGTGAAACGTTTCGTGCTGCGCACCGCGTCAGTGGGAGAGCATGCGCAGGAGCTTCCAGACGTGACCGCCTCCCTCGACCAGGTCCTCAAGCCGATCCACCTACCGGACGACCCGGTCGCCGCCAGCTACGCGGTCGGCGGCGTCCTCCAGGTGGAGCTGACGCGGAAGCAGCAGCTGCTCGAGCTGCCCGACGCCGCGACCCGTCTTCGCGCCGAGCTCGAGCTCCTGCGACGCGAGATCCGGCTCCTCGGCGATGGCGCCATGCCGCCGATTCCGGCTTCCGACCTCGGCTACCACCCGAACTAGGCCGATGCGCCGCTCCGCGTCCGTCCCGGTCGTGTTCAGCCTGTTCGTGCTCCTCTCAGCCTGCTCGGCGCCGGCCGCCACGCCGAGCCCGGCAGCCATCGCACCGTCGCTCGCCGGCTCGGCATCGCCCTCCGCGTCCCCCAGCCAGGGCGAGCCCTCTGCCTCAGCGACCGCCTCGCCGGGCACCGAGCCCACGGCCGCGCCGACGCCGGCGCCGCACGCCGGGACGACGTACACCGTCCGCCGCGGCGACTCGCTCAGCGCGATCGCCCGAGCCTACGGCACGACGACGGGGCAGCTGCAGGCATGGAACACCGATCGCTACCCGTCGCTCGCCTCCGACCCCGGCACGATCGAGGTGGGCTGGATCCTCGTCGTGAGCGGCGACCCGGGCGTCACGCCGCGACCGGCGCCGACCGCCGCGCCGTCCACGCCCCGACCGACCGCTCCGCCTCCGAGCGCCGCGGGCTGCACGGCCGGCAACCGCGTCGCCGCCGGCTCGGCCCAGACCTTCGGGACGATCCCGAACGCCGGGCCAGGCGTCGCGCTCACCTTCGACATGGGCGGACGCATGGATCCCGCGGTCGACATCATGAACTTCCTCGTCGCCAACCGGGTGTGCGCCACGATCTTCGCGACGGGCGTCATGAGCCAGACCGCGCAGGGTCAGCAGGTGATTGCGATCATCCGCGCGAATCCCGGCCTCTTCGAGATCGCGAACCACACGATGTTCCACTGCGATCTCGTGCGCGGCGGCGGCGGCTCACCATCCACCGCCCCCTGCGCCGGCGGGCCGTTCAGCGCAGATCGGGTGCGCAAGGAGCTGACCGATGCGGAGGCGATCCTGCGCAGCGGCACTGGCCAGAACCCGCAGCCCTACTGGCGCCCGCCGTACGGATCGATCAACGCGGCGGTCATCAACGCGGCCGCATCGGCCGGCTACACGAAGACCTTCATGTGGGACATCGACACGATCGACTGGAAGCCGATCAGCGATGGCGGCCCGACCGCTCAGCAGATCGCGGCCAAGGTCGTCGGCAACGCGGTGAACGGGTCGAACGTGCTGTTCCACCTGGGCGGCTACGAGACGCTCGACTCGCTGCGCTTGATCGTGCGCGGCCTGCGGGACCGGGGCTTCACCCTGACGAGCCTGTCGGACCTGCTGAACTAGGCTCAGCCGCCGGTCTCCTCCATGCCCTCGACCGGGTGCCCCGCCTCGTGGAGCGCGGCATCGAAGAGGCGGATCGCAGTGTCGACTTCGGCCTCGCTGATGATGAGCGGCGGACTGAAGCGGAGCGATGACTCGCCGCACTCCAGGGTCAGCAGCCCGAGGCGGAATGCCTCCTCCTGCACGGCCTCGGCGGCGCCGTGCGAGTCGAACTCGACGCCGATCATCAGCCCCTGGCCGCGGATGTCGCGGACTGCCGGACGAGACTCGCACACGCGTTCGAGTCCGGCGCGCAGCCGAGCCCCCATGGTGGTGGCGTTCGCCATCGCCTCGTCCTCGATGATGCCGAGCGTCGCGAGGCCGGCGGCGGCGCAGACCGGGTTGCCGGCGAACGTCGAGCCGTGCGCTCCCGGGGGCCAGGTCCAGACCGAGTCGCGGGCGATGAACGCGCCGATCGGCATGCCGGAGGCGATGCCCTTGGCCGTCGTCAGGATGTCGGGCTCGACGCCGGTGTGCTCGATCGCCCACCACGCGCCCGTGCGGCCCATGCCGGACTGGATCTCATCGGCGATGAGGAGGATGCCGTGCTCGTCGCAGATCTCGCGCAGGCCCT
>DATKDB010000048.1:0-8278 GCA_035512895.1 Binatia bacterium | reverse complement strand
GGGCGGTCGAGTGCGCGGAGCAGGTCCTCGCCATCGAGGCGCTGTGCGCCGCCCAGGGGCTCGACTTCCGCGCGCCGCTGCGGCCGGGGGCCGGCGTGGCGGCCGCCCACGCCATGATCCGCGGCCGCGTCCCGCACCTCGGCGCCGACCGGCCCCCCGCCCCCGACATCGCCGCGCTGCGCGAGCTCGTCCATGCCGGCGACCTGCTCGCCATGGGGTCGACGCGCGACGCCCATGCCTGAGCTCGACTTCGTCCTGGTCGACGACGACAGCTTCGATGAGATTCCGGCTCCCGCCCAACCGGGAGCGCGGTGCCAGACCTGCGACTACTGGGAGCGCATCGACGGCGGCCGCGAGGCCCCCGAACCCGGGGCGCCCGATGCCGCGGCACGCGCCCGCCTCAGGCGAAGCCGGCTGCTCGCCGCGCGCGCCGTCTCGGGCTCGTACGGCATGCTCGCCTACCAGACCGATAGCGTCTCGCGCGTCGCGGTCGGCTACGCGCAGTTCGGCCCGCTGAGCGCGTACCCGCGCGCACAGTCGATCCGGGACCGCTACCCGCAGCTCCCCGAGTCCCCGGCGCCGTGGGTCGTCACCTGCCTCCAGGTCTCGGACGAGGGTGAGTCGCGCGTCGCGTCGGCGGTCGCGCTGCTCGAGGCGGTCTGCGCGGAGCTCGACCGGCGCGGGATCATCGCCGTCGAGGCCTACCCGGAAGGTGTCGCGGATCCGTGGCTGCCCTCGCCCGGGCCCGCATCGGTGTACGAGGCGGCGGCGTTCGAGCACCTCGCCGGTGACGAGCGCTTCCCGGTCTACCGCCGCGAGCTCACCGGCGAGACCGATGCCGACGCGTGGTCCGGCCTGCTCCGCGCCGGCACGCCGTCCGACGAGGGTGACGAGTGGCCGCTGCCGCTCCCGCCGGCGCGTGACCCCGACGACCTCTTCCGCCTGCCGCCCGAGAAGCCGAAGCGCCCGAACCCGTTCGGCGACGGTTGAGCGGCCTATCATCGGCCGCATGAGCCGTGGGAGATGGATTGGGCTGGCGTCGATCGTGGCGGTGGCCGCACTCCTCGTCGGTGCGCTCATCGCCGTCGCCACGCTCGGGGACCGCTCGCCGGTCGCGGACCCGGGCGAAACCGCGACCGCCTCGGCGTCCGCGTCGGCATCGGTCCCGAGCGTCGGCGCGAGCGCATCCGCCGCCCCGAGTGCGACATCGGCCGCTCCGGCCTCTCCCGAGCCGGGCGACGACACCGGGGTGCTGGACACGATCTGGGAGGTCGTCGTGGACAACCTCGTCGTGCGGACCGAGCCGAGCGTCGCCAATCGCGACACGATCCTGCCGGCACGCCTGACCGATGGGGACCGAGTCCTCGTCGTGGACGGACCGCGCGCCGCCGATGGGTACATTTGGTACCAGGTGCTCCCGATCCGACCCGATGGGGAGCGCGAGCGACCGTTCGGCTGGGTGGCGTCGGCCCACCGGGATGGCGAGGCGTGGATCGTGATGGAGGACCTGTCCTGCCCGGAGCCATCCGACCTCGACGCGTTCCTGGCGCTGGCGCCCGAGGAGCGGCTCGCGTGCTTCAAGGATCGGACGATCGAGTTCCGCGGCGGCGACGGCGGGTGCGGGGTCGCCGATGGGCCGGTGAACTTCGAGCCCGCCTGGCTGGCGGGCACGAGCGGCTGCGGCTTCGGCGCAGCGCCCGGCGAGATTGCGATGCTGCTTCGCTTCCCGCCAGAAGTGCCACAGGACTTCGGGCCGGGACGGACGGTCGACGTCATCGGTCATTTCGACGATCCCGCCGCCGAGACGTGCCGCGCGACCTCGAGCGACCCGGCGACAGCGCCGGCGCCCTCGGAGGCGGAGATGGTGGCGCGCTGCCGGACCGAGTTCGTCGTCGAGTCGGTGACGCCCGTTCCCTGAGGATCGAGGCGACGCCCCACGAGAGGCGGCCTATCATCATCCGCATGACGACCGTCGCGCCGAAGAGCGGTCCGCGGACCGTCCGCGCCCCGCGCGGGACCGACCTGAGCTGCAGGGGCTGGCAGCAGGAGGCCGCCCTCCGGATGCTCATGAACAACCTCGACCCGGACGTCGCCGAGGATCCCGACCACCTCATCGTCTACGGCGGCACGGGTCGCGCGGCCCGCAGCTGGGAGGCGTTCGACGCGATCGTCGCCGAGCTCCGGCAGCTGGCCGACGACGAGACGCTGCTCGTGGCGTCCGGCAAGCCGGTCGGCGTCTTCCGGACGACGACCGATGCGCCCCGCGTCCTCATCGCGAACGCGAACCTCGTGCCGCACTGGGCGACCTGGGACGTCTTCCGCGAGCTCGAGCGCGCCGGCCTGACGATGTACGGCCAGATGACCGCCGGGTCGTGGATCTACATCGCGACGCAGGGGATCGTCCAGGGCACGTACGAGACGTTCGCCGAGGCAGCGCGCCAGCACTTCGGGGGCTCCCTCGCCGGCACCGCGACGCTGACGGCCGGCCTGGGCGGGATGGGCGGTGCCCAGCCGCTCGCGGTCACGATGAACGGTGGCGCGGCGCTCGTCGTCGAGGTCGACGAGGTCCGCGCCCGGCGGCGGCTCGATACCGGCTACGTCGACGAGCTGACGCATGACCTCGACGACGCGGTCACCATCGTCGACCGATGGCGCGCCGAGCGCGAGGGCCGCAGCGTCGCGCTCATCGCCAACGCGGCCGACGTGCTGCCGCAGCTCGTCGAGCGCGGGTGGCGCCCGGAGCTCGTCACCGACCAGACGTCGGCGCACGACCCGCTCGGCGGCTACGTGCCGGCCGGCATCGGCCTCGACGAGGCGCTCGAGCTTCGCACGTCGGACCCCGCCGACTACGTGCGCCGCTCCATGGCCTCGATGGCCGATCACCTGCGCGCCATGCTCGCCTTCCAGGCCGCCGGATCGGTCACCTTCGACTACGGGAACAACCTGCGCGCGCACGCACAGCAGGCCGGCGTCGAGAACGCCTTCGACATCCCGGGCTTCGTGCCCGCCTTCATCCGCCCGCTCTTCTGCGAGGGCAAGGGCCCGTTCCGCGTGGCCGCGCTTTCGGGCGAGACGAGCGACATCGCCCGGATCGACCGGGCCCTCGCCGAGCTCTTCCCCGACGACGAGCCGCTCCAGCGCTGGCTGCGCCTCGCCGCGGAGAAGGTGCCGGTGCAGGGGCTGCCCGCCCGCATCTGCTGGCTCGGCTACGGCGAGCGAGCCCGCGCCGGGGCCGCGATCAACGACCTCGTCGCGTCGGGCGAGATCACGGCACCGGTCGTCATCGGCCGTGACCATCTCGATGCCGGCTCCGTGGCGAGCCCGTACCGCGAGACCGAGGGCATGCGCGACGGCAGCGACGCGATCGCCGACTGGCCGATCCTGAACGCCCTGCTCAACACCGCCGCCGGCGCAACGTGGGTCAGCTTCCACCACGGGGGCGGCGTCGGCATCGGTTACTCGCTGCACGCCGGGATGGTGATCGTGGCCGACGGGACGCCGGAGGCCGCGGCACGGCTCGAGCGCGTGCTGACCACGGATCCCGGGACCGGCGTCATCCGCCATGCCGATGCCGGCTACGAGCGCGCCATCGAGGTCGCCGACGAGCGCGGCGTCCACTTGCCGATGCGCGAACCCGGCTGACCCCCGCCTGATGAAGGAGCCGCTGCCTGGCGCGCCGGAACCCTGGGCGCCATCCGAGATGCCGGCGTTCCGCGCTCGCCCGCCGTACCTGATGAGCGAGATGATCGCTGCCGAGCCGGCGCTCGCCGAGCGGCTCATCCGGCGCCTTGCGAAGGACGACGCGGCGAACGCGCTGGCATCGGCGATCGGCGATGCGGTCGCGGCGGGCAGGCCGATCGTGACGACCGGCTGCGGGACCTCGGAGCACGCGGCAATGGCCATCGCGATCCTCCTGAACGAGGCGCTCGACCTGCCGGCCGGACGCGAGATCCGCGCGGTCCAGGCGCTCGAGACGCGGCATCGGCCGCTCGCGGACGGGCTCCTCGTCGCCGTCTCGCACGAGGGCGGCACGCACGCGACGAACGAGGCCATCCGATCGGCGCACGAGGCCGGCGCGCGCACGGCCCTCGTCACGGTGGGCGGCGGATCCCCGGGCGCGGCGCTCGCGGAGATCGTCGTCAGGACGGAGGAGCAGGACCGCAGCTGGTGCCACACCGTCGGCTACCTCTCCCCGCTCGTCGTCGGGATCGCCGTGGCCGCCCGGCTCCAGAAGAAGCGGCTCGACGCGGCGGCCATCCGGGCGCTGCTCGACGTGTCGGAGGACGCCCATGGCGCCGCCGACATGGCGGCCGCGCTGGCGGGCACGGATCGGCTGGTCGTCGTCGGGTCGGGCGCCGACCACGTCACTGCCCGCGAGCTTGCCCTCAAAGTCGCCGAGGGGGCGCGCCTGGCCACCGTGGCCCACGAGCTCGAGACGATCCTCCACGGCCACCTCGCAGCGGCGAACCGCTGGACCGGGCTCGTGCTCGTCCTCACCGAGGCGACCCCCGGCGTCGAGGAGCGCGCGCTCCGCGTGCTCGCTGCGGCGAGGACGCTGGGGATGTCCGCCGCGGCGATCGTGGCCGAGCCGGTCCACCCGGAGATTCCGCCTTCGGAGACGCCAGCCGGCAGGATCGTCCTGCCGCGCACCGGTCGCGTCCCGACGCTCGCCGGCTCGCTTCTCGCATCGGCCCTCGCGCTCCAGCTGCTGACCGAACGCCTCGCGCGCGCGCGCAATGTCAACCCCGACACGCTCGGACGCGAGGACCCGGCCCAGGCCGCGGCGCACGCCTGACGCCCTGCGCACGGGGATTGGGTCGCGCGAAATGTGCGCTACTGTGGCGCGAGTTCATCCCTGGAGCGGCGACCGCGAGGTCCTCTGGCGCTCTACCTGCCCGACAACGATCTCGAGGGCTCGATGGAGGGCAGCGGCCGCTGACGGAGCAGCTCGAAGAGCCGCACGTAGAAGCGCAGGTTGTGGAGCGTCGCCAGGCGCTCGGCCGAGAGGTCACCCACCTTGAACAGGTGGTGGAGGTAGGCCGCCGAGTGGCGGGTGCAGAGCGGGCAGTCGCAGCCGTCCTCCACGGGTGAGTGGTCGACGCGGTACTCGGGATCGTGGATTCGCACGGCCCGGTAGAAGTGGTCGCCGGCGGCGGGGGTCCGTCCTGCCCAGCCGGGACGGAACGCGTACAGGCGCCCGTGCCGCGCGTCGCGCGTCGGCAGGGCGCAGTCGAAGATCGAGTAGCCGAGCGCGAAGGCCCCGACGACGTGATCGGGGCGTCCGATGCCGAGCGCATGCTTCGGCGCGTCCGACGGCAGCGACTCGGCGACCCAGCGCAGCGGCTCGGCGAGCAGCGCCCCGTCCGCGGCGAGCGGCCAGCCGCCGAACCCGTAGCCGTCGAAGCCGATCTCGGCCAGCGCAGCGGCGCACTGCCGGCGCAACGCTTCGACCCGGCCGCCCTGCACGACGGCGAAGATGCGCGGCGGATTCGCGTCCTTCCGCTCCGCGACCTGCCGGTCGAACTCCTCGCGGCAGCGCCGCGCCCACTTGACGGTGCGCTCGACCGAGCGCTCCTGCTCCGGCTCGGGGTCGTCCGCATCGGTGCAGTCGTCCAGGCAGACGACGATGTCGGAGCCGAGCTGGAACTGGAGGCCGATGACGCGCTCGGGGGTGAGCGTCCACTTCTCGCCGGTCGACGGCTCGCGAAAGATCACCTCGTTGTCGCGAATGACCCCGCGGTTCGGGTCCTGGCGGATGAGGCTCCAGACCTGGAATCCGCCCGAGTCGGACAGGATCGGCCCAGACCAGTCCATGAACCGATGGATCCCGCCGGCGGCCTGGACGACTCGGGCCCCCGGACGCCGGAGGAGATGGAAGGCGTTCACGACGACGCCGTCGATGCCGATGTTGCGCAAGTCCTCGCTGCTCGCCGCGCGCACGCCGGCCCGCGTCGCGTCGGGCAGGAAGGTCGGCACGCCCAGCGAGCCGCGGCGGGTGACGAGCGGCTCAGCCATCGACCGGCTCCAGCGTCAGCACGAAGACGAGCTCATTCGGGACCGATACCTCCGCCACGGCGCTGACCCGCCCGGCGTCGGCGACAAGCCGCTCGAGGCGCTCGCGGTACGAGCGCTCCATCCCCTTCGTGCGGCCACCGAGGGAGCGGCCCGGGAAGCTCACGACCGCGTGCCGCGCCCGCAGCGACGACAGGAGGCGCGTGGCCGCATCGGCGTCCTGGCGATCCAGCGTCGGCACGAGCTTCAGCAGCAGGGCGAGGTCGACGGCGGTGACCGGCGGCTCGGCGACGGCGTCCATCGTGCGGACGGTGTGCGGCTGGTCGACGAGCTCGAGGAAGGACCGGACGACCTGCAGGGGGCGCTCGTCCACGTCGGTGGCCAGGTACGTCGCGCGGCCGACGCCCATCCACGGCAGCGCCAGCGGCCCCAGCCCGCAGCCGATGTCGATGAGGCGTCCCGGCACGCCGGAGTGCTCCCAGATGCCCGAATAGAAGTCGTCGAGATGTGGCACCCGCTCCGCCGTCGAGGCGTGCGCGCGCAGGGCGTCGGCGCAGGCCGCCCGAACGGCCGGGTCACCGAAGTCGCCGGCCCAGGCCGCACGGATGCGGTCGAGGGCATCCGCGCGCCGCTCGCCCCGGAAGGCCCCGACCGCCTGGTGCAGGCGCCGCTTCACGCGCTTGGCGGCATCGTCGGGGTTGCGCGCTCGCGGGACCTCCTCCCCGGCCAGGCGGTGCACGAGGCCGCGGCTCACGTCGCGGTAACGCGGGGAGCACAGCACGCGATCGACGATCTCGTCGAGCCTCGCGCTCATCGGTCGCGGAGCCGCAGGACGAGCGCGTAGGCGTCGCGCTTCGGCAGGCCATGTCGTGTGACGAGGAGCTCCTGGATGGCGCGCGCCGGGGTCGCGTGCTCGAGGAGCAGGCGCGCATCAGCCTCCGCGGCGGCCGTCGTCGCCTCCGCCTCGGTCGCGCCACCGATGAGGATCGTGCACTCGCCACGAACCTCCTCCTCGGCCTCGAGCTGGGCGACGAGCTCCCGCAGGGTCCCGCGCTCGTAGCGCTCGTGCGGCTTCGTGAGGTTTCGCGCAAGGCAGGCGGGTCGGTCGCCGAGGACGTCGAGCGCGTCGCGCAGCGCGGCGAGCAGACGACGCGGCGCCTCGAAGGCGACGAGCGTGGCGTCGTCGCCTGCCCGAGCCTCGAAGGCCGCGCGTCGCGCGGCCGCCGTACGCGGCAGGAAGCCGGCGAAGCGGAACGGGTGCGGCGGCAGCCCGGAAGCGGCCAGCGCGGTCGTGACGGCCGAGGCGCCCGGGACGCTCGTGACGGTGATCCCGGCGTCGATCGCGGCGCGCACGAGCCGGTACCCGGGGTCGCTGACGAGCGGCGTCCCGGCGTCGCTGACGAGCGCCACGTCCTCGCCCAGCTTCAGTCGGTGGAGCAGCTCACGGGCGCGGATCGACTCGTTGTGGTCGTGGTAGCTGACCGCGCGCGTCTCGATACCGTGATGCCGGGCGAGGGTCGCGAAGTGACGGGTGTCCTCGGCGGCCACGACGGCGACCGACTGCAACGTCGCGCGCGCGCGCGTCGAGAGGTCGTCGAGGTTGCCGATCGGGACGGCGACGAGGTGCAGGGTGCCGCCGCTCACGTCCGGTCTGCCTCGTACGTCGCGCCGCCAGGCGTCTCACCCGACAGGTAGCGCTCGAGCGGGACGCAGTCGTACCACGCCACGCAGCGCAGCCTGGCGAAGGCCTCGTCGGTCGGCACCCCGAAGGTCGTGGCGGTGGGCGGCATCGGTCTGAGCGTAGCAGGCACTGTTCACGTGTCTTGAACCGTTGGCTGGCGCATTGACGGCGGTGAGATGATTCCCGGAGCGGTTACGCCCGAGCGCCCCTGCTAGCGGCCGCAATGGAGGGAACAGACCGATGCGCCGCGTCACCGCACTGCTGGCCTTGCTGGCCCTTGTCCTCACCATGCTGCCCGCCGCCGCGCTCGCCGCACCCCAGGCCGGCAGCACTGGCGCCCGACTCCAGACCGATCTCCCCGGACAGGTCGCGGGCAGCTGGATCGTCACCCTGCGGCCCGGAGTGGATGCCGCGTCCGCGGCCGAGCGCCTCGCGAAGGCCCATGCCGGACGCGTCGGCTTCATCTACACCGCCGTCCTCAACGGCTTTTCGTTCCACGGCTCCGATACGGCCGCGGCGGCGCTGGCGCGAAACCCGTCCGTGCGAACCGTCGTCGCCAACCGAGCCGTCGCGATCGTGGCCCAG
>DATKDB010000047.1:0-9017 GCA_035512895.1 Binatia bacterium | reverse complement strand
GGACATTGACGAGACCTGCGTGATGGTTCTCAAGAACTGCGGGCCGCGCGGCTACCCCGGCATGCCCGAGGTCGGCAACATGCCGCTGCCGCCGAAGCTCCTGCGCAAAGGGGTGACCGACATGGTCCGCATCTCCGACGGTCGGATGAGCGGGACGGCGTACGGCGCGGTGGTGCTGCACGTGGCGCCGGAGGCGGCGGCCGGCGGGACGCTCGCACTTATCCGGACGGGCGACCTCGTCGAGCTGGACGTGCCCGCGCGGAGGCTCGAGTTGCTCGTCGACGGGGAGGAGCTCGCGCGTCGCCGCGCCGAGTGGCGCCCGCCCCCTCCGCGCGCCGCGCGCGGCTACGTGAAGCTCTACACGGACCACGTCCTACAGGCTGACCGGGGCGCGGACCTTGACTTCCTGGCCGGCTCGAGCGGCGCCGCCGTGCCGCGCGAGTCGCACTGAGGCGGGCGGCGCGGAAATGTTCAAGAAGCCGCGTACGCGGCTTGCGAGTAGTAAGTCACCAGAAGGAGCACACTTGAACCGGATCGATCTCGCGGGCAGACGCGCCGTCGTCACCGGAGGGGCGCAGGGCATCGGCCGCGCCGTCGCCGAGCGTTTTCTCGCTTCGGGCGCCGCGGTCTCGCTGTGGGACCGCGACCCGAGGCTCGCCGAGTCGGCCCTCGCAGAGTTGTCCGGGCGGGGGAAGGTTCACGCCGTCCCCGTGGACGTCTCGGACGCGGAGGGCGTCGAACGGGCCGCGGCCGCGACAGTCGAGGCGCTAGGCGGGATCGACATCCTCGTGGCGAACGCCGGCATCACGGGGCCGAACGAGAAGCTCTGGAACTATCCAGTAGACGCCTGGCGGCAGGTGATGGAGGTGAACCTGAACGGGGTCTTCTTCTGCTGCCGGACCTTGGTGCCGCTGATGGTCGGGCAGAACTACGGGCGCATCGTGAACATGGCCTCCGTCGCCGGTAAAGAGGGCAACCCGAACGCCTCAGCCTACAGCGCGTCGAAGGCGGGCGTCATCGCGCTCACCAAGTCGCTCGGCAAGGAGCTGGCCGGGTACGACATCGCGGTCAACTGCGTCACGCCGGCCGCGGCGAAGACGGCGCTCTTCGAGCAAATGAAGCAGGAGCACATCGACTACATGCTCTCCAAGATACCGCGCGGCCGGTTCCTCCTCGTCGAGGAGGTCGCGGCGATGGTTGCCTGGCTAGTCTCGCAGGAGAACTCGTTCACGACGGGCGCCGTGTTCGACCTGAGCGGCGGGCGCGCGACCTACTGAATGGCCGATGAACCCGCCGAAGGAGGTGACGAGGTGACAGTCAGGCCCGAGCCGGACACCATGCGCGCCGGCGTGCTCCGCGACGCAAAAAGGCTTGAGGTGCGGGAGTTGGTATTTTCGACCATTTGGCATTTGGCCATTGGACAAGTTGGGAGTTATCCGGCGGCACGGTAAACCCCTACGTTCGAACCCAGATACGACCGTGCGGATAGCTGTACGCTTCCCGTGACGATTCCAGGATCGCACTGCTGTACCCGGGTTTCAGCGGCGCGACGTAGCGGCCCCGGCGGGTGCGGCAGGGATCCTCGAAGTGCTCGTGGAGGTGATCGACGAATTCGGTGACGCGGTCGTCCATGCGGCCCGAGACGGCGATGAAGTCGAACATCGACAGGTGCTGGACGAGCTCGCAGAGACCCACGCCGCCCGCGTGCGGGCACACTGGCACGCCGAACTTCGCGGCCATCAGGATGACGGCGAGGTTCTCGTTGACGCCTCCGAGCCGGCAGCCGTCGATCTGGCAGAAGTCGATCGCCCGCGCCTGCAGGAGCTGCTTGAAGACGACCCGGTTCTGACAGTGCTCGCCGGTCGCAACGCCGATGCCGAGCGGCCGCACCGCCTCGGCGATCGCCGCATGCCCCAGCACGTCGTCGGGGCTCGTGGGCTCCTCGATCCACCAGAGATCGGATGGCGCCAGCGCGCGGACGCGCTCGATCGCTTCAGCGACGTCCCAGCGCTGGTTCGCGTCGGCCATGAGCTTCATCTGCGGTCCGATGAGGCTTCGGACGAGCGCGAGGCGCCGCGCGTCTTCCTCGGGCGCCGCGCCCACCTTCACCTTGAAGTGCCGCCATCCCTCCACGCACGCCTTCTGGCACAGGTCGCGTACGAGCTCGTCGGTATAGCCCATCCAGCCGATCGACGTCGTGTAGGCGGGGTAGTCGTCGCGCAGGAGCTGCGCCTCGCGCGCGGCCCTGCCGCTCCGGCCGCGCTCGAGGATCTCGATCGCTTCTTCAGGGGCCAGCGCGTCGGTGATGTAGCGGAAGTCGATGCACGAGACGAGCTGCGCCGGCGTCATGTCGGCGAGGAGCTTCCACACCGGCTTGCCTTCCGTTTTCGCGTAGAGATCCCACACGGCGTTGACGATCGCCGCCATCGAGATGTGGATCACGCCCTTCTCGGGTCCGAGCCATCGGAGCTGGCTTTCCGTCGCGAGCGACCGCCAGAAACCCGCGAAATCGGCCGTGATGTCGCGCAGCCGTTTTCCGACGACGAGCGGGGAGAAGGCGCGGATCGCCGCGACGCAGATGTCGTTTCCACGCCCGATCGTGAACGTGAACCCGTGCCCTTCCGGCCCCTCGCCGGTCTTCAGCACGACGTACGCGGCCGAGTAATCGGGATCCGGATGCATGGAATCGGTTCCCGCCAGCGTCCTCGACGTGGGGAATCGGAGATCGAAGACGTCGAGACTGCGGATGGTGAGTGGCATGAGTCAGTTTCCAGCTTCCAGCTCCCTAGCTCCCCAGCCCCCCAGTTCCCGACCTCGTGCGCACCCGATCGAGGGCGACGGCGCCGACGATGATCGCGCCGGTGATGATCTGCTGTACCCAGTTCGGCAGGCCCTTTTGCGAGCAGCCGATGCTGATGATCGTCATGATGGCGGCGCCCATCAGCGTGCCGGCGGCCGTGCCGCGGCCGCCGAGCAGGCTGCCCCCGCCGATGATCACCGCCGCGATGATGTCGAGCTCGAGGCCGATCGCCACCGTCGGGTCGCCGACCGACAGCTTGGAGAACTGGAGCAGCCCGGCGAGCCCGCCGAACGTTCCGGCCAGCGCGTACACGGCTACCTTGCGGCGCTCCACCGGGACGCCGCACAGCCGCGCCATCCGCTCGTTCGATCCGATCGCGAAGATGTGCCGGCCGAACCGCGTGTATCCGAGCACCGCGGCGACGACGAGCGCGAGCGCGACGAGCAGCCAGATGCCCGAGGGAAGCGCGAACGAGCCGCCGCCCGAGCGCAGCAGGTCGTTCAGCCAGGTCGTCGGCGCCTCGAGCCGCCGCTCGTCCGCCAGGCCCTTCGCGGCGCCGCGGACGACGAGCATCATGCCGAGCGTCACGATGAAGGGCACGACGCGCAGCCACGTGATCAGGAGGCCGTTGGCCAGCCCGCACACCGTCGCGGCCGCGATGCCGCCGAGCGCGGCGGCCGCGGGCGGAACGTCCTGCCTGAGGAAGACCGCGATCGCCACCGTGGTGAGCGCGATGATCGACCCGACCGACAGATCGATCCCGCCCGCCACGATCACCATCGTCATGCCCAGTGAGGCCATGCCGACAATCGCCATCTGCCGCGCCATCAGCTCGATGTTCGCGGGCGCGAAGAAGTGCGGGCCCACGAGGATGCCGAAGACGATCGCGACGAGCAGCAGGCCCACCAGGGTCCCGGCGCGATCCACGAGCGAGCGCATCGTCATGCCTGCCCCGAGCGAGGTCGAGGGGGGGCGCCCACCGACCCGGTCGCGGCCAGCACCAGATCGTGCTCGGTCAGGCCCGCCGCCGGCCGCGCCGGGCCGAGGCGGCCTCGCGACATGACGGCCACCCGATCGCAAAGCCCGAGCAACTCGGGCAGGTAGCTGCTGACCAGGAGAATGGCTCTCTGCATCGACCCTTCGACACGCTCGGGGGATGGTGCGACCAGCTCGGCGATCAACGTGTAGATCTGCGCCTTGCTGGCGATGTCGATCCCGCGCGTGGGCTCGTCGAGGATCAGCAGGTCGACGTCGTGGTGCAGGAGACGTGCGATCGCAAGCTTCTGCTGGTTGCCGCCCGACAGCTCGCCGGCCGTCTGCGACGGGCCCGCGCACCGGATGTCCAGCCGTTCGATCCACTCGCGCGCGCCCGAGCGCTGGCGGCGCGGCGAGATCAGGCCGAATTGCTCGAACGGCGACAGCCGCGTGAGCGTGACGTTGTCGGCGACGCTGAGGCCGAGCGCCAGTCCTTCGCCCTTGCGGTCCTCGCTGAGGAACCCCGCACCCTGTTTCCAGCGCTCGTGCGGTACCGCGCGGCCCGAGTAGGTGCCGACCCTGATGCGCCCGCGACGCACCGCCTCGAGGCCGAAGATCGCTCGCAGCAGGCGCGTCCGGCCGGCCCCGACGAGGCCGGCGATGCCGAACACCTCTCCGCGGTGCAGCGTGAAGCTGGCCGAGCCGGGCTCGAGATCGTGGACCTCGAGCAGCGCCTCGCCGGGCTGCCTCGCGACGGGCGAAAAGAGATCGTCCACCTGCCGCCCGACCATCATCGAGACGATGGTCTCGGTCGGCGCGTCGATCCCGACTTCGCCGGCGTTGCGGCCGTCTCGCAGCACGACGACGCGGTCGGCCACGTCCTTGACCTCTTCGAGGAAGTGCGAAATGTAGACGATGGCGTGGCCCTGCGATTTGAGGCGCCGGACGAGCTCGAACAGGCGCCGCACGTCGTCGCGTCCCAGGCTGCTCGTCGGCTCGTCGAGGACGAGGACACGGCAGCCGACGGCGATGGCGCGAGCGATCTCGACGAGCTGCTGCGCGGCGACGGAGAGCGACTCGACCGGCGCGGCCGGATCGATGTCGTCGTGCCCCAGCTCGGCGAGCGCCGCGGCCGCCCGCCGGCGCATCTGCGCCCAGTCGAGGAGGCCGCCGCCGCGCGACGGCTCCGCGCCGAGCAGGATGTTCTCCATCACCGAGAGGTGCGGCGCGAGCGACAGCTCCTGGTAGATCATCGCGACGCCCGCGCGCCGCGCGTCGATCGGGCTTCGGGGCGCGAAGCGACGCCCGTCGATCGTCATCGAGCCGGCGTCGGGGGCGAGCGCCCCGGCGAGGATCGCCATCAGCGTGCTCTTGCCCGCCCCGTTCTGGCCGACCAGCGCGCAGACCTCGCCGGCCCTGACGGACAGGTCCACGCCGTCGAGCGCGACCGTCGCGCCGAAGGCCTTCCGGATGCCGCGCATCTCGAAGTGGGCGGCCGAACTGAAGTTCGGCCCTACGGATCCCTCGGGCCGCGCCGCGCTCATTTCAGCCATTTCGACAGATCGGGGGACAACAGCTCCTTCATCTCGGGCTCGTCCATGTTCTTCGGCGTCGCGAGGTGCACGCCGGTGTCGATCGTGCGCTCGACGCGCTCGCCGCGGAGGTGCGCCACCATCGTCTTCACGCCGAGATAGCCCATGCCGACGGGGTCCTGGACGATCAGTCCGTCGAGGGCGCCGCTGTGCAGCCCGTTCACGAGGTTCTCCGACGCGTCGAAGCCGACGAAGCGGACCGTGCCCGCCCAGCCGTTGTCCTGGAGCACGCGCAGCATCGCGAAGGTGCTCGACTCGTTCGGCGTGAAAAGGCCGCCGATCGCGAGCGAGCCGTCGGGGTTCTTGTAGTTGCTGAGCAGCGCTTCCGCGCGCTTGTAGTACCCCTCGACGTCGGCGCCGCCGTACTGGTTCGAGCTGACGACCTCGATGCCCGGGTGCTTCGCGATCGCGTCGAGGAAGCCCTGCTCGCGGCGGCTCGTGCTGTCGTGCCCCTCGGCATAGCGGAGGAGCATGACCTTGCCCGTCCCCTGCATCACCGCCGCGAGCCGCTCGCCGGCCATCCGGCCGCCTTTCGTGTTGTCGGTCGCGACGAAGCTGACGTAGTCGTCTCCCTTCAGCCCGGAGTCGATGATGACGACGGGGATGTTGCGGCGCATGGCTTCTGACACCGGTCCGACGAGGGCGGCCTCGTCGAGCGGCGCCAGCACGATGCCGGAGACGCCGCGGCTGATGAAGCCCTCGACCTCCGACACCTGCGAGTCGCGGTCGTCCTCGCGCAGCGGCCCGCGCCAGATGATGTCGACACCCAGCTCCGTCGCCGCTTTCTGTGCCCCGGCGTGAATGCTCTGCCAGAAGACGTGCGTCGTGCCCTTGGGGATGACGGCGATGGTGGTTCCGGTGTAGTCACCCGTTCCGCAACTGATCGCGCCCAACCCGCCGCAGCCGATCGCGGAAAGGAGCACGAAGGCGAGCAGAGTGGAGCGAACCTTCATGTGGTGATCTCCTGCGTTCTCAGGTTCCAGAATCGCGCCGCCGTTCCGCCGAGCACCGCCGCGCGCTCGTCGGCGGTCCACGAGGCGATGGCGTCGGTCACGACGGTCATCGCGCGCTCGTACGGCGCGGCCACGGTGCACACCGGCCAGTCGGATCCAATCATCAGCCGCCGGGGGCCGAAACACTCGGCCGCGACCTCAATGTACGGGCGGACCTGCTCCGGCGTCCAGTCGCGCCAGTCCGCCTCGGTGACGAGCCCCGACAGCTTGCAGCACACGTTCGGGAACTGCGCCAGCCGGCGGAGCCCCTCGCGCCAGCGCTCGATCTCCCCGTTCCGGATCTCCGGCTTCGCGGCGTGATCGAGCACGAACCGCTGGGACGGAAACCGCGAGACGAGCGTCGCCGCGGCCTCCAGGTGCCGCGGGTAGATGAGGATGTCGTACGCGAGGTTGAAGCGCTCCAGCGCCTCGAGGCCGCGCTGGAACGCCGGCCGCAGCATGAAATCGTCCGGTTCGGATTGCACGATGTGCCGGATGCCGACCAGCCGCCGGCGTCCCGCGAACATTTCGAGGTCGCGCTCGACGTTCGGGGACTGGAGGTTCACCCAGCCGACGACGCCGGCGATGAAGGGGTACTCGATGGCGAGATCGAGCAGCCAGTACGTTTCCCGGATCGTCTGGCGCGCCTGCACGGCCACGCAGGCGTGAAAGCCGGCGGCCTGCATCAGCGGCTCGAGGTCGGCGGGCACAAAGTCTCGTTTGAGCGCGGACATCGACTCGTCGATCCAGCCGTACTCGGCGGGGTCGTAGCGCCAGAAATGCTGGTGCGCGTCGATATGCATCGGGCGATCGGCTTTATGCCTCGGCAGCTTCCAGACTGAACACCGGTTCCATCTGCGTCCACCACTCGCCCGGCGCGGCGCCCGGCGGCGGCTCCTGGAGCGACTGCATCAGCGCCTCCCACTCGGCGACGCGCGGGCTCGACGCCCGGTGCGCGGCGAAGCACTGCCGGAGATCCCGGCCGTCGGTTTCGACGAGCATCACGCCGCGGCGGCCCAGCAGGTAGATGTCGAGCCGCACGATGCCGGCGCGCCCCAGGCTGTCGATCACTTCGGGCCAGACGCGGCGGTGGTGTTCGCGATACGCCGCGACGGCGGCAGGATCGTCTTTTAGATCGACCGTGAGCACCTGCACGCTCATGCGCTCACGATCACCATCTGCCTCGAGCTGCCGAGGCCGTCGATGCCGAGCTCCACCTGGTCTCCCGCTTTGAGGTAGTGCGGTTCCGGCTTCATGCCGAGGCCCACGCCGGCGGGCGTGCCGGTGCTGATCACGTCGCCGGGCAGCAGCGTCATGAACTCGCTCACGTAGCTCACGAGCGCCGGCACGCCGAAGATCATGTTCGCCGTCGTGCTCTTCTGCCGCGTCTCGCCGTTGACCGTGAGCCACATGCCGAGCGATGCCGGATCGGGGATCTCGTCGCGCGTCGCGAGGAACGGCCCGATGGGGGCGAACGTGTCGCAGCTCTTGCCCTTCACCCACTGGCCGCCGCGCTCGAGCTGAAAGCTGCGCTCCGAGTAATCGTTGTGGAGCGCGTAGCCGGCGACACACGGCATCGCCTCCGCGCGCGAGACGTACTGCGCCGTGCGGCCGATCACGACCGCGAGCTCGACCTCCCAATCCAGCTTCGTCCCGTTGCGCGGGATGACGACCGGATCGTCCGGGCCGCAGAGCGCCGTCGTCGCCTTGAAGAAGAGGACGGGCTCGGCCGGCACCGCCATCCCGCTTTCGGCCGCATGGTCGAGGAAGTTCAGCCCGATGCAGACGATCTTGCTCGGCCGCGCGATCGGCGCGCCGAGCCGGACGTCCGGCGCGATGTCGGGCAGCCGGCGCCGTTCCGCCGCCAGCCACGCCGCCAGCCGCTCGATGCCGCCGCCGCCGAAGAACGCCTCGTCGTAGTCGCCGCCAAACGCCGACACGTCGAGCCGCGTGCCGTCGTCGAGCTGCACGCCCGGCTGTTCCCGCCCGCGCGGGCCGAATCGAATGAGCTTCATGCCATCAGGACTCCACCGTCGATCGGGTACGCCTGGCCGGTGATGAACGACGCCTCGTCCGAGCAGAGGTACAGCGCGAGCGCCGCGACCTCCTCGGGGCGGCCCATCCGGCCGATCGGCTGGTACTCGGACAGCTTCTGGTACATCTCCGCCTCGCGCCCGGGATAATTCGCCGCGAGGTATCCGTCCACGAACGGCGTGTGCACGCGCGCGGGGCAGATGCAGTTGCACCGGATCCCGTGCTTCACGTAGTCGAGCGCGATCGACTTCGTCATCGTCAGGACGGCACCCTTGGTCATGCCGTAGGCGAAGCGATCGGCGACGGCGATGAGCGACGCGATCGAGGCCATGTTGACGATGACGCCGCCGCCGTGCCGCAGCATGCGATCGATCGCGGCGCGCGCGCAGAGATAGACGCCGCGGACGTTCACGGCGTACAACCGATCGAGATCCTCGGGCGTCGTCTGCTGGATGCTGCCGACGTGCGCGATGCCGGCGTTGTTGACGAGGACGTCCACGCGGCCGAACTCGCCGTCCACCTGCTCGAAGGCCGCCGCGACGCTCGCCGGGTCGGAGACGTCGCACCGGATCGCCGCGGCTCGCCCGCCGTCGCCGCCGATCGCGCCGGCGATCGTGCGGGCGG
>DATKDB010000046.1:0-13633 GCA_035512895.1 Binatia bacterium | reverse complement strand
TCTCACGGGAACGCTCTTCACCGTGTTCGAGTTCGACCTGTCCGGCCGCGACCTGATCCTCCTCGGCGGCGGCCTCTTCCTCCTCGGCAAGGCGACCTTTGAGATTCACGAGCGGCTCGAGGGCGAGGAGCACCCCAGCGGCGCGATGGCCGCCGGCACGGCATCCTTCGCCGCCGTCATCAGCCAGATCGTGCTGCTCGACGCCGTCTTCAGCCTCGACTCGGTGATCACCGCGGTCGGAATGGCCGACGAGCTGTGGGTGATGGTCACGGCCGTGGTCATCGCCGTCGGCGTGATGCTCGTCAGCGCCAAGACGATCAGCGACTTCGTGAACCGCCGTCCGACGGTGAAGATGCTCGCCCTCAGCTTCCTCCTGCTCATCGGCATGTCGCTCGTGGCCGAGGGCCTCGACTTCCACATCCCCAAGGGCTACATCTACTTCGCGATGGGCTTCAGCGTCTTCGTCGAGATGCTGAACCTCCGGATCCGGGGAGGCCGACGCGAGAGTACGCCGGTCCACCTGCGCGACCCGTACCGCGTCACGGGGGCCGCTGCAGGCCCCACGCCCCCGCTCGGCAAGGGACCCGCGACGGCGGCGTCGGAGGACTAGGGTGGTCGAGGCACCGCGCGCGACCTGGACCGGCGAGGCGCGCTTCCGCGCTGCGCTCGACCACGAGCAGCCCGACCGGACGCCGGTCTGGTTCATGCGCCAGGCCGGCCGCTGCCTCGCCGACTACCGCAAGCTCCGCGAAACGTACCCGATCCTGACGCTGGCGAAGACGCCCGAGCTGTGCGCTGAGGTCACCGTGATGCCGGTGGCCGCGTTCGACGTCGACGCGGCGGTCCTGTTCGCCGACATCATGCTGCCCCTCGAGCCGATGGGGGTCAGCCTCGAGATCCAGCCGGACGTCGGTCCGATCATCCATGAGCCGATCCGCACGCGCGCCGACGTGGACCGCCTGCGGCTGATCGACCCGGACGCCGAGGTCGGGTTCGTCATGGATGCCATCCGCCTCGTCCGGCGCGAGCTGGACGGGAAGCAGGCGGTCATCGGCTTCTCAGGTTCGCCGTTCACCCTCGCCTGCTACCTCGTCGAGGGGCGGCCGTCCCGCGAGTACGCGATCGCCAAGGCGTTCATGTACAGCGAGCCCGAGGCGTGGCACGCGCTCATGGAGAAGCTGGCGACCGTGGTGATCGCGTACCTGAACGCGCAGATCGCGGCCGGGGTGCACGTCGTCCAGCTGTTCGACTCGTGGGTCGGCGGGCTCTCTCCCGCCGACTACGTCACCTACGTCCAGCCGCACGTGGCCCGCATCTTCGCCGAGGTCCACGGCGCCCCGACGATCCACTTCGGCACCGGCACCGCCTCGCTGCTGGAGGTCATGGCCGAGGCGGGCGGCGACACGATCGGGGTCGACCACCGGCAGCTCCTCGACACGGCGTGGGAGCGGATCGGCCCGGAGCGCGGCATCCAGGGGAACCTGGACGCGACCCGCGTGCTGGCCGGCTTCGAGCCGATGGCCGAGGGCGCGCGCGACATCCTTCGTCGAGCCGCGAACCGGCCCGGCCATATCTTCAACCTCGGCCACGGCGTGCTCCCCGACTCCGATCCGGGGCTGCTGAGGCAGCTGGTGGAGCTCGTGCACGCGGAGTCGGCCCGGTGAGCGAGCCTCGCCTCGGCGTATTGCTCATGACGTACGGGTCGCCGGCGGACGACCTGCACGACATCGCCGACTACCTCGCCGCGGTGCGCGGCGGCCGACCGGCCCCCGATGATGTCGTGGACGAGTTCCGCCGCCGCTACGAGGTGATCGGCGGCTCGCCGCTCATCCCGCTCACCCGCGCCCAGGCGGCGGCCGTCGAGGAGCGCCTCCGCGACGATGGCCTCGACGCGGCGGCCACCGTCGGCATGCGCTTCAGCGAGCCGTCGATCCCCACCGGCCTGCGCGAGCTTGCCGGTCTGGGCTGCGACACGGTGACCGCCATCGTCTTGAGCCCGCAGTATTCGGAGCTGCTCATGGCGGGCTATCGTCGCGCGCTCGACGCGACGATCGAGGAGCTCGGCCCAGCCGCGCCGGCGGTTCACCTCGCGCCGGCCTGGTATCGCGAGCCCGGCTTCGTACAGGCCGTGGCGGAGCGCATCCGCGAGGGGCTGCTGACGCTGCCCGACAGCGCGCCGGTGCTGCTCACCGCCCACTCCCTGCCGCGGCGGGTCGCCGAGGCTGAGCCCGCCTACCTCGAGCAGCTCCGCGAGACGGCCGAGTCGGTCGCCGAGGCCGCTGGCCTGGCACGCGACCGCTGGCAGTTCTGCTGGCAGTCGGCGGGTCACGAGCCGGGCGAGTGGATGAAGCCCGACTTCAGCGACCTGCTCCCCGCCCTGCGCGACGCCGGCCACACCGCCGTGCTCGTCGCCCCGATCCAGTTCCTGTCGGACCACCTCGAGATCCTGTACGACGTGGACATCGGCGCCCGCGAGCAGGCCGAGGCGGCCGGGATGGCCTTCGCCCGCATCGAGTCGCTGAACACCTCGCCGACCTTCATCCGCGCGCTGGCCGATGTGGCGCGCCGCGGCGCACCCGTCAGCGCCTAGCCCGCCTGCGAGCCGGCGATCGGCTACCGTGAGCCGATGCAACGCGTCGAGCGGACCGCCCGCATCCCGGCTCCCCCATCTGAAGTCTTCGCCTACCTGTCGAACCTCGACAACCTCGCCGAGTGGCAGAGCGGCATCATCAGCGCCGAGCGCGTCGATGACGGACCGATGCGGGTCGGCTCATCGGCACGCGTCACCCGGGAGCTGATGGGACAGCGCCTGGACGTGCCGCTGACCATCACCGACTACGAGCCACCCGCCCGCCTTGGCATCGCCAGCGAGGTGAGCGGCGTCAAGGCCGCCGCCATGCTGGATCTCGCGGCGGCCGATGACGGCACGGCCACCGAGGTCAGCTTCGCGATGGAGATCCGCGGCTCGGGCATGACGAGCTTCATGGAGCCGATGATCGCGTCGGCCGCCAAGGGCGACATCGAGGCCAGCCTGGCGCGGCTGACGGCGCGCTTCTCCGCGGAGCCGACCTGAGCATCCGGAGGCGAGGCAGCCGTCGTATCGGCCGCGGGCTCCTGCCGCTATCCGGCGAGCATCGGCGGGTGAGCCTCGACGTCAACGCGACCGAGAGGCCGAGGTCGAGCAACGGCGATCGAAACAGCATTTACCAGCTGGTCGATGCTGAACGGCTTGAGGAGCACCGCCGCGAAGCCGGCTTCCTGCGCTCGCTCGGTGAGATTGGCCAGGGCCTCGCGGCTGTCGGCCATGTGCGCGCTGAACATGACCACGGGGACGGCGCGCGCGAGGTGGCGGATCCATGCGGCGGCCGCCCAGGATTCGCCGTAGTCAGTACGGGAGGAGCTATCGAGCAGGACGCAGTCCGGCTCCAGATCAGCGATCGACCGCCGAAGCGCCCCATCCGTGATCTCGAAGAGGCACGTGACGTCATAGCCCTCGTCGCCGAGGATCGCCTGGACGGTCTCACCGATGTCGCGATCGTCCTCGACGCACAGGACGCGCGGCCGGAGCGCGCCGGCGACTGGATCGATGCTACTCACCATGATTCGACTGACCTCCGCTCGATGCCGCTCGCGCCCAGCGGCACCGGTTGTCGACCTGCCATCCTTCGCTGCATCGTGCTTGGGGCCGCGATGTTCGAGAAAACAGCGATTACCCACGACGTGGGAACCAGCCATAACGCTGAACCATGTGCTGTTCGCCGTCATTACGCATCTGTCATGACCACTCACAGGGGGAACGAGCGGCCGCGCGCTCTTTTGCGAGCGCGAAATCCTGCGGTACCATGTAGCGACCGGATCTGACGACTCGCGTCAGGAAGGAGGGCTTTCATGACGAACCCACTCTTGGGCTCACCAGGTGCCGACGCGCGACGCGCGCTGGTCCTCCTGGATCGGCCCGTGCTCGTCGATCTCATCGAGCTCACCTTGAACCATGGCGTCTTCTTCGTTCGAGCCGCGGCGAACATGACCGATGCCGAGGCGATCCTTGACGATTGGAACCCGCACATCGCCATCGTGGACATGGACCACGACGACAGCAGCGCCCTGCTCGTTCGGCTGGGGGCCTCCAGCACGCTCTCCCAGAGCGCGATCCCGGTCCTCGGCCTCACGCGTCGCGGCGACCTCTCGACCAAGCTCAGGGCCTTCGAGCAGGGCGTGGACGACATCCTGGCAGTGCCGTTCTCGCCCGAGGAGCTGCTCGCTCGCTCGATCGTCATCACCCGTCGCGTATCGGGCATCCACCGACCGATGGTCCCTGCGATTCAGCTCGGCGAGATGGAGATCGACATCGTCAACCGCGAGGTTCGCGCGGGTGGTTCCATCATCCATCTCAGCGGCATCGAGCAGAGCCTCCTCTACGTGCTGGCCAGCCGTTCCGGACGGGTGGTCACCCGCGAGGAGATCCTCGACGCCGTGTGGGGTACCGACTTCGTCGCCGAGAGCAACATCGTCGATCGGCACATCCGCAGCCTGCGCGTGAAGCTGCAGAACGACTACCGCCAGCCCCGCTTCATCGCCACGGTGCCCGGGCAGGGATACCAGTTCATCCCCACCTTCACGAACCAGGGGTGGAGCGGCGAACGAGTCGAGGGCCAGGCCCCGGTCCATTGAGCGGACGCGGTTCAGCCTCAATCGCGTGCAGGCCCGCGTCTCCGCGACCTAGCTGCTGATCCGCGGCCTAGCCCCGGTTGGCGGCGTTCGCCTTGATCGCGTCGTGGAGGTACTGCGCGAGCCTCTGGGCGTCGTCCATCGCACGACGATAGACCCTGACGCAGCGTGAGGGTCAACCCCGATGTGCCTACTTGACACGGGTCATATATTCACTATATGAATCATCTCGCGACCGGTGCCGCGCGTGGCTATCGCAGCGAGCTTCGCGCGCAGCAGGCGGAGGCGACGCGCGGGCGGATCCTGGACGGGACGCTTCGGGTCATGGCCGGCGGCCTGGCGAACCTCTCGATCCCGGCGGTGGCTCGAGAGGCCGGCGTCTCGATTCCGACGATCTACCGCCACTTCCGTACGAAGCCCGAGCTTCTGGCCGCGGTCTATCCCCACGCCGCGCGCCAGGCCGGCCTGGACGCGGTCGCCGATGCGCGCTCTCTGGACGAGCTGCAACCGATGATTCGCGCGCTCATCGAGCGCCTCGACAATCTCGACGATGTGTCGCGCGCGGCGATGGCCAGCCCGGCCGCGTCCGAGGTGCGGCACGCGACGTTGCCGGCTCGGTACCAGCGCATTCGACGCCTGGCGGACTCGATCGAGCCGAAGCTGCGGAAGGCCGACCGGGACCGGATCACACGGCTGATCACGGTCATCACGACATCCTCGTCGCTACGGATGTGGCGAGATCACCTGGGGCTATCGGTCGACGAGGTTGCGAACGAGGTCGACTGGATCGTGCGCGCGGCGATTTCCGCGAGCACAGAGAGGAGGGAACGATGAGTGCACCCGCCGTCCGACGCCTGGAAGACCTGCGCAAGGCCGATGCTGCCGAGGTCGGCGGCAAGGCCGCCCATCTCGGTGAGCTGATCGCCGTCGGTGCCCGCGTTCCCGACGGACTGGTCCTGACCGTAGCGGCCGGCCGACTGCCGGCGGACGAGCGCGGCTCGATGCTCCAGGCGGGGGTGGCGGACCTCGGCAGCGGCCCGTTTGCCGTTCGGTCGAGCGGCGTCGCGGAAGACGGGGCGGAGCGCTCCTTCGCCGGCATGTATGAGACGGTCCTGAACGTGTCGGCCGATGGGCTGCCCGCGGCCGCCGATCGCGTCCTGGCCAGCGCGCAGACCGCCCGGGCGACGGCGTATGGACCCGCTGCCAACGGCCACATGGCGGTGATCGTCCAGCGCATGGTCGCGCCGGCCGCCGCCGGCGTGGCGCTCACCGCGAATCCGATCAATGGGGATCGGCGCTCCTGCGTCATCACGGCGGTCCGCGGCCTCGGCGAACGGCTCGTATCCGGCGCGAGCGTCGGTGACGAGTGGGTCGTCGCCGACGCCGTCGCGACGGCGCGGCGCCAGCCGGAGCACGCGATCGATCGAGACCAGGCCCTGCGCGTGGCGAGCGAGGCGCGACGGATCGAGGCCGCCGTGGGCGTCCCGCAGGACATCGAGTGGGCAATCGATGCGGACGGCGAGCTCTGGATCCTGCAGGCCCGACCGATGACGGCGCTGCCGCCCGACGTCTCATGGGAGCCGCCCGCACTTGGCGCCTTCACCCGTCAGCTCCGATTCGGCGAGTGGATCTCCGAACCGGTGACGCCGCTCTTCGAGTCGTGGCTGCTGACCGCGATGGAGGAGCGGACGCATGCCGACTATCTGAAGATGATCGGTCAGCGGGTACCGCGGCCGTACCACGTTGTCGTCAATGGGTGGTACTTCTACACGCTCAACTGGGCCACCCCCGCGGCCTTCGCCCGCAACCTGCCGAACATGCTGTGGCACCTCATCCGATCCCCGCGCGTCATTGCGGGGATCAACCCTTCGACCGTCCGGCACGCCTTCCCGGTGGCCGAGCGGGAATGGCGAGCGGACGTGCAACCTCGATATCGTGCGGCGGTCGCAGCTGCCGAAGAGCGCGTCGAAGCGCTGCCGGTGGCTGAGCTGCCGGCGCTCATCGATAAGCTCGCGGACGTCGCCGGCGAGTCCTTCACCTGGGTCACGGCATTGGCGGGCGCCGGGTACAAGATGGAACTCAACCTCGCGCAGTTCTACCGCCGCCACCTGGCGCCCTCGCTCGGCGGCAGCCACCTGCCGCTCCTGACCGGCTTCGAGGCACCGACCGATCCAGCTCGACATGCCGTGGCCTCGCTGGATTGGTGGCATGCACCCGGGCCGCGAGGGGCGTCGGCAACCAGGCCGGCCGCGGATCACGCTGCGCTCGTCGAGGCGAGGCACGCCGCGGAGGAGGCAGCCTTCACCGTGCTCGCTTCGTCCCCGCGCCGTCTTCGAGCCTTCCGGAAGCTACTGGCGGATGCCCAGCACCTCGTCCCGTTGCGCGAGGAGCAGGTGGAGGAGCTGACGATCGCGTGGCCGGCCATGCGACGGGCCGTGTGGCGGATCGGCGAGGCGCTCGTCACCCGTGGGGTGATCGCCGAGCCTGATGACGTCTTCTTCCTGACCCGTGACGAAGCGCTGTCGGCGCTCGCCGACGGCGACCCGGCTTCGCACGTCGACGTGGCCGCCCGCCGCTCGACGCGGGAGCAGCAGGCTCGCCTCGTGCCACCCCTGCTCGTCGGACGCCTGAACCCGCTATTGAAGAAGCTGTTCGACGGCATGTCACGGGGGCTCGGTGCCGCGCCGTCGGAGCGTGCCCTCGTCTCGGGCACGCCGGCGTCTCCGGGTCGCGCCAGCGGGGCGGTCCGGGTGATCCGAGGCCCGGAGCAGTTCGACGAGCTCGAGCCCGGCGAGATCCTCGTGGCGTCGCTCACCGCCCCAGCCTGGACACCCCTCTTCACTCGAGCGGCCGCGGTCGTGACCGATGTCGGGAGCCCTGCGGCGCACGCCTCGATCATCGCCCGCGAGTACGGGATCCCCGCCGTGGTCGGCTGCGGAGACGCGACGGCCCGGCTGCGGACAGGCATGCGAGTCACCGTCGACGGGACCACGGGGAACGTCGAGCCGGAGTAGCGGCCATCGCCGCTCGACGGTCGAGCGACCCCCGGATTGAGGCTGAATCGACCCCTGTGCTATCCTCCGGCCGACGCGTTGACGCGGGATCAGTACGCGCCACACCTCGTGATCAGCGAGCCGGGAACGGTGCGAGCCGGCGTACGAGGCGCGTGGAACTCACCCGCCGAGCAGCCGGGCGACGAGCCCGACCGGGTGGCGCCCGATAGCAGCGCCGACGAGTGGACCGCGCACGTGGGGTTGTAGCTCAGCTGGGAGAGCACCTGCATGGCATGCAGGGGGTCGGGGGTTCGAGTCCCCCCAGCTCCACCACTTCATCGGTCAAGCTCAGGTGGTACCGCGAAGCACCCCTTCGTCCTGGCGACGGAGGGGTTTGTCGTGTCCGGAAGGCGAGCGTGATGATCAAGACGGGAAGCGGCGAGGCGAAGACGGCGAGCGATGGCCGGCGCTGGACGCTGCGCCCCGGGCGCCCGACCGACGGCCGTGCCCTGGCCCGGCTCTTCGCCGACGTGCGCCGCGAGGGCCGCTGGCTGATCACGACGCCAGGCTCGATCAGCGAGCCGTCGGAAGCGTTCTGGATCAGCGAGATGATTCGGGCCGCGGAGCACCTCGTCCTCGTCGCCGAGGCCGACGGCGAGCTGATCGGCAACGTGCTCGTCAGCGTCGACCGCGGCGTGGCGACCGAGCACATCGGCGTCCTGTCGATCACCCTGGCCGAGGGCTGGCGCGACGTCGGGATCGGCACCGAGCTCGTGACGGGAGCGCAGCGCTGGGCCCGCGAGCGTGGGCTGCGCAAGCTGTCGCTCGGCGTGTTCCCCGACAACGGCCGCGCCATCGCGGTCTACGAGAAGCGCGGCTTCGTGCGCGAGGGCCTGCGCCGCCAGCAGTTCCGCTCGGGCGACGCGTACCGCGACGAGGTGCTCATGGCCTGGTTCCCGAACGAGGAGGCACGATGATGGCCGGCCCACGGCGAGAACGGTTCGACCCGGCATCCTACGAGGCGAAGTGGCGCGAGCGATGGGAGGCGGATGAGCTGTACGTCACCCGCGACGACGACCCGCGCCCGAAGCGCTACGTGCTGACGATGTACCCGTACCCGTCCGGCGACCTGCACGTCGGCCACTGGTATGCGGCCACCGGGCCGGACATCGTGGCTCGCATGTTCCGCATGCGCGGCAACAACGTCATGTTCCCGATGGGCTTCGACAGCTTCGGGCTGCCGGCCGAGAACGCCGCCATCGAGCGCAACATCCACCCGGCGACCTGGACCGACGCGAACATCGAGCGCATGCGCGGCCAGTTCAAGACGATGGGCGCGATGTTCGACTGGACGCGCGAAGTGATCGTGAGCGACCCGTCCTACTACCGCTGGACGCAGTGGCTGTTCCTGAAGCTCTACGAGGCCGGGCTCGTCTACAAGGCGATGGGCGCGGTCGACTGGTGCCCGAAGGACAAGGTCGTCCTGGCGCGCGAGCAGGTCGAGGGGGCCGATCGCCGCTGCTGGCGCTGCGGCACGCCGGTCGACAAGCGCGACCTCGAGCAGTGGTTCTTCCGGATCACGAACTACTCCGACGAGCTGCTCGACTTCAGCGGCCTCGACTATCCCGAGCCGATCAAGCTCATGCAGACGAACTGGATCGGTCGCTCCGAGGGCGCCGAGATCGACTTCCCGACCGAGGTCGACGACATCGAGCCGATCCGGGTCTTCACGACCCGGCCCGACACCGTGTTCGGCGCCACCTTCATGGTGCTCGCGCCGGAGCACCCGCTCGTCTCGGTCCTGACGAGCGAGGAGCGCCGAGCCGACGTCGAGGCCTACGTCGCCGCCGCGCGACGCGAGACCGAGATCGAGCGGATGAGCACCGAGCGCGAGAAGACCGGTGTGGCCATCGGCGCGCATGCCATCAACCCGATGACGCAGGAGCGGATCCCGATCTTCATCGCCGACTACGTGCTGCCCGGCTACGGCACCGGCGCGATCATGGCCGTCCCGGCCCACGACGAGCGCGACTACGAGTTCGCGACGAAGCACGACCTGCCCATCCGCTACGTCGTGGCGCCCGCGTCCGGCGAGCTGCCCGAGGGCGCAGCCTTCGTCGAGCACACCGACGACGAGGTGCTCGTCGACTCCGGCGAGTTCACCGGCATGCCGGCCGCCGAGGCGATCGGCGCGATCACGAAGCAGCTGACCGAGCAGGGCCTCGGCCAACCAGCGGTGACCTACCGCCAGCGCGACTGGGTCGCCGGTCGCCAGCGCTACTGGGGAGCCCCGATCCCGATCGTGTACTGCGACGAGCACGGCGCGCAGCCGGTCCCGGAGGATCAGCTGCCGGTCGTGCTGCCCACCGACGTCGACTTCGCCCCGACCGGCGTGAGCCCGCTGCAGAGCCACGCCGGCTTCCTCAAGGCCGATTGCCCGAAGTGCGGCGGACCGGCGAGGCGCGAGACGGACACGATGGACACGTTCGTCGACTCGAGCTGGTATTTCCTGCGCTACTGCTCGCCGGGCAACGATGAGGCGGCCTGGGATCCCGAGCAGGTCGCGGCCTGGATGCCGATGGACCTGTACACCGGCGGCGCCGAGCACGGCGTCATGCACCTGCTCTACTTCCGGTTCTTCGTGAAGGCGCTGCGGGACCTCGGCCTCGTCAGCTTCGACGAGCCGACGCGCAAGCTGCGCAACCAGGGGCAGATCCTCGGAACCGATCACAACCGCATGAGCAAGAGCCGCGGCAACGTGCAGGCGCCCGACGAGCTCGTCAGCCGCTACGGCTCGGACACGGTTCGTGCGTTCCTCATGTTCATTGGCCCGTGGGATCAGGGCGGGCCGTGGAGCCCGTCCGGCATCGACGGCATCCACCGCTGGCTGGCACGCGTGTGGGGCGTCGGCCAGCCGGATGGCGGCGGCGTCCCGGCCGGCGACGCGGAGGGCGACGAGCTGGCGCGCGCCCTGCGACGGGCGACGCACACGACGATCGACGCGGTGACGGAGGACTACGAGGACCTCCACTTCAACACCGCCATCAGCAAGCTCATGGAGCTGACGAACGCGATCATCCGCGAGCGTGAGGCGGGCATGGCCGGCGGCAAGGCGTACGCCGAGGCGATCGACACGCTGCTCCTGCTCCTCGCGCCGGTTGCGCCGCACATCGCCGAAGAGCTGTGGGAACGGCGCGGCCACGCGTACAGCATTCACCAGCAGCCGTGGCCGGTGGCCGATCCAGCCCTCGCGGCGGCCGACACGATCGAGCTGCCGGTGCAGGTCGACGGCAAGCTGCGTGACCGCCTCGTCGTCACGCCGAGCACCCCCTCCGCCGAGATCGAGCGCATGGCGCTCGAGTCCGAGCACGTCCAACGCTACCTTGCCGGTCGCGCGCCGCTGCGCGTCATCCAGGTCCCAGGCAGGCTCGTGAACGTCGTCACGCCACGCGACTGAACGCCGGTAACGACGCGGTAATGGGCCGGTAATCGCCGAGCAGTAGTCTGGCCCCCTGCTTCCGGAGCCCGGCGCCGAGTGCCCGGGCGCCGAGCTCCGGACGCAGAACTCGCTCATCGCTCGCCTCCGCCGATGGGAGGCTCTCGATGTCCCGCACCGATCGCGTCCTCGTCGCCACCGGAGGAGCGGCCGTGCTCCTCGCGCTGGCGGCCGCGTGGATCCTCCTCGCGCCGATCGAGGGCGCGACGAGCGGCGTCGATGACGCGACCGGCCTCCGCTTCCTCTCCCCGGCGGCGAGCGCGACGGACGCACCGGCCCCGACCAGCGGCGGCACGATCGTCGTCGACGTGGAGGGCGCGGTCGTCGAGCCCGGGATTCGCGAGCTGGCCGCCGGGTCGCGCGTGGCGGATGCGATCGCGGCGGCGGGCGGGTACGCGAAGAACGCGGACCTCGACGCGACGGCCGCGGCGATCAACCTGGCCCAGGTGCTCGCCGACGGCGAGCAGGTCGTCGTGCCGCGGGTCGGCGCGGCGATCACGACAGCCGCGGCTTCGAGTCGGGAACCGGCCGAGGCGAACGGCGGCGGCACCGGCGGTGGGCTCGTGAACCTGAACACGGCGACGCCCGACGAGCTTGAGGCGCTGCCCGGGATCGGTGCCGTGACGGTCGAGAAGATCATCGCCGCCCGCCAGGAGCGCCCCTTCGCGTCGCTCGACGACGCCGTCCAGCGTGGCGTGATCCATCGCGGTCAGCTCGAGGACATCCAGGGGCTCGCGACGGCGGGCTGAGCGATGGGCGCGGCGCGCTTCGTCCTGCCGGCGACGCTGGCGGGCGTCGCGCTCGGCATCCTCGCCGCGGACGTCGCACCGGTCCCGGTCGGCTGGGCGCTCGCGGCCGGCGCCGTGCTGACCTCCCTCTCGGCGCTCGGCCGCGTCGCGACCGGCACGGTCCTCGGCGTCGCGGTCATCGCCGTCGGGGTCGGCGGGTGGCGCGGGGCCCCGCCCGCCACGTTCGCGCAGCCCGATCGCCCGCCGCTGAGCGTCGTCGTGGACGGCGCGGCACACGAGATGACCGGCACGATCGTCGACGACCCGCGGCCGCGGGCAGACCGGCTCGAGCTCGTCATCGGCGACGTGCGCCTCGAGCGCCCGGACGGGCCGGTCGCGCTCGCCGACCGCCTGCTCGTCTGGCTCCCGCGCGGAATCGACGCGCGCAGCGGCGACCGCCTGCGACTGACCTCGCGAGTCGACCTGCCCGAGGATTTCGACGGCTTCGCGTACCGCGAGTACTTGGAGCGGCAAGGCGTGGGCGGGATCGCGAGGGCGCGCTCGGGCGAGGTCGTCGAGGCGGCCGGCGGGCTCGTCAGCCTGCTGGCGGGCGCGCGAGGGGCGCTCCTCGGCGGCCTGAACGACCTCGTGCCCGAGCCGGAGGCGGCGCTGGGCGCCGGCATCCTGCTCGGCGTCCGCACGTCGATGGCCCCAGAGGTCAGCGACGCGTTCGAAACCGCCGGGCTCACGCACATCGTGGCGGTCTCGGGCTGGAACATCGCGATCGTCGCCGCGGTCGTCGCGGCGCTCGTGCGCCCGCTGGCCAGGCGGCCCGGCGGACGGTGGACGACGGCCGCGGTCGCGGCCGCGACGGTCGCCGCCTACGTGCTGCTGACCGGGGCCAGCCCCTCGGTCGTGCGCGCCGCGCTCATGGCCGCCGCGATGCTCGTGGCGCGGCTCGGAGGCTCGCGGGCACACGCGGCATCGGCCCTCGCCCTCGCGGCCCTCCTCATGCTCCTCGCGGCACCGCCGGTCCTGTGGGATGTCGGGTTCCAGCTCTCGCTCCTCGCGACCGGCGGGCTCATCTGGTTCGGCGCGCCGATCGAGCGACGGCTCGCGGGCTGGCCGGCATGGATCCGCGAGCCGGTGGCGCTGACGATGGCCGCCCAGCTCACGACGCTGCCGGTCATCCTCGTCAACTTCGAGCGCCTCTCGCTCGTGGCCCCGATCGCCAACGTGCTCGTCGTGCCGTTCGTCCCGGTCGCGATGCTCTTCAGCGCCGTCGCGGCGGTCGCCGGCATCCTGACCGCCATCGTCGAGCCGCCACTCGTCGGCACGGCCGTCGGCTGGTTCGCCGGCGGTGCTGCCTGGATCGTCCTGCGCACGATCATCGTGCTCGGGTCGACGATCGCCTCGGTGCCGCACGCCGCGCTCGACGTCATGATCCCTCCCTCGCTCGCGATCGCCTGGCTGCCGATCCTCGCACTCGCGAGCTGGGCGTTGCGCGAGCCTGTGAGCGGCACGGACCGCACCGGGGCCGAGGAGGAGCGCCCGAGCGCGCTGGCGACCGTCGCGCGCCGAGCGCTCCGGCCGGCACCCGTGCTCACGGGGCTCGGCGCCATCCTCCTCGCCATCACCCTCGCGGGGCTGCCCGACGGCCGGCTGCACGTGACGGTCATGGACGTCGGGCAGGGCGACGCGATCCTCGTGGAGGCCCCCGGCGGCGCGACGATGCTCGTGGATGGCGG
>DATKDB010000045.1:0-4832 GCA_035512895.1 Binatia bacterium | reverse complement strand
ACGTCCTCGATGAGGATGTGACCCTCGCACAGGAGCGCCACGAGCGCCATCCGCACCTCGACGTGCTTGCCGATGATCACGCGCTCGACGCTCGCAACCACGCGCTCGGCTGGCTGCTGGACGTTCTTCACGGTCTGGTCGTCTCCCCTATGCGGTGTCCTGGGCACGGCCGCCGGGGCTCGAACCTCGTAGAACAATACCCCAGCACGTTACCGATACGTTCACGCCCTCACTGGCCGCCGGACAGGCGGAGCCACTCCGCCATGACCTGCCCGCCGATCGGCGCGGCCCGTCCCGAGCCGGATCCGCCGCGCTCCACGAGCACCGCGACCGCGATTGCCGGCGTCCCTTCCTCCTGCGCCGGGGCGAAGCCGATGAACCACGAGTGCGGGGCCTGCTCGCCGCCGAGCTCTGCCGTCCCCGTCTTGCCCGCCGCGCGCTCGTTGCCGATGCCGTAGAGCGTGATGTCGGCCTGGCCCGCGAAGACGCGCCCGAGCCCGCCGTTCACCGCGTCGACCATCGCCGCGCGCGTCGCGCGCGCCGCCTCCGTGCTGATGACACGCGTCCCGCCGCCCGACCCGAACGTCTCGAGCACCGACTCGCTCGGCGTGCCCCCCTCGGCGTGGGCCCGCACGTCGCGCACGACGTACGGCCGCGGCATGACGCCGTCGCCCGCGATCGCCGCCGCCACGAGCGCCATCTGGACCGGCGTCACCTGCGTCGATCCCTGGCCGAAGGCGGCGGTGGCGAGCTCGACGTCGCCGCTGAACGGGCCGCACTCGCCGTCGAACGGCGCCGTCACGTAGCTCGCGGAGACGGCGAGGGACCGGCCGGCGGGCCCGATCGCCATCGGCTCGCAGAAGCCGAAGCGCTCGGCCTGCGACACGAACCGTTCCGCTCCGAGCTCGAGGCCGACGTGCGCGAAGTAGATGTTGCTCGAGACCTGGAGCGCCTCGGAGAGCGGCCACAGCCCGGGCTGGATCCCGCCGAGGTCATGCTCGCGGACCGTGAAGCCGTCGACGACGAAGCCCTCGACCTCCTCCCGCGGCTGGTCCTCGAACGTCGTCTCGGGCGTGATGGCGCCCGCGTCGAGCGCGGCGGCGGCGGTCAGGACCTTCAGGATCGAGCCTGGCACGTAGAGTCCCTGGCGCGCCCTCGGCAGGAGCGGCTCGGCCTCGCTATTGCGCAGGGCGTCCATCGGCTCCTGGGCCACGTCCGGATCGCCGGAGATGGGCGTGGCGTCGAACGTCGGCGTCGAGACCATGGCCAGCACGGCGCCGGTTCTCGGGTCGATGGCGACGACGGCGCCGGCGTCGCCGCCGAGCTGGGCGGCGGCGAAGTCCTGGAGCCGCTTATCGATCGTCAGGGTCAGGTCGCGCGGCTGCGGCTGCCGGTCGAGCACGTCGTTGACGAGGTCGCGGATCGGATTCGGATCGGTCTGGCCCACGAGGACGTCCTCGTACGCGCGCTCCAGGCCGGTGCTCCCGAAACGCAGGCTGGCGTAGCCGATGACGTGCGTGAAGGCGGCGTCGGTGTACGTCCGACGGCTCAGCCCGTCGGCCACGACCGAGCTAGCGAGCACCTGGCCGGTGGCGTCGAAGATCGTGCCGCGCAGGAGGCTGCGGCGCGCCGCGAGCACCTCCGGGTTGTCGGCACGCGTCGCGAGCTGCGGGGCCTCGACGACCTGCCACCAGGCGATGCTCGCGGACACGACCGCGAAGGCGAACATGAGGTAGAGGCCGAGGCGGCGGACGTTCGTCGCGATCACGCGTCCGGCTCCGCGTCGGTCCCGACGATGCTGCGATGGCTGATCGACAGGAGCAGCCCGACCATGATGAAGCTGGCCAGGATGCTCGAGCCCCCGTAGCTCACGAACGGCAGGGTGATGCCCGTCAGCGGGATGAGCTTCGTATTGCCGCCGATGATGATGAGGGCCTGGAGGGCCAGGCTCGCTGTCAGGCCGACGGCGAGGAGCCCGCTGAAGTCGTCGCGCGCCAGCGCCGCGACGCGCAGCCCGCGGAAGACGAAGACCGCCGCGAAGCCGAGGAGCGCGAACGCGCCGACGAGCCCGAGCTCCTCGGCGATGGCCGTGAAGATGAAGTCTGTGTGGACGTACGGGATCGTCAGGTTGCCGCCGAGCGTGACGAGGCCCTGGCCGAGCCCCTCGCCGAAGAGCCCGCCGCGCCCGAGGGCGTAGAGCGCGCGCACCGGCTGGAATCCCGCGCCGAGCGGATCCGCGAACGGGTCGAGCCAGACGTCGACGCGCAGCTGAACGTGCCCGAAGAGCCGGTGCGCGACGAAGAAGCCGACGACGAAGAGGATGAGTCCGATGAGCACGTAGCTCCGGCGGCCGGTCGCGACGAAGAGCATCGTCAGGAACGTGCCGAAGAAGAGGAGCGCCGTGCCAAGGTCGTTCAGCCGCACGACGATGAGCATCACGACGGCGAAGAGGGCGAGCATCGGCAGGAAGTACGGCAGCGGTGGGACGCTGAGGAAGCCGATGCGCACGCGCGCGCTCGTCAGCAGCGTCCTCGTCTCGGCCAGGTACGCGGCGATGAAGACGACGAGCACGATCTTCAGGATCTCGCCGGGCTGGACGCTCACCGCGCCGAGGTCGATCCACAGCCGCGCCCCGTTCACCTCGTAGCCGAAGATGAACGTCGCCGCCAGCAGGAGGATGCCGACGGCGGCCCAGGTGTACTTGTAGTGTCGCAGGATGCCGTCGTCGCGCAGGCCGACGGCAATGACGAGCATGGAGATGACGCCGACCCCGAACCAGAGCAGCTGCGTCCCGGCCATGCCGAGCTCGATGCCGAGGGCGCTCGTGCCGGCCAGGTCCTGCGGGAGCCGGTTGAGCATGATGAGGCCGATGCCGCCCATCGCCCCGACGGCGGGCAGGATGAGCTGGTCGCCGCGGTTGCCGAAGGCGACGAGGACGAGGTGCGCGCCGAGCAGCATGACCGCGTAGCCGATCGCCAGGTGGAGCGGGCCGACCTCCAGCGTCCCCGTCAGCGCGATGTTCGTGATCGCGAACCCGAACGGTACGAGGACGAGGATCGGGAGCAGGAGCCGCAGCTCGGCTCCGCGCCAGGCAATCCGCATCAGCGCGGCGTCACCGGTCCAGCCGCATCCGCACCCGTCCGATCGTGAGCTCGTCGCCGAAACTCAACGCCACCGGGCGATCGATGCGGTGGCCGTTCACGTACGTGCCGTTCGTGCTGCCCTGGTCCTCGACGAACCAGCTGCGGCCGCGGAAGGTCAGCATCGCGTGGTTCGTGCTGACGAAGTCATCCTCGACGTAGATCGTGTTGTTCACGTTGCGCCCGATCGAGTTGATCGGTCCGAGCGCGATCGTCGTGCCGGCCGGCGGCTCGTCCGCCGGCGACTCAAGCACCGACAGGCGGCCGATGCCCGATCGGGACGCGATCTGGACCTCCTCGGCATTGCGCAGGTCCTTGAGCAGCGAGCCGGCGAAACGCATGAGCACGAGGTAGAGGAGCGCGACGAAGCCGAGCTGGAGGACGAGGAGCAGGATGCGCAGGATGTCCCCCGTCATGACCGCACCTGGAACTCGATCTCCGTGTCGCCGATCCGGATCAGGTCGCCGGGGCCGAGCGCGATCTGGCTCACGGGCTGGCCGTTGACGGTCGAGCCGTTGCGGCTACCGAGGTCGGCGAAGCCGTATGCACCGTGCTGGAGCTTCAGCTGGCAGTGGTGGCGGCTGACCATCGGGTCGTCGACGATCACGTCGTTGTCACTGGCGCGACCGACGCCGATGAGCGGACCGCCCAGGTCGAACTGGACGGGGCGGCTGCCGCGGGTGCTGACGAGCAGGTAGGCCCGCCGCGCGGAGTCGGGCGCGGCCGCGGAAGCCGGGCGGTTGAAGATCATCGTGTCCGAGCCGGTGGGCATCGGCGCGGCGTCGCGGAGACGGTCGCCGCGCTCGTCGATCACGTTGGCGGCCACGCGGATCTCCCCACGACGGGTCTCGCCGTCCGACACGATCCGGACCTGCGGCCTGGCGACGAGCGTGTAGCGCTCGTGGCGCGCGCGAGCGAGCACGCCGTGGGCGAGGTCGTCCTCGAGCGAGCCGCGGTACGACGAGAAGGCGGCGAAGTCGGACGGATGCAGGTACAGGTCGTACTGGTTCGGCACGATCACCCCGACGTCGGCGTACGTCTTGTTCGTGTCCATGGCGCGCTCGATCCGCTTGGCGAGGCTCACCGGCTGGATCGAGGCACCCAGCCGACCGGCCGGCGCTTCGAGAAAGCGTTCGAGGAACGCCTCGACGCGCGACAGGATGCCCATTCGGGGCCGATCCTAGCACGCGGGGTACGAACGGCCGCAGGTGGGGTACCAATGCGGCCATGGAGCGCAACGGCGCGAGATTTATACTTCTGGGCCCTGATGACAGCCACCGCAGACCGGTGGAGACGAGAAGGCTTGGCAGAGACACTCACCGAATCGTTCTGCGAGCGCTGCGGAACTCGCTACGAGTTCCGCGCGCCGACACGCATGAACCCGCTTCGCAAGACGCGGGGGCTGATCGGTGGCCTCAAGAACTACGTCATGAGCCAGGACGCGCTCAGCGACGCCATCGGCGATGCGATGCGCATGGAGGAGGGCCAGCTCGCCTCCGCCCAGCTGGAGGCGTTCCACGAATCGTTCAACTTCTGCATCGGGTGCCGCCAGTACACGTGCGTGAACTGCTGGAACGACGGGGACAGCCGGTGCCGGAGCTGCGCTCCCATCCCGGGAACCGATGACCTGGCGGACCGGTTGGCCGCATCCGTGGCGGCCGGCGCCGACGCGATCGGTGCATCGCTCCTCGG
>DATKDB010000044.1:0-3180 GCA_035512895.1 Binatia bacterium | reverse complement strand
ACGAAGGCGGCGACATCCCCGGTCGTCGCCACGCGGTGAGCGGGCGCGGTTCCGGACGGAACCCGAGCGCCGAGGGCATCGAGCAGGTCCTCGACGGCCAGCGCGGTCGTGAAGGCCGAGTCCACGACCGCGACCCCGTCGCCCGCGATGCTCTGGATCGGCTCGCGCAGGAGGGGATAGTGGGTGCAGCCGAGCAGCAGCGTGTCGAGTCCCGGGTCGCCGGCCAGCATCGGATCCAGGTAGGCACGCAGGACCGATTCCGCGCGGCGGCCCTCGAGGATCCCCGCCTCGACCATCGGCACGAGCTCGGGACAAGCCACCTGCGTGACGTCGAGGTGCGCGTCGGCCTCGAGAATCGCGTCCGGATACGCCCCCGACTCGACCGTGCCGGCCGTCGCGATGACGCCGACATGCCCGCTGCGCGTGGCGGCCGCCACCGCCACCGCCCCCGGCCGGATCACCCCGACGACCGGCAGGGCGGTGTAGAGACGCACGTCCTCGAGGGCGCGGGCCGTCGCGGTATTGCAGGCCAGCACGAGGAGCTTCACGTCCTGGGCCAGGAGCCACTCGACCGCCTCGAGGGTGAAGCGCCGCACCTCCTCGGCCGGCCGCGGGCCGTACGGCGTCCGCGCGTTGTCGCCGAGGTAGACGGTCGGCTCGGCCGGGAGGCGGCGCCGGAGCTCGGCGAGAACCGTCAGGCCGCCGACGCCCGAGTCGAAGACGCCGATCGGGCGTCCGTCGCCGCGGCCCGCCATGCGGCCGCTCAGCGCTGGGCCAGCGCCGGCGACCGCTCGCGCAGCTTCGCGGCCAACGCGTCGGCGACGCGCCGCACGCCCTGCGCAATCGGCGCCTCCGGACTGGAGGAGACGAAGGCCACGCCGTCGTTGTTCGCGGCGAGGACGAGCCGCCCATCCGAAACGATCTCGAAGTCGATGCCATAGCCGAGGGCCTGCTCGACGGCGGCTCGGTCGCTGCCCCCGGAAGCGTCGGATCGGTTGAGCACGGTCATGAGCTTCGAGGACGGATAGCCGATGGCGGTGAACGTCTCGGCCGTCATGGCCAGGCTGCGGATGGCCATGCTGTCGTACGTCAGGACCTGCAGGATGAGGTCGGCGGAGTCGAGGAAGACGAGGACGTCCTCGCTCAGGGCGGCGCGGGTGTCGATGATGACGAACTGGTAGAGCTGGCGGATCATCGAGAGCGCCTTCTCGACGTCCCTCGTCGTGACCATCTCAGCCATCTCGACCCGCGGCGGGGCGAGGAGGATGTCGATCCCGGACGGGTCGCGCCACATGACGTCGGCGACGTCCTGGTCGCGGATCTTGTCGGTCGGCAAGTCGACGATCGAGGGGGCGACCGCGGGGACGCGCAGGAGGCCGCGCAGGTCGCTGAACTGGAACGATCCGTCGACGAGGCAGACCCGGTGGTCCTGTCCGAGGGCGACGGCAAGGTTGTACGCGAGCGTCGTCCGTCCGACGCCGCCCTTCGGGCTGAAGAGCGTCACGACGAGCGACCCGGCCCGCGCCGAGTCGGCGGCGCGCGTCTCACCGACCTTGCGGATGAGCGTCGTGAGGTCGAAGCCGGTGAACGGCATCTTCAGGACCGCATCGATGCCGCGCTCCGGATTCTCGTGCACCGGGTTCTGCGGGACGGTCAGCATGATGATGCCCACCTGCGGGTGGGCCTTGCGAATCTCCTCCGCGACCTTCTGCCCGTTCATGCGGCCCTGGAGCAGGGCGTCGACGAGGACGACGTCGGGGTGCATCTCAGCCACGCTACCCACCGCCGCGTCACCGGCAGTGACGACGTCGAGCATCTTGATCTGCGACTGAGCCTGCAGGAGCGAGCGGACGTGGGACGCGACCTGGGGCACGTCCTCCACGACCAGGAGTCGAATCTGTTCGCCTGACAATCCCTCACCCCGCGCGCAATTCGGATGCCGCGCGTCGCAGCACAACGATGCAACGCTCACTTCCGTCGTCGAGCGGATCCAGGTCGTGCGACCCGTAGGTCGCAACGACCGCCAGCTCCGCCTCCTCGGCGAGGCCGATGAGCGCACCCGGTGATGGGTACCAGAGGCGAAAACTGGCCGGAAGCCGCGCTATCGTACCATCGGCTTCCGTGACGTCGGTGAGCGTGGCGTACTCGACCCGCAGCCCCTCGGGCACCTCCCGCCGCCTCAGGCTGCTGCGACGAACGACGCGTCGCTGCCCGACCTCGCGTTCCCAGTCGACCGACAGCGGCAGGTCGTGCGGGGGCAGCGCGCCCGGCCCGAGGAGGTCGACGATGAGAATGCCGTCGCGATCGAGCAGACGACGGGCGGCACCGAGGGCTCGCATCGCGTCCTCCGGTCCGGGCACGTGCGCGAGCACCCCCGCCAGGACGGCGAGCGCGAACCGGTCGGGCCGGCGGACCATCCGCACGTCCTCGACGACGAGCTCGAGCCCTCCCCGGTCACGCGCCGCGCGCAGAAGCTCGTCCCCGGCGACGCGGGCATCGGCGCGCTCGATGAGCGCTCGTGAGCCGTCGACGCCCACGAGTCGCGTCGCCCCGCCGCGCAGGAATGGCTCGAAGAGCCGGCCGGAGCCGCAGCCGAGGTCGATCACCGGACCGCCGCGGCGACGAGCCCACTCCCGATAGAAGACGTGGTCCTCGCGGACCTCGTCGTGCTCGAGGTCGTAGAGCTCGGCCAGCAGCGCCTCGTCGGCAGGCTGGCCGGCCAGGATGTCGCTCAGCCCGTCCGCTCCCCGTCCCGGCCGCCACCCGCCGCGCGGAGCTCCTGCCAGGCGCGCTCGACGAGAGCCGGGTCACGGATCATCTCGAGCGCCGTCGCGGCGAGCACGCGGATCGCGAGCGGCAGCATGCGATCGCCATCCTCGCCGCCCGCGTGCGCCGCGAACTCGCGAGAGTGACCCGGCGTCCCGGGCGGGGCGATGGCCATGTACGGATGGATCGTCGGCACGGCGTGGCTGACGTTCGCCATGTCCGTGCTGCCGGCGTTCGGGTCGACCGGGGCGTCCTCGATCCCGGCGTCGGCCGGGTGCCCGCGCCAGGCCGAGAGGAGCGTCGGGTTGTTGAGCATCGTCCGGCACCGGTTCATCGGGTCGATCGCGAGCTCGACGCGGCAGCCCGTCGCCTCCGCCGCCGCATCCGCCATCGTGCGAAAGCGATCGATCATCG
>DATKDB010000043.1:0-23032 GCA_035512895.1 Binatia bacterium | reverse complement strand
GGGGCGAGGAGCAGGATGGGCGTGACCCGGCCATCGATCGCGGTACGCAGCGAGGCCACTGCGCCCGAGGCCGCCAAGCCCTCGGCCACGATGAGGTCGGCCGGCATTCGGCGCACGGCCGCCATCGCATCGGCATGCGTCGGGACGGACACGGTCGCGTATTCGGCAGCCGACAGCGTGGCCTCGATCCGAGCGCGTAGATCCTTGGAGCGGGCGCAGATCACGATGGAATTGGACGGCATGGGCCTCGAGATGGCGGATTTGAGTGGGGGCAGTATACGAGCGATCGGCCGATCAGCCCGCCGTGGGGCCTATCGGTCTATACTTCTGCCTGCGCCTCCACCTCTGGGGGCGTGGCCCATCGTCATCCGAGGGTCCCTTTCTGCCGCCTGGCGAGCCACCGCTCGCGAGTGCCGCAAGCCCATAGAGAGGAGCGACGCCACCGATGCGCCGTTACGAACTCATGCTCCTGCTCAGACCCGACCTGGAGGACGACAAGCTCCAGGCCTCGGTCGAGAAGGTCACCCGCGCCATCGTCAACGGCGGTGGTAGCCTCAGCAAGGTCTCCCCGTGGGGTAAGCGCCGGCTTGCCTACGACATCGGACGTCACCGCGAGGCCAGCTACTTTCTCATCCAGTTCGACATCGAGCCCGCCCAGGTTCGAGAGATCGAGCGCGGCATGCTCATCAGCGAGGAGATCATGCGTCACCTCGTCACGGTCCTCGAGGATCGCGGGACGGCTGACGAGCTCGCGCCCGCCGCGGCCGCCCGTGCCGACGACGAGGAGGACGGGGACGGTGCCGACGATGCGGATCGCCTTCCTGGCTTCGACGCGGACGCCGACGATGCCCTCGAGGCCGATGACGTCTCGGACGATCACGACACGTCCGACGACGACGTGGCGGAGGCCGAGACCGGCGCCGGCGAGCCGACCGAGGCTGTCGAGGTCATCGAGCCCGACGCGGAGGAGCGCCCGTCGGCCGACGCCCGCAGCGAGAGGAGCCTGACATGACGCTGAACAAGATGATGATCATCGGAAACCTCGGTGCCGATCCGGAGCTTCGCTACACCCCCGGAGGAAAGGCGGTGACCGACCTGCGCGTCGCCGTCAACGACAACCGCAAGGGACCGGACGGCGAGTGGATCGAGGAGACGCTCTGGTTCCGGGTCAGCGTCTGGGAACAGCAGGCCGAGCGGATGGCCGAGCAGCTCCGCAAGGGGAACAAGGTCTACGCCGAAGGGCAGCTCCGTGCCCGTGAGTACGAGGGCCGCGACGGTCAGAAGCGGACGTCGCTCGAGCTCGCCTTCGCCCGGGTCGTCAACCTCGAGCGCCGTCCGCGGGACGACGATGGCGGTTCCGGCGGCGAGGGCTCGCAGGGCGACGCGCCGCCAGTCGTCCGGCAGCGCGCGGCGCAGCCGAGCTCGGCTCCCGGCCAGGAGATGGACGTCGACGACATTCCCTTCTAGATCAGTCGAGAGGAACCGATACCGATGGCCAGTCCACGATCCCGCCGCGAGTCGGCGGACTACTACCGCGATCGGCGTCGCCGCAAGGTCTGCAATTTCTGCGTCGACAAGGCCGAGAGCATCGACTACAAGGAAGTCAACCGCCTTCGCCGATACCTGAGCGAGCGGGCGAAGATCGAGCCGCGTCGCAAGACCGGCACGTGCGCGCGGCACCAGCGGATGCTGACGACCGCGCTCAAGCGCGCTCGGCACGTCGCGCTGCTCCCGTACGCGCCGCAGCACCTGCGACCCTAGGCAGCGAGCCCGGCCGGTCTCGCGAGAGGCCGGCCGGCCTGCATCCCGCCCGATGCCGACCGAGCTCCTTCTCGTCCTGAGCGGCCTGACGGCCGGCGCCTTCGGCGCCCTCCTCGGCCTCGGCGGCGGCATCCTCATCGTCCCGATCCTCACCCTCGGCTTCGGCGTGCCGCTCACGACCGCGATCGGCACGAGCCTCGTCTGCGTCATCGCCACCTCGACGGGGGCGGCCGCCATCAACGTGAGGGCGGGCCGTGCCGACGTCCGCCTGGGCATCACGCTCGGGGCGGGCACGGTCGTCGGGGCCGCGACCGGCGGCGTCGTCGCTGGCGTGCTGCCGGAGCGCATCCTCGCCGGGCTGTTCGCCGCGGTGCTCGCCTACACCGCCTTCACGATGGTCCGCGGCCTGCGCGCCGCCGGTCCCGCGGACGCCGCCCCGCCGGCAGACCCCGCCGCGCCGGACGGGCCCGACGCGCCGGCCTATCGGTCTCATCGCGTCCCGTGGGCGGTCGGCGGTTCGTTGCTCGCCGGCAACGTCTCGGGGCTGCTCGGCATCGGCGGCGGCGTCGTGACCGTCCCGCTCATCCACCTCGTCATGGGTGCTCCGATCCAGGTCGCCGTCGCGACGTCGAACTTCATGATCGGGATCACGGCCGCCGCCGGCGCCTACGCCTACCTCTTCCGCGGTGACGTCGACCCCCGGCAGGCGGCCCCGGTCGTGCTCGGCGTGGCGCTCGGCGCCGCGCTCGGCGCCGGCCTCGCGGGACGTTTCCGCAGCAGCTGGCTCGTGCTCCTCTTCGTCGTCGTCGTCGCCTACGTCACGGTCCAGATGGTCCTGAGAGCGCTGGGCCCCGGATGAGCGGACGAGACCTCGGTCCGGGGGTGGCGGCCGTCCTGCGCGTCGGGACGTTGCTCGCGGTCGCGGCCGTCGCCGCCGGGCTGGCCGCTGCGCTGCTCGGCGCGGGTCCCGCGCCCGGCCCGACGCCGGTGCTCGACCTGCTCGCCGGTGGGGGAGCGGACGCGATCATCGCCGCCGGCCTGCTCGGCCTGACGCTCATTCCCGTCGCGGCGCTCGGCGTCGCCCTCGTCGCGCTCCTCGGGAGCGGGGAGCGGTCGCGAGCCGCGCTGACGGCCGTCGTCCTCGTCCTGCTCGCGTCGAGCCTGGCGGCGGCCGTCCTCATCGGCGCCGCGAGTTGACCGGGCGAGGGCGCTCGGCCACACTCGTCCGGCCCGAGGGGGAGTATCCCCTTACAGGTGCCATCGTCAGGACGGCGGGACCGACTCCGCCCGGTGGCACCGGCCGATCCTCGCAGCGGTCGGGAGAGACCTTCGGTCGTTCGTAGGAGGCGTCTCCGTGCCCGACTTCATCTCGTGGATCATCTTCGCCGTGGCGATCTTCGGCCTGCTGGCGCTCGACCTCTTCGTCTTTCACCGCGAGGCCAAGCCGGTTCGCATGCGCGAGGCTGGGGCCTGGGTCGCGGTCTGGGTCAGCCTGGGGCTCGCGTTCGGTGGCTGGATCTTCCTCACCCGCGGCGCCACGAGCGGCGGCGAGTACCTGGCCGGCTATCTCATCGAGTACTCGCTCTCGATGGACAACGTGTTCGTCTTCGCGGTCCTCTTCGCCTATTTCGGCGTGCCCGCCGCGTACCAGCATCGGCTGCTCTTCTGGGGCGTCATGGGCGCGATCGTCTTCCGCGCGATCTTCATCGTCGGCGGGACAGCGCTCCTCCAGTCGTTCCACATCGTCATCTATCTCTTCGGGCTGCTGCTCCTCTTCACCGCGTGGCGCATGGTCACGGCCGGGACCGACAACGTCGACCCCGCGAAGAACGTCTTCCTGCGGCTCGTCCGTCGGGTCATCCCGGTCACCGACGACTTCGAGGGTCAGAAGTTCTTCACCCGCCGCAACGGGAAGCTCTGGGCCACGCCACTCTTCGCGGCGCTCGTCGTCGTCGAGTCGAGCGACATCATGTTCGCGATCGACAGCGTTCCGGCGATCCTCGCGATCACGCAGGACACGTTCATCGTCTTCACCTCGAACGCCTTCGCGATCATGGGGCTCCGCTCGCTCTACTTCCTCCTCGCCGGCCTCATCAACCGGTTTGAGTACCTGAAGTACGGCCTCGCGGCGCTCCTCGCGTTCGCCGGCGTGAAGATGTTGCTGAGCGACGTCGTTCACATCGACATCTGGGTCTCGCTTGGCATCATCGTCGCGATCCTCGCGAGCTCGGTCGTCATCTCGCTGCTCGCCACCCGTGACCGTGACGTGCCGGAGGCATCTCCGCCAGAGACCCACTGATTCCGCAACCACGCTCGCTCGGCGAGCGTCCGACGGCCGGGGGGCCGGGTATACTTCTTGCGCGTGGGGTGTCGCGCGTCGCGTGGCGCATCGGCGCACATCAGGATCGCTAGGGAGGCGGAGAGTGCTGAAGCAGGAGAGCAGACCGCAAGCGGCGCCGGTGGAGACGACCACCGAGCTGTGGGCGTTCTTCCGTGGCGAATTCGTGCCGCTGCGCGACGCGAACATCAACGTCATGACGCACGGCTTCAACTATGGCACCGCGGTCTTCGAGGGCATCCGCGCCTACTGGAACGCCGACGAGGAGCAGCTCTTCGCCCTCGAGCTCGTCCCGCACTACGAGCGGCTTCGCGCCTCCGGCCGCCTCCTGCTGATGGAGATCCCCCAGTCCGCCGAAGAGCTCGCCGAGATCACCGTCGAGCTCCTTCGACGTGACGGGCTGCGCGAGGACGTCTACCTGCGTCCGATCATGTACAAGAGCTCGGAGACGATCGGCGTACGCCTCCACAACCTGGATGCCGACGTCACAATCTTCGGCGTCCCGTTCGGCCAGTACATCGACACCGAGGGCGGCATTCGCGCCCAGGTCAGCAGCTGGCGCCGGACCGATGACAACGCGATCCCGGCGCGCGGAAAGATCACCGGGGCGTATGTAAACGGTGCCCTCGCCAAGAGCGAGGCACAGCTCAACGGCTTCGACGAGGCGATCGTCCTCACCGCGGACGGGCACGTCAGCGAGGGGAGCGCGGAGAACCTGTTCATCGTCAAGGACGGAGCGCTCGTGACGCCGGCGGTGACCGACAACATCCTCGAGGGGATCACCCGCAGGCGGCTCATCGACATCGGTCGCGAGCAGCTCGGGATCGAGGTGGTCGAGCGCTCGATCGATCGGACGGAGCTCTACACCGCCGACGAGGTCTTCCTGTGCGGGACGGGTGCGCAGATCAGCCCGGTGATCGAGATCGATCGTCGCGCGATCGGCGGTGGACGGCCTGGACCGGTGACGAAGCAGCTGTCACGCACGTATTTCGACGCGGTACGCGGACGGCTCCCCGCCTACCGTGACTGGCTCACCCCCGTCTACTAGGGGAGGCGGCGCGGCGGACTCGGCGTCGTCGCCACCGGCCGCGCGGCCGGCCGCGCGACAGATGACCACTTCACCGAATCGCGACCGATACCGCTGGCTCGGCCGGATGCTCGAGATGGTGCCGGGCACGATCTCCTGGGCGGTCCTCATCCTGCCACTCTGGCTGAGCTTCAGCTACCCGTGGCTCGTCGCCTACTTCGTCCTGAGCTTCGACTTCTACTGGCTGTGCCGCGCGCTCTGGTTCAGCGGAGCGGTGATCGTCGCGTACCGGCGGATCCGGCACGTCCTCGAGGTTGACTGGACCGAGCGTCTCGCCGGCCTGGCGGATCCGGCAGCCCGACGCGCGCTCCTCGAGTCGCGCCTGGTCGCGGCGACGGGCGGTGACCTGCCGCGCGGCGCCCTCGGCTTCAGCGCGCTTGCCCGCCCCGACCTCTCGGCGCGAAGACGCATTCGTCGCGAGCTCGACGACCTCGCCGCGGTCGAGGCCCTGCCGTCGTCACCCCCGGCCGCGGATGACCTCGTCCATCTCGCGCTCATCCCGACGTACACCGAGTCGCTCGAGAAGCTCCGACTCACCGTCAGCGCCCTGGCCGAGGCCCACTGGCCGAGGGAGCGGAAGATCTGCGCCATCATCACGCGCGAGACCGATGCCGGCGGCATCGAGAACGTCGCCGCCCTGCGTGACGAGTTCGGCGACGCCTTCGCCGAGTTCATCCACATCCTCGATCCGCTCGAGCCGGGGATCGTCGTCGGCAAGAGCAGCGCCATGGCGTGGGGCGGCCGCTACCTGTATCGGCTCCTCGTCCGCGAGCGTGGCATGGATCCGCGGCTCATCATGATCACCGACCTCGACGCCGACTACCGGGTGCATCCGCAGTATTTCGCCTACCTCGCCTGGGTCCACCTGACTGATGCGAACCGCGAGACGCAGCTCTACCAGCCGATCCCGTACTTCCACAACAACATCTGGCAGGCGCCGATGCTCCAGCGCCTGTTCGCGGCGGTCCTCACCCAGCTCCAGATGTGGCGCAGCGTGCTTCCCGAGAAGCTCCAGAGCTTCGGCTCGTATTCCACGACGCTGCACCTCGTCCACGAGGTCGGGTACTGGGCGACCGACGCGATCCCCGAGGACAGCCGCTTCTACTGGAAGAGCTACTTCCGCTACGGCGACCGGTTCCGCGCCGTCCCGCTCTTCATCCCGATCTACGGCGACGCCGTCCGCGCGCGGGGCTACTGGCGCAGCATGGCCGAGCAGTACCTGCAGGCTCGCCGCTGGGCCTGGGGCGTGACCGACATCCCGTACGTCATCCAGAACGCGATCGCCCATTCCGAGATCCCGTTCTGGTCGCGCTTCTGGCGCGTCGTCAACCTGTTCGGTGAGCACATCAACTGGGCGATCGCGCCGTTCGTCGTCATGTTCGGCGCCACCGTTCCGCTGCTCATCAACCCCGCCTTCGCGGCGACGACCCTCGGCCAGAACCTGCCGCTGTTCGCCAGCGCCATGCTCACGATGGCGCTCATCAGCCTCTTCGTCCTCGTCGTCATCGAGCAGCGCATCGTCCCGCCGCGGCCGGCCGAGTGGGGTCGCGCGCAGCGGATCCTGAGCTACGTCCAGTGGCTCGGGCTGCCGTTCGTCGGCATTTTCTTCAGCACGCTGCCGGCGCTCGACGCGCAGACGCGTCTGTTGACCGGCCGGTACCTCGAGTACCGCGTGACCGAGAAGGCGTAGGCACCGATGTCGCGCCTCCCTCCCATCGCGCGCATCCGCCTCGCGAGGTCGCTGACGCGGCTGCTCGCGATCCCGGCGCTCCTCCTCGTCGTCGGCCTCGCGCTCGGCGTCGCGACGGTCGTCACGCAGGCGGGGACTGGACAGCTCATCGGGATCGCCGGCGGCGCGCTCCTCGTGCTCGTCGGGGTCGTCCGCGCGATCTACCTGCTCAGCATCCGTCTCGACGTCGAGGAGTCGGCCGTCTGCGTCTCGTGGCTCGGTGGCGAGCGCATCTACCCCCTCTCGCCGGGTCCCGTCACGCGCGTGCGGCTGCGCGGCGAGAGCGCCTCGCGCCTCCAGCGCCGGGGCGGCCGCCTCGGGTGGCCGCTCGGACCCGCGCGGCTGCGCGGCGAGGAGGAGATCGAGATCGTCCGGCTCGCCCCGACGCGGAGCGCGATCCTCGTCCCGACCGAGCGTGGCCGGCTCGCGATCGCGGCCGCGAACGACAACGAGCTGCTCGACGCCCTGTCGCGGGCCGCGCGCGCCCGGCGGCGCCTCGAGGCGCTCGTCGAGCGACCACCACAGCCGCCCGAGCCGGTCCCTGGCCCACCCGAAGATGATTCCGAGCCCGAGCTGACCGGGATCGAGCGCGCGCGCCTGGCCGACGAGCGCGCCGCCGCGGCGGAAGCGCCACCGGCCGCCCTCTCGGCACCGGCCGCGGCGTCCGGGACTGCCGTAGCGGTCGAGGCAGCGGTTCCCGAGGCAGCGGTTCCCGAGACGCCGGTCACCGCACCGGCCGACGGCCGGCTGGGCCGGGCGTCACCCGGCTTCCTTCGGCGGCCGCGGCCACGGGCGGCCTTCGTGCTGCTGCCGATGGTCGGCGCCGGGATGGCCTGGGGCGCGGGCACGTACCTCGGCCGCATCCCGGAGGCGGGGACCGATCTCGCCCGCCTCACTTCCCTCGCCCTCGTCCTGGCCGGCCCGGCCACCTCGGTCGGCGCGGTCATGGCCCTCGCCTGGTGGCCTCGCATCGTCGGGGTCGTCGTGGCCGGTGGGCTGGCCGCGTCGGTCTTCATCGGTCGTGCCCTCATCGGCGCCTGATTGACATGACGCCGGGTCGCTGCGACCATCGACGGCCAATCGAAGAACGGCGAGGACGGAGCCACGGCGCGCGTCATCACCGAGCCACGAGCGAGCCTGGGACGGTGAAAGCAGGCGGCATCGGCGACGAGCGTCATCCCTCCCGAGCCGGAGCGCCAAGCGGCACCCGCCGTGCGTAACGCCTCCCGGGCCGCCCCCCGATACCGCAGGCAGGTCGAGTGGACCGAGCGCGCGTGCGCCGGTCAAGCGCGGGTGGTACCGCGGGAGCCGTTCCCGTCCCGGATCGTCGGGACGGGTTTTTTTCGTATCTGGAGCTGCGACCGCATGTTCAAGCCGGTGGAGAGCAAGCTGGATGTCCCCGCGCTCGAGCGTGAGGTGATCGAGCGCTGGCGGGAGCGCGACACGATGGCCCGCTACCTCGCCCGCAACGACGCGGCCGAGAAGCGCTTCAGCTTCGTGGACGGACCGATCACGGCGAACAACCCGATGGGCGTGCACCACGCGTGGGGCCGGACGTACAAGGACCTCTACCAGCGCTATCACACGATGCTCGGCGAGCGGCAGCGCTACCAGAACGGCTTCGACTGCCAGGGACTGTGGATCGAGGTGAACGTCGAGCGCGACCTCGGCTTCAACGACAAGCGGCAGATCGAGGAGTACGGGATCGGCCGCTTCGTCGAGCGCTGCAAGGCGTGGGTCGACACGTACGCCGCCATGCAGACCGAGCAGAGCAAGCGGCTCGGCTACTGGATGGACTGGGAGAACAGCTACTACACGAACTCGGACGAGAACAACTACACGGTCTGGGCGTTCCTCGCCGAGTGCCATCGCCGGGGCCTCATCTACCGCGGTCACGACGTCATGCCGTGGTGCCCGCGCTGCGGGACCGGCATCAGCAACGCGGAGGCGGCGGAGGGGTACCGCGACGTCAAGCACCTCTCGGTGACCGTGCGCCTGCCGATCACGAGCGACGGGCACGACGGCGAGGACCTGCTCGTGTGGACGACGACGCCCTGGACGCTGTCGAGCAACGTCGCCGCGGCCGTCCATCCGGAGCTGACGTACCAGCTCGTGGAGGGCGCGAACGGACGCCGCTGGTGGGTCTCCGCCGGCTCGAAGGTGCGGGTCGCGCGCGACGCGACCGTCGTGCGCGAGGCGCCCGGGTCCGAGCTCGTCGACCTCGCCTACGCCGGGCCGTTCGACGAGCTGCCGGCCGTCGCCGGCGTGGCGCACCGGGTCATCCCGTGGGACGAGGTCTCGGACGCTGAGGGGACCGGCATCGTCCACGTTGCACCGGGCTGTGGCCAGGAGGACTTTGCGCTGTCCAAGGCGTACGACCTGCCGGTGATCGATCCGATCGACCAGTTCGGGATCTTCGGCGAGGGGTTCGGATGGCAGACCGGCCGGTTGGCGGGGGCGACCGAGGACCCGGCACGGGACCTCGCGCGCGACGTCGTCGCCGACCTGGAGTCGAAGGGCCTGCTCGTGGCGAAGGAGAGCTATGAGCACTCGTACCCGCACTGCTGGCGGTGCGAGACGCAGCTCATCTTCCGCCTCGTTGACGAGTGGTTCATCGCCATGGACCCGCTGCGAGAGCCGATCGGCGATTCGACCCGCGCGGTCCGGTGGCTGCCGGCCGGGATCGGGCTCGAGGAGCGGGAGCTCGACTGGCTTCGAAACATGGGCGACTGGATGATCAGCAAGAAGCGCTACTACGGGCTGGCATTGCCGATCTGGGAGTGCACCGACTGCGACGGCTGGCAGGTGATCGGCTCGAAGGAAGAGATGCGCGAGCGCGCGGTCGCCGGCTGGGATGTCTTCGACGGGCACTCGCCGCACCGCCCCTGGATCGACGACGTCGAGGTCGCGTGCGCCTCGTGCGGCGGCCGGTCCCGGCGCACGCCCGACGTCGGGAACCCGTGGCTCGACGCCGGCATCGTCGCGCTCTCAACGCTGGGGTGGAACACGGATCGCGAGTACTGGCGCGAGTGGTATCCGGCCGACTGGATCAGCGAGTCGTTTCCCGGCCAGTTTCGAAACTGGTTCTATGCCCTGCTGACTGAGTCGACGGTCATGACCGGCGAGGCGCCGGCCCGCACGCTCTTCAGCTACGCGCTGCTCCTCGACGAGAACGGTGAGGAGATGCACAAGTCGAAAGGGAACTCGATCCCGTTCGACGAGGCCGCCGATAGAATCGGTGCCGACGTCATGCGCTGGATGTACGCCGCCGCCAATCCCGCCACGAACCTCCGCTTCGGCTACGGGCCGGCGCACGAGATCGTCCGGCGCTTCCTTCTGCCGCTCTGGAACACGTACGGCTTCTTCGTTACGTACGCTCGGCTCGACGGGTGGACGCCGGATTCCGCGGACGGCGCCGGCGCCCCGACGCTGCTCGACCGATGGATCCTGTCGCGCCTCGATGCCGTCGTCGCGGAGGTGCGCCAGGCGCTGGATGCGTACGACGCGATGCGCGCGACCCGCGTCATCGAGTCGTTCGTCGAGGACCTCTCGAACTGGTACGTCCGACGCAACCGGCGTCGCTTCTGGAAGGGCGAGCTCGACGCCGACAAGCGCGCCGCGCACTCGACGCTGTACGAGGTGCTCACGACGGTCTGCCGGCTCATCGCCCCGATCACGCCCCACATCGCCGACGCGATGTGGGAGAACCTCGTCGTCTCGGTCGATGCGGCCGCGTCGGACAGCGTGCACCTGACCGATGCCCCCGCGCCGGCCGGGCGCGCGGATGCCGAGGTCGAGGCGGCCGTGAGCCTGGCACGTCGCACCGTCGCCCTCGGCCGCGCGGCGCGGTCCGCATCCGCGGTCCGGACGCGCCAGCCACTGCGCGCCGTGCGCGTCAAACTGCCGGCCGCCGCGCGCGGTGGCTTCAGCCGCGACGCGGGCGTGGCGGACGAGCTGACGAGGGAGGTGCTCGAGGAGCTGAACGTCGGCACGATGGAGGTCATCTCGAACGAGTCCGAGATGGTCGAGCGCACGCTCTACCCGCTCCTGCCGGTCATCGGCCCCCGTCACGGCAGCGCCGTCGGCCCGATCATGGCCGCCGTTCGATCGGGCGCGTGGGAGCTGCGCGAGGACGGCACCGTCGAGGTCGGCGGCGTGACCCTGCAGGCCGACGAGTTCGAGCTCACCGCTCGCGCCCGGCCGGGCCACGAGGTCGCCGAGGACGGCGACCTGCTCGTCGCGCTCGACACGACGCTCGACGACGAGCTGGCGGCCGAGGGCCTGGCGCGGGAGGTCGCGCATCGTCTCCAGGCCATGCGGCGGGCGGCCGGGTACGAGATCAGCGATCGGGTCCGGGTCGGGATCGGGGCGGACCGCGAGTCGGTCGAGCGCCTCGCCGCGCACCGCGCGTGGCTGGCCGACGAGCTGCTCGCGACGAGCGTGCTTCTCGAGGTGGGCGCGGCGCTGCCCGACGCCGACCGGCGCGAGACGTTCGCCTTCGAGGGCGTCGAGCTGGAGCTCTCCGTGGCACGGGCCTGATCCGGCCGCGTCGGCTAGAGTGGGATTCGTGGAGGCCAGCAACGAACGCGACGCGTCACTGAGGCCCGCGCTCGTCCTGGCGGGCACGGCGATCGCCCTCTACGTCGCCGATCAGGTGACGAAGCTCCTCGTCGTTGCGAACCTGCGGGTCGGGGAAAGCCACGACGTCATCGGCGATCTCGTCCGGATCTGGTACGTGCAGAACACCGGCGCGGCCTTCAGCCTGTTCCCCGGGGCCATCTGGCTCTTTCTGCCGATCACGGCCCTCGCGCTCGTCATGATCGGGTACTTCTTCCGGGCCTTCCGGGACCGGGGTCCCTGGATCCACGTCGTGCTCGGGACGATCCTCGCCGGCACGCTCGGCAACCTGACCGATCGGCTCCGCCTCGGCTACGTCGTCGACTTCGTGAGCGTCGGTCTCGGCGAGACGCGCTTCCCGACCTTCAACGTCGCCGACTCGTCGGTCGTCGTCGGCATCGGCGTGCTCGTGCTCTACCTCGGCCTGGCCGACAGGCGCCAGGCTCATGACGGGCGGACTGGATGACGGCGACGGATCGCACTGTCGAGGGACCCGCGTCGGCCGGGCGCGTCGACGTCGTCGTGGCCGCGGTCGCCGGCATCAGCCGGGCCCACGCCCAGCGGCTCATCGGGGACGGCCGGGCGCTCGTCGACGGCGGGCGGCGTCGATCGAGCGACCGCCTGGCGGGCGGGGAGCGGATCAGCGTCGAGCTGACGGCGCCACCCGACGAGTCGCTCGAGCCGGAGTCGATCCCGCTCCGGATTGCGTACGAGGACGCCTCGATGCTCATCGTCGACAAGCCGGCCGGGCTCGTCGTGCACCCGTCGGCCGGGCACGGCGGTGGGACGCTCGTCAACGCGCTCCTCGGGCGTGCCCGCGACCGCGGCGAGCCCCTCGGCTCGGTGGCCGGTGTCGGCCGGCCGGGGATCGTGCATCGGCTCGACAAGGACACGAGCGGCCTCATCGTCGTCGCCAAGACCGATGCCGCGCAGGCCTCGCTCATGCGGCAGTTCGGCGACCGGAGCATCGAGAAGACGTACCTCGCGCTCGTGCGCGGCGAGGCGCCCGCCCCACGCGGACGGGTGGAGGCGCCGATCGGGCGGGACCCGCGCGATCGGCAGCGCATGGCCGTCACGGCCGGCGGCAGGGAGTCGGTGACCGAGTACGAGCGGCTCGCGGCGGGCGATGGCTACACGCTCCTGTCGCTGCGACCGCTCACCGGCCGGACGCACCAGATCCGCGCGCATCTCGCCTACCTCGGCCTGCCGATCGCGGGCGACGTCCGGTACGGCGGCGGCGAGGGGCCGGGCGGGCTGCAGCGCCAGTTCCTCCACGCCGCGCGGCTCGGCCTCGAGCGGCCGATCGACGGTGCCCGCCTGCGCGTCTGGAGCGAGCTGCCGCCGGACCTCGCGGCCTGCCTGGAGGACGCGGGCGTGCGCGTCGCGGCCGGCCGCCTCCCGATCGGCGTTGGCGCGGAGGTGGAGGCGTGAGCGAGACCGAGAAGCGCATGACCTTCCCGAACCCGATGCTCGTCGTCGTGAGCGGGCCGTCGGGCGTCGGCAAGAGCACCGTCGTCGCCGAGCTGGCGCGGCGACGACCGCAGGTCGTGCCGATCGTGACGGCGACGACGCGCCGGCGGCGCGCGGACGAGATCGACGGGGTGCACTACCACTTCCTGACCGACGCGGAGTTCAGCGAGCTGAAGGCGCGCGACGGGCTGCTCGAGCACGCGAACAACCACGGGCACTGGTATGGCACGCCGGTCGACCAGGTCCGGGGCATCCTCGCCGCCGGTCGCGACGCGATCCTGACGATCAGCCCGGAGGGGGCCCGCAGCGTGCGCCGCGAGGTGCCCGACGCGCTACTCCTCTTCGTCATGCCACCGTCGATGGAGGACCTCACCCAGCGGCTGCGCGCCCGCGGCTCCGAGTCGGAGGCCAGCCTGGAGCGCCGCCGCCACGACGCCGAGCGCTGGATCGCGGAGGCCGACGATTACGACCACGTCGTCGTCAACGAGACCGACCATCCGGAGGAGGCGGCCGAGCGGATCTGGGAGATCATCCAGGCCGAGGCCCGCCGCGAGCCACCGCGCCGCCCAGGTCTGAGCCCGCGACGATGAGGACCGACGCGCGCCCAGTGCGGGTCGCCGTCGAGGCGCTCGCCGACCGCCCGGAACGGACCTTCACGTACCTCCTGCCCGCCGAGCTCGACGACGCGCGGCCCGGGTCGCTCGTGCTCGTGCCGTACGGGAGGCGCCTGGCCCTCGGGTATCTCCTCGACGGGGACGCCGAGCCGGCCGCGGCCGAGCTCAAGGCGGTCGAGGCGGTCGTCTCGGCGCCGATGCTCACGCCGGAGCTCCTCGCGCTTGCCGAGGAGATCTCGGCCTACTACCGCGCGCCGATCGGCACGACGCTCGCCTCGATGCTGCCCCCGGGCCTTGAGTCGAGGCTGACGCGGCGCTGGATCGTCGAGCGCCCGTCGGAGCTGCCAGCGGCGCTCGCGGAGAGCGCCGACGACGGGGGACGGATCGCGGACGCCGCGCTCATGCGTCATGCGCCGCGCCGCGGCCGCGCCGCCTGGGTCGAGGGGCTGCGGCGCTCCGGCATCCTGCGCGCGGAGTGGTCGCTGCGATCCGCGGACGTGTCGGTGCGGCGCGTACGCGTCGTCCGGGCGGTGCCGTCGGACGCGGGGCCGCCGCGCCGCGCCCCGGTCCAGCGCGCCCTGCTCGAGGCGCTCGGCGAGGGCGAGCGCACGATGGCCGAGCTGGCCGAAGAGCTGGGCACCGAGCCGGCCAGCCTCCTCGCCCCCGCGCGTCGCCTTGAGGCCCTCGGCCGGGTGGAGCTGGACTGGCGCAGTATCGACCGCGATCCGCTCGCCCATCGCGAGCGAGCACCGAGCCTGCGCCACGAGCTCGCCGAAGAGCAGGTCGCGGCGCTCGACGCGATCGCGCGGCTGGCGCCCGGCGCCGAGCTGCTGCTCGAGGGCGTCGCCGCGTCCGGCAAGACCGACGTCTACCTGGCCGCGGTGCAGGAGACGCTCGCCGCCGGACGGGGCGCGATCGTGCTCGTGCCCGAAGTGAGCCTCGTCCCGCAGCTCGCCGACCGGCTGCGCGCGACGGTGGGCGACGAGCTCGCCGTCCTGCACTCCGGCCTCTCGAGCGGGGAGCGCCATGACGAGTGGTGGCGCATCCTGCGCGGCGAGGCGCGGGTCGTCGTCGGGACGCGGACGGCCGCCTTCGCGCCGCTCGCGCCCGGGCTCATCGTCGTCGACGAGGAGCACGACGGCGGCTACAAGTCGGACCGGACGCCGCGCTACGACGCGCGCTGGGTCGCCCGTCGGCGGGCGAGCCTCGCCGGCGCGCGGGTCGTCCTCGGCAGCGCCACGCCCGACCTCGTGAGCCTGGCCCGGGTGCGGGGTGGGCACGCCGAGCTCGTCCGCCTCGTCGGCCGCCGCGTCGGCGGGTCGCCGGAGATCGACGTCGTCGACCTGCGTGCCGAGCTCGCGGGCGGGAATCGGTCAATCTTCTCGGGCGCGCTGACGACCGCGCTCGGCGAGCTTCGGCGGGGGAGCGAGCAGGCGGTCCTGCTCATCAACCGGCGCGGGGCGGCGACGTTCGTCCTGTGCCGCGACTGCGGCGAGAGCGTGCGCTGCCCGAACTGCGAGCTGCCGTTCGTCTATCACCTGGACGGGGGAACCCTGCGCTGCCATCACTGCGGCCTGACCGATGCGCCGCCCGAGCGCTGCCCGGCCTGTGGCAGCTCCCGCATCCGCTACTTCGGTGCCGGCACGCAGCGAGTCGAGGCCGAGCTGCGCGGCCGCTTTCCCGGCCTCCGCGTCGCGCGTCTCGACTCCGACGCCTTGGCCGCGCGGCGCGGGTTCGAGGCGGTCTACGACGACTTTCGCGAGGGACGCGTCGACGTCCTCGTCGGCACGCAGCTCGCCGCCAAGGGCCTCGACCTGCCGTCGGTCACGCTCGCGGCGGTCATCGCCGCCGACGTGACGCTCAACCTGCCCGACTACCGCGCGGCCGAGCGAACCTTCGCGATGCTTGCCCAGGTCGCCGGACGGGCCGGCCGCGGACCGATGTCGGGGCGCGTCGTCATCCAGAGCTACGCGCCGGGCCACTACGCGGTCCGCGCCGCCGCCGCGCTCGACGTCGAGGAGTTCGTTGACGAGGAGCTCCTGCGTCGCCGGCTGCTCGGCTACCCGCCGTTCAGCGTCCTGGCCCGGCTGCTCGTCGGGGATGCCGACCGTGGCCGGGCCGAGGAGCGTGCGCGGGCGGCGGCCGAGGCGGTCAAGACGCCGGGCGTCGAGGTGCTCGGCCCGCAGCCGTCGTACGTGCCGCGACGCGCCGGACGCTATCGGTTCCAGGTCGTCCTGCGCGCGCCGGACGCCGAGACACGCGCGGTCGCGCTCGAGCGGGTGCCGGCCGGCGTGGCGATCGACGTCGATCCCGAGTCGCTCCTGTGACTCGGTACAATGCGCACCGCCATGGCCATCAGACGCATCGTCACCGCCGAAGAGCCGATCCTGCGCGAGCGCACCAAGCGGGTCTCGACCTTCGACGCGAGCCTGCATCGGCTGCTCGACGACATGCTCGAGACGATGCGGGACGCCCCGGGCGTCGGGCTGGCGGCGAACCAGATCGGGATCCCGCTGCAGGTCGCGGTGATCGAGATCGAGGATCGGATCACCGAGCTCGTCAACCCGCAGATCGTTCGGTCATCCGGCGAGCAGCTCGACTGGGAGGGGTGCCTCTCGATCCCGGGCTACGTCGCCGAGGTGGGACGCGCGGCGAAGGTGACGGTCAAGGCTCGTGACCGTCACGGCCGGGAGTTTCGGGTGAGGGGCGAGGAGCTCATGGCTCGCGCACTCCAGCACGAGATCGACCACCTCAACGGGGCCCTCTACATCGACTATCTCGAGGCGGGCGACGAGCTCGTTCGCGTCAGCGACACGCACGAGGAGGTTGTCGAAGAGTCAGCCGCCGGGATCTGAGTGGGCCGGATCGGGCGCATCGCCTTCCTCGGCACGGGAGATTTCGGCATTCCGCTCCTGGCGCGGGTCGCCGAGATGGCCGACGAGCTCGTCGTCGTCAGCCAGCCCGACCGCCCCGCCGGCCGCCGGCTCCACGTCCGCGCCAGCCCGGTGGCGGCGTACGCGCGCGAGCGGGGCCATCGCCTGCTGACGCCGGCGCGCCTCCGCTCGGACGAGGCACGGTCCGCGCTCGCGGATGTTGCGCCCGACGGCCTCGTCCTCGCGGCGTACGGCCAGCTCGTGCCGCAGTCGATCCTCGACCTGGGCGGCCGGCCGCCGCTGAACGTCCACCCGTCGCTCCTGCCGCGGCATCGCGGCGCGGCGCCGGTCGCCGGGACGATCCTGGCCGGTGATGCGACCGGAGGGCTGACGCTCATGATCATGACCGCCGAGCTCGACGCCGGCCCGGTCGTGCAGCAGTGGCCGGTCGAGCTGACCGGACGCGAGACGACGCCGGAGCTCGAGGCTCGCCTGGCCGGCTTCGCCGCGGAGGTCGTCCCCGCCGAGCTCGAGCGCTGGGCGGCGGGGAAGACGCGCTCCGAGCCACAGGACGAGTCGGCCGCGACGCACGTCCATCCGTTCAGCCGGAAGGACGGATGGATCGACTGGGGGCGGCCGGCGATCGAGATTGATCGCCAGGTGCGCGCCCTCCAGCCGTGGCCCGGCGCGTGGACGACGATCGACGACAAGCGGTTGCACGTGCGGCGCGCGCATCCGGTGGTCGGGGTGGACGACGTGCCGATCGGCGCGCTTCTCCCCGGCGACGAGCCCCGCGTGGCCTGCGGGATGGGGGCGCTGGCCCTCGAGGTCGTCCAGCCGCAGGGCCGCGCGGCGATGCCGGCCGACGCGTGGCGGCACGGCCTTCCGCGCGAGCACGTTCTCTTCGGCGGTGGCGGACGCCCCGAGGACGGGTCCGGCTAGGAGCTCGCCGAGCCCACGAGCTGCTCGTCGACCGGCTCGCCGGGGAGGTGGAGCAGGTTTCGCACGCTCCAGATGCCCTCGATGCCCTCGGCGTCGCGCTCGATCCGGTCTCGCATCTCGGCGTTCGGCACCTCGCCGCGCAGGACGAGGATGCCGCGCTCGACGCTCAGGTTGATGTCGCCCTTCGGGATCGACGGGTCGCGGAAGAGCTCCGTCTCCGCGCGGTCGCGGGTCGTGACGTCGTCGGTGGGAGCGACGCGGCTGCCGCCCTCGGTCATCGCCTCGAGCTTGCCTGACGCGAGGCTGCCCGCGCTGCGGACGACCTGCTCGGCCTGCCGGCCGGCTCGTCGGATGGTCGCGGCGCCCTGGTCGATGAGACGGGCCCGGCGGCCGCGGCCGCGAGCCGGGTCGGCGAGGTAGGCGGCGATGGCGCCGATGGCTGCGCCGCCGACGGCAATGAGGGCGGAGCCCAGCCACCCGGCGCCGGCGGAGCCTCCGGCGATCGCGCGGCCGGCGCGGCGGCGGCTGCGGCTGGCTTCCTGCCTGGTCGTGTCCATGAGCTTCATGGCGATTGATCTCCTCGTGTGGTTTGACCGACCACCATCGCAGGTACCGTGCCGGGGGCCGCATCGGCTCCGCACAGGTCGGCCGTGGAAGGTCCGATCGGCCCTTCGGATATACTCGATCGATGTTCCTCGACCCGCTCTACATCGTCGTCCTCGTCGTCACGCTCGGCATCACCGGCTGGGCGGCGTGGCGTGTCCGCTCGACGTATTCGAAGTGGTCGAAGGTCGACTCGGGCATCGACGTCGACGCGTTCGACTTCGCGCGGCAGCTCCTCGATCGGCAGGGCCTGCGACACGTACGGATCGAGCCGACGCCCGGCAACCTGACCGACCACTACGATCCGCGCGGCAAGATCCTCCGCGTCAGCACCCAAGTCGCCGACGCGACGGCCCTCTCGACTTCCGGCGCGGCCATTGGCCCCGCGTCCCGCCTCTCGGTGGCGGCCGCCGCGGTCATCGCGCACGAGGTCGGGCACGCGCTCCAGGACCATGCCGGCGAGCCGGCCATGAAGCTGCGGCAGGCGATCGTGCCGGCCGCGCAGTTCGGCTCGACCATCGCACCGTGGCTCATCATCGCCGGCTTCTGGTTCCAGCTCACGGGCCTCGCGCTCGTCGGGCTCATCGGCTTCGCGGCCGCGGTGCTCTTCACCTTCGCGACCCTGCCGGTCGAGATCGGCGCCTCGGGCAAGGCGCTCGCCTTCGTGAACGGGCTCGGCATAGCCGGGGAGCGGCAGGCGGGCGCGCGCGACGTGCTCAAGGCCGCCGCCTGGACGTACGTCGCCGCCGCGTTAACGGCGCTCCTGACCTTCCTGTACTACGCGTGGCTGATCTTCGGTCGACGTGACTGACATTCCCAGGTCCGGACCGAGTCCGGCGATCAGCGAGCTCGACCTCCCATCGCTCGCCGCGTGGCTCGACGCCCGCGGCGAGCCCGCGTACCGGGCCGGCCAGGTCCTCGCCGGCGTCCACCGACCCGACGTCGTCGCGTTCGGCGACCTGACTGAGCTGCCGCTCGAGCTGCGTGCCGCCCTCGCGGCCGCCTTCCGCTTCAGCACGATCGTGGACAGCCACGTCATCGGCGCCGACGGGGGACAGACCGCGAAGGCGGTGCACGAGCTGCACGATGGCCAGCGCGTCGAGTCGGTGCTCATGCGGTACCCGGCGCGCCGTGCCTCGGCCGAGCGCACGACGATCTGCATCAGCTCCCAGGCCGGCTGCGCCGTCGCATGCCCCTTCTGCGCCACGGGGCAGGCCGGTTTCGCGCGCCAGCTCAGCCCCGGCGAGATCGTCGACCAGGTCCTGCTCTGGCACCGGCCGCCGTGGCGGGCACTCGGCGATGCGAGGGCGGGCCACTACAACGTTGTGTTCATGGGTATGGGCGAGCCGCTGAACAACACGGACCGCGTCTTCAGCGCGGTGCGGCTGCTCAACGACCCCGGACGGCTCGGGATCGGCGCGCGCCACATCACGGTCTCGACCTCCGGCGTCGTCCCGGGCATGGACCGCATGATCGAGGAGCTGCCCCAGGTGAACCTCGCGATCAGCCTGCATGCCGCCACCAACGAGCTGCGTGACGAGCTCGTGCCGATCAACCGCAAGTGGCCGATCGAGGAGGTCGTCACCGCCGGTCGCCGCTTCGCCGCGCGAACCGGGCGGCGAGTCAGCCTCGAGTACGTGATGATCGACGGCGTGAACGACACCGACGAGCAGGCCAGGGGCCTCGCCCGCCTCGCGCACGGCTGGCGCTCGCACGTCAACCTCATCCCGCTCAACCCGACGCCCGGGTCGCGCTGGAGCGGGACGCCCGCGACGGGGATCGAGCGCTTCGTCGCCATCCTGCGCGCCGGCGGCATCACGGTCACCGTGCGCGACACGCGCGGTCGCGAGATCGAGGCGGCCTGCGGCCAGCTGCGCGCCCAGCTCTCGGGCCGCTCGCTGCGGGAGGCGCGCGAGGCGGCATCGGTCGCGCGCGCATGACGTCGGCCCCCCAGATCAGCGCGAGCATCCTGAACGCGGACTTCAGCCGGCTCGGCTCCGAGGTCGAGCGCGCGGCCTATGGCGGCGTCGACTCGATCCACCTCGACGTCATGGACGGCCACTTCGTCGACAACCTGACGATGGGGCCTGTCGTGATCGACGCGGTCCGGCCGTCGACGAGCCTCCCGTTTCACAGCCACCTGATGATCGGCAACCCGCTCGCCTTCATCGAGCGCTACGCGCAGGCCGGCAGCGACCTCATCATCTTCCACGTCGAGGCCGATGACGACCCGGGCGCCGTGATCGCCGAGATCGAACGCAGCGGGAAGCGGCCGGGGATCGCGCTCAACCCCGAGACGGAGGCCGAGGCGGTGCTTCCATGGCTCGAGCGCGTCGACCTTCTGCTCGCCATGACCGTGCATCCCGGCTGGGGCGGCCAGGCCTTCTTGGCCGACGTCCTCCTGAAGCTGCGGCGGCTGCGCGACGAGATCGACCGCCGCGGCCTCGAGGTCGAGATCGGAGTCGACGGTGGCGTGAACCTCGAGACGATCGGTCGCTCGCATGCCGCGGGCGGGGAGGTGCTCGTCGTCGGGAGCGCGCTGTACAGTACCGACGGCGACCTGACGCCGACGGTCGCCGCCCTGCGTGCCGCCGCGCTGGCCGGCACGGACGCCGAATCCGATTCCGAAAGGACCTGACGCTGCTGCCTCGTCGCTCCCCGCCGCTCGCCGCCGCGGCACTCATCCTCGGGCTGGCGCTCGCCGCCTGCGGGCTGGATGGCCCGGAGCTCCCCTTCGTTCCCACACCCGAGCCGACGCCCGAGCAGCCGCGCGAGGTGGTCGTCACGGTCGTCACGCGCGGGACGGAGGAGCCAGTGGCCGGCGCGGAGGTGCGCGTCGAGGACGCCGAGCTCACGACCGATGACGGCGGCGGCGTCACGCTGACCGCGATGCGCGGCGCGACGGTCGAGGTCGAGGCGCCCGGCCACGACGTCGCGGAGGCATCGGTGCCCGACGAGGGCGAGCTCGTCGTGGAGCTGCGGTCGAACGTCGTGAGCGGCACGGTCGCCGGGCCGGACGGTGAACCGATCGCCGACGTCCGCGTCATCGTCGACGGCGGCGAGGTCATGGTCGAAACCGACGACGCGGGCGCGTATGAGCTGCAGGGCGTCCCGGAGAACGCGACGCTCATCTTCAAGATGCCCGGCTATCGCCTCGGCGAGCTTCCCGCGGGCGACGAGACGCGGCTGGACGTCGTCATGCAACCCTTCGAAGCGCGCGCCCTTTATGCCCCGTCCGCCGTCTTCGAGGCGCCCGGGCGGCTCGACGCGATGCTCGAGCTCCTCGACCGCACGGAGGCGAACGCGCTCGTCATCGACGTCAAGGAGACCGATGGCCGCCTCTACCACGCGACCGACCTCGAGGAGGCGGCGGAGGTCGGCGCCATCCGCGAGAGTCCGATCTTCGACCTCGCCGAGCTGCTGCCGATGCTGCGCGAGCGTGGCATCTACACGATCGCGCGCGTCGTCGTCATGAAGGACAACACCTCGGCGGCGGCGCGCCCCGAGCTCGCGGTGCGCAACACCGCCACCGGCGAGCCGTGGCGCGACAACCTCGGCGGCGCGTGGCTCGACCCATCCGCGCCGGGCGTGGCGGAGTACATCGCCGCGATCGCCCGCGACCTCGCGGATCGCGGCTTCGACGAGGTGCAGCTCGACTACATCCGCTTCTACAGCGACGGGCCGTACGCGCTGGCCGCCACGAACCTGCCGAACACGCAGTCGTTCCGGCTGCCGGCGATCGGGCGCGTGCTCAGGGTCGTCAGCCAGGAGCTCGACATGACCCGCAGCTTCCTGGGCGCCGACGTCTTCCCGATCAGCTTCATCGTGGCCGACGACCAAGGGATCGGCCAGCGGCCGGAGGTGATCATGCCCTTCGTCGACTACTTCAACCCGATGGTCTACCCGTCGCACTACGGCCCCGGCGTGTTCGGCTTCCCCGTACCGAACGAGCACCCGTACGAGGTGATTGACCAGACGCTCGAGATCATGAACCGCCAGGCCGAGGGCATGCCGATCGTCATCCGGCCGTGGATCCAGGATTTCGGTTATGGCCCGTTTCCGCCGTACACCCCCGCCCAGGTTCGAGCCCAGATGGACGCGGCCGCGGAAAATGGGGCGCTGGGCTGGATGATCTGGAACCCGCAGGCGAGGTTCAGCGAGGAGGCGCTCGGCGCGCCTCGGGACGACGAGGATGCCGGACCGATGACCTCGTCGCCACCGGCGCCGTCGGCCAGCCCCGTGCCGTCGGCCAGCCCCTAGGACGATGCGTCTCGTCGTTCAGCGGGTGACACAAGCCTCGGTGCGCGGCGGGGACGAGCTCCTCGGCGAGATCGGCGCGGGAGGGGTCGTGCTCGTGGGGATCGGGACCGCGGACACGCCCGAGATCGTCGACCGCATGGCCGACAAGCTCAACGGCCTGCGCTACTTCGAGGACGCCGGCGGCCGGACGAACCTGGCGATTGGCGATACCGGCGGAGCGCTCCTCGTCGTCAGCCAGTTCACGCTCTACGCCGACCTTCGCCGCGGCCGGCGTCCCGGATTCACCGACGCCGCGCTGCCCGAGCAGGCCGTGCCGCTCGTCGATCGGTTCGTCGAGCGGCTGCGCGGCGGCGGGACACGGGTCGAGACGGGACGGTTCGGTGCCGAGATGGCCGTCGAGCTCGTGAACGACGGGCCGTTCACGCTCGTCCTCGACTCGGAGCGCGACCTCGCCTGAGCCGCTCGTGCCGGACACGGCAACGCCCGCGTCGGTGACGCGGGTGCATCGGTGCTGCGGAGGAGCTGCGGTCAGACCTTCTGGGCGGTGCGACGGCAGCGGCTGCAGGCCTTGACCTTCGAGACCTTGCCGTCGGTGACGAGCGTCATCGGCTGAAGGTTCGGCAGCCATCGGCGCAGGGCGCGCTTGCGGTTCATCCCGACCGACTGGGGGTTCCAGCCGGTGAGCGGGCGCTTGCCGCAGATGTCGCAGACACGGGCCATGGTCGAGCGAGTCTCCAA
>DATKDB010000042.1:0-5506 GCA_035512895.1 Binatia bacterium | reverse complement strand
GCCTCCTCGCTCTACGACATCAGCAAGAAGGCGTGCGCCTACGCGATGCCCTCCGCCGTCGCCGAGGGCATGGACGTGCTGAAGATGCGCGGAACGGTGGAGGAGGCGATCGAGCGCGCCCGCGAGGAGTCCATGCCCACCTTGATCGAGGCCCGCTGCTACCGCTTCATGGGCCACTCGATGTCGGATCCCGTGCACGGGGTCTACCGCTCCAAGGAGGAGGTCGAGGAGGAGAAGCAGGAGGATCCGATCAAGACCTACATCGACCAGCTCAAGGACGCCGACCTGCTGTCGGACGAGGACCTGGAGGCGATGGACGCCGACGTGCGCGAGGAGGTCGAGGACGCGTCCGAGTTCGCCGAGAACTCGCCGCTGCCGCCCGCCGAGCACCTGCACCGCGACGTGTATGCCGAGATCAACCCGAGCGGCGCCCTGTTCCTGGAGGGCGTGGGAGCGCCCGACCCGGCGCTCGGCGGTCGCGACTCGGACGCGCGCGACGGTTCCGGCGAGAATGACGCGGGCGGCGATTCCGGCGAGGTCGACGCCTGATGGCGGAGATCACCTACCGCGAGGCGCTCAACCAGGCCCTCGCCGAGGAGATGGAGCGCAACCCGGACGTCTTCCTCATGGGCGAGGAGGTCGGCCAGTACGACGGCGCCTACAAGGTGTCGAAGGGGCTGCTCGAGAAGTTCGGCGAGGACCGCGTCGTGGACACGCCGATCACGGAGCTGGGCTTCGCGGGCGTCGGCATCGGCGCCGCGATGGTCGGGCTGCGTCCGGTGATCGAGTTCATGACCTGGAACTTCGCCATCCTGGCGAACGACCAGATCATCAACAACGCCGCCAAGCTCCACTACATGACCGGCGGCCAGTTCTCCTGCCCCATCGTGTTCCGCGGCCCCACGGGGGCGGCGCTCCAGTTGTCGGCGCAGCACTCGCAGGCGCTGGAGGCTTCCTACGCGCATTTCCCGGGTCTCAAGGTGGTCATGCCCGGCACGCCCCGCGACGCGAAGGGTTTGCTGAAGGCCGCGATTCGCGACGACGACCCGGTGCTCGTGCTCGAGGGGGAGCTCCTCTACGCGCTGAAGGGCGAGGTGCCCGACGACGAGGACTTCGTCATCCCCCTGGGCACAGCGGAGGTGAAGCGAGAGGGCGCCGACGTGACGATCCTCACGCACGGCAAGATGATCAACATCGCGCTCCAGGCGGCCGAGCGGCTCGCGAAGGAGGAGGTCGACGCGGAGGTCGTGGACCTGCGCTCGCTCCGGCCCCTGGACCTGGAGGCGATCGTCGGGTCGGTGAAGAAGACCAACCGCGCGGTCTACCTGGAGGAGGGCTGGGGCTACAGCGGGATCGGGGCGGAGATCGTGGCGCAGGTGCAGGAGCGCGCCTTCGACTGGCTGGACGCGCCCCTGCTCCGCGTGCACCAGGTAGACGTGCCCATGCCCTACAGCAAGGAGCTCGAGAAGCTCGCCAAGCCCAGCGTCGACCGCACGGTCGAGGCCTGCAACCGGGTGCTGTACCGGTGAGCGAGCGGACGGCGAGACGGACGGCGAGCCGGGCCGCGACGTGTGCCGCCCGGCCGGGCGCGCCGAAGGGAATACCGGCTCCGCAACGGACGGGAGGCTGAGCGAAGCATGGCCACCAAGGTCCACATGGAAGCGCTGTCCCCGACCATGGAGGAGGGGCAGCTCGTCACCTGGCTCAAGGCCGAGGGCGACGAGGTCACCGAGGGCGACGTCCTCGCCGAGATCGAGACCGACAAGGCGACGATGGAGCTGGTCGCGCGTGGCGCGGGGGTGCTGCGCAAGCAGCTCCTCGCAGAGGGTGGCACCGCGCCCGTCGGCACCGTCATCGGGGTCATCGGCGACCCGGACGAGGACATCTCGGAGCTGGTCGAGGGGGCGGGGGCCAGCGCGGCGGACGGCGGCGAAGCCGAGGGCGATGGCAATGGCGAGGGCGAGGACGCCGCGGAAGGCGACGAGGAGGAGGCCGAGGGGGGCGACGAGTCGGCCGGCGGCGAGGACGGCGACGCGACCGACGCCGAACCGGACGAGGCCGACGCGGCGGAGCCCGAGGCCCGCGACGAGGGGGCCCCTGGAAAGAAGGCGGCGCGCAAGGCCGACGCCCGCCCGGACGCCGCGCGTGACGAGGAAGGGGCGGAGCGGCCAGACGACGGACGCCTGCGCGCCTCCCCGCTCGCCCGCCGGCTCGCCGAGGAGCAGGGCCTCGACCTCCGCTCGATCGACGGCAGCGGGCCCGGAGGCCGCATCGTCAAGCGCGACATCGAGCGCGCGGCAGAAGAGGGGCCCGCACGCCCGGCCGCGGCGGCCGATGCGCCCGGCGCCGCCGGCGAGACCGTCAAGGTGTCGCAGATGCGCAAGGCGATCGCCAGGCGCCTGGTCCAGTCGATCGGTCCGGTCCCGACGTTTTACCTCACGATCGAGGCCGACGTCGGCCGCCTGCTCGAGCTGCGCGGCCGCATCAACGAACGGCTCGAAGAGCGGGGCGAGAAGGCGTCGGTCAACGACCTCATCCTCAAAGCGACCGCCGAAGCGCTGCGCCGCCACCCCGAGGTCAACGCGTCGTGGCAGGGCGACACCATCGAGCGCTACGGCCGCGTCCACCTGGGCGTGGCGGTGGCGATCGACGACGGCCTGATCACGCCGGTGATCCGCGACGCCGATCGCAAGGGCATCGCCGACATCGCGCGCGAGGTGCGCGAGCTGGCCGGCAGGGCGCGCGACAAGAAGCTGAAGCCCGAGGAGTATCAGGGCGCGACCTTCTCCGTGTCGAACCTGGGCATGTTCGGCATCCAGGAGTTCACGGCGATTATCAACCCGCCGGAAGCTGGGATCCTGGCGATCGGCACGGTCGAGGAGAAGCCGGTCGTGGTCGACGGCGAGGTCGCGGTTCGCCCGCGCATGCGGGTGACCATGAGCTGCGACCACCGGGTGGTGGACGGCGCGATGGGAGCACGGTTCCTCGCGACCCTCCGGGACTTCCTGGAGGATCCGATGATGATGGTCATGTAGCGACAGGAGATCAGGCGTGGCGGACAAGTTCGACGTGGTGGTGATCGGCTCCGGGCCCGGCGGTTACGTCGCGGCGATCCGGGCGGCGCAGCTGGGCATGAGCGTGGCGTGCGTGGAGGCCCAGGAGCTCGGTGGCGTCTGCAACAACTGGGGCTGCATCCCCACCAAGGCGCTGCTGGAGAGCGCCAAGTACGCGCGCAAGGTGGGCGGCCTGAAGGACTTCGGCATCCAGGTCGGGGACGTGACGCTGGACCTCGGCCAAGCCGGCAAGCGCGCCGGCAAGGTGGCCACGTCGGGCGCGAAAGGCGTGGCCTACCTCTTCAAGAAGAACGAGATCGAGACCGTGTACGGCTGGGGCCGCCTGGCCGGGAACGGCAAGGTCGAGGTGGAGCCAGGCAAGGTGCCGGGCCACGGCGAGGGCAAGGCCCCCGACGCGAAGAAGCGCACGCTTGAGGCGAAGCACATCATCATCGCGACCGGCTCGCGTCCCCGTTCTCTGCCCATCCTGAAGATCGACGGCGACCGCGTGTGGTCCTCCGACCATGCCGTGTTCCCCGAGAACGCGCCCGAGACGCTCGCCGTCATCGGCGCCGGCGCCGTGGGCATGGAGTTCGCCGACGTGTACGACTCCTTCGGCACCAAGGTGACCGTCATCGAGGCGCTGGACCGGGTGCTGCCGAACGAGGATGCCGAGGCCTCGGCCGTGGTCGCGAAGTCCTATCGGAAGCGCGGCATCGACGTGCTCGAGGGCGCGCGCCTGGAGAAGGCAGACGTCGGGGAGGACGGCGTGACGCTGACGGTGAAGGGCGCCGACGGAAAGGAGCAGGAGTTGAAGGTCGAGCGTGTGCTGGTCGCGGTGGGCCGGGCCCCGATCATCGAAGACCTCGGGCTCGAGGCCGCGGGCGTGAAGACCGAGAAGGGCTTCATCGTCACCGACGAGAAGATGCGCACCAGCGCCGAGGGCATCTACGCGATCGGCGACGTGACGAAGGCGCCTCTCCTCGCGCACAAGGCGTCGCACGAGGGCATCGCCGCGGCCGAGCACATCGCGGGCGACGAGCACGCCGGGATCGACTACGGCAACATCCCCTACGTGACGTACTGCCACCCCGAGGTCGCTTCGTGCGGCCTGACCGAGGAGAAGGCGAATGAGGCGGGCCACGACATCGACGTGGGTACATTCCCCTTCAGCGCCAGCGGGCGCGCGCGCACCGCCGGCGAGACGGAGGGCTTCGTCAAGGTCGTGCGCGACAAGAAGTACGGCGAGCTGCTCGGCGCCACCATCGTGGGTCCGAGCGCGTCCGAGCTGATCGGCGAGCTCATCGTCGGCCGGCACCTCGAGACCACGGTCGAGGAAATGAAGCGCGCGATCCACCCGCACCCGACCCTGTCGGAGTCGATCGCCGAGGCGGCGCTGGCCGCGCTGGGGCGCGCGATCCACATCTAGGGCATGGCGCGCATCCGGGCTGCGGTGTGGCCGCCGGCTCGTCCGGCGACGCACCCGCAACCTCTCCGGATGGCGTCAACCGCCTATGGGTTCGCTCTCAATCCCTGTCGACGACCACGGCCACGTCCGCCCGCTCGACCACCTCCCCGATCACGACGGCCGCCGCGGGGCCCAGGTCCACGAGCGCGTCCAGCAGGTCGCCGACGCTCTCGCGCGCCAAAGCGATGAGAAGCCCGCCCGACGTCTGCGCGTCGGCGAGCAGGGTGCGGCGCTCCTCGGGCACATCGTCCGCCCAGCGGACCTGAGGCTCCAGGTCGCGCAGGTTGCGCACCGTGCCGCCCGGTACGTGGCCCGCGGCGATGAGCTCGAGCGCCCCCGCGAGGGCGGGCACCGCGCGCGCCGAAACGCGCGCGGTCGTGGCCGAGCCGCGCATCATCTCCGCGAGGTGTCCCAGCAGCCCATAGCCGGTCACGTCGGTCGCCGCGTGCGCCCCGACGGACACCATCGCCTCCGCGGCGGCGCGATTGAGCGTCCGCATACTCTCGACCGCCCCGGCGAGCACCGCGGCGGGCGCGGCGTCGGCCTTGGCGGCCGTCGTGATGACCCCGGTGCCGACCGCCTTGGTCAGGACCAGCACGTCGCCGGCGCGAGCGGTGGAGTTGCGCACGATCCGGTCGGGGTGAACCTCCCCGATCACGCACATGCCGAACTTGGGCTCGGGGTCGTCGACCGAGTGGCCACCGACCACCGCGACCCCTGCCTCCGCGGCGATCTCTCCGCCGCCCCGGAGGATCTCCGAAAGCAGGCCCTCCGTCGCGAGCAGGCGCCGCGGGAAACCGACCAGGTTCAGCGCGAACAGCGGCCGGGCCCCGACCGCGTACACGTCCGACAGCGCGTTCGCCGCCGCGATCCGCCCGAAGTCGTAGGGATCGTCGACGATGGGCGTGAAGAAATCCGCGGTCGCCACGAGCGCGCGCTCGTCGTCGAGCCGGTACACGGCCGCGTCGTCGGCGGTGGACGCGTC
>DATKDB010000041.1:0-3412 GCA_035512895.1 Binatia bacterium | reverse complement strand
CTCGTCGGGCACGACCTCGTGCACGAGACCGATGCGCAATGCCCGCTCGGCACCGAAGCGCTCGCCAGTGGCGAACAGGGCGCGGGCGTGCGACTCGCCGATCTTCGGCAGGACGAACGTGCTGATGACGGCCGGGATGATGCCGAGCCTCGTCTCGGTGAACCCGAACGTGGCGTCGGCGCTGGCGACGACGACGTCGCTCACCGCGCACAGCCCCATGCCTCCGCCGAGCGCGGCTCCCTGGACGCGCGCGACGACCGGGACGGGACAGGCATCGACGGCGGCGAACATGGCCTGCATGGCGCTCGCGTCGCGCTCGTTCTCGTCGACGCCCAGCCCCATGGCGGCTCGCATCCACTCGACGTCCGCGCCGGCGCAGAAGGTTTGCCCCTCCCCGGCGAGCACGACGCCCCGCAACGCGTCCGGTGGCTCCGTGGCGAGCTGCTCGAAGGTCGACCGAAGCTCCGCGATGAGCGCGGCGTTGAAGGCGTTGCGGACCTCGGGACGGGCGAGCGTGACACGGGCGAACGGGCGGTCGCGCTCGACGCGCAGGATGCCGCTCACCGTGCGCGTCCCCGCCGGTGGAACGGCTCCGTCACGGCCCGCACCTGGGCCAGGAGCGGCTTCTCGAGCCAGACGACGTCGGTCCCGTTCGGCACGTCGACGGTGACGGCGATGCCGGGCTCGCCGGTCAGCCCGAGCATGAGCCGGGAGGTCGTCCCGTCGTCGGTCTCGACGAGGTAGGCGGCATCGACGTTCGTCGCGGCCAGAGTCGCGCGCAGGCGCTCCTCGAGCTCGCGGGTATCGCGGCCGGGGAGGCGCACGCGGATCGAGGTGCGCGCCGTCGCCTCGAAGAGCGGCTCGTCGGTCCCTGGGACGCGGCCGTCGGCGAGCGCCGCAAGCTCGTCGGCGTCGAAGCGGTAGGGGACGGGGCCGGCCGGATCCATGATCGCCGGCAGCCCGGCGGCCGCCAGGTTCGCGATCGCGATCCGCGCCGGCAGCGGCAGGTTCCCGGTGTTCGCCGGCGCCCAGGCGGCGAGGGCCCCGAACGAGGCGAACAGGACGCTCACCGGCGCCCCTTCTCCCTCGCGGGCGAGCATGACGCTGATCTCGACCTGCTCGTCATCGTTGACGGCCGATGCGAGCGCCGCCTTCGCCTCCTCGCCATGCTCCGGCGGGACGGGCAGCAGGAGCGTGCCGCTCATCAGCGTGCGGTAGAAGGCGTCGAGCGGACCGCGCTCGCCACGCTCCTCCGCATCGCGTGCGGCGAGCATCGCGTCGAACAGGTTCGCCGCGCTCTCCTCGAGGGAGCCCTGTGGCACGGAGCGGTCGTGGGAGCCCGGCGCGGGCCGGTCGATGGGCGGACTCATGCTGGTAGCATCGTCCCATGATCCGGGGCATCGATCATCTCGTCATTGCCTGTGCCGATCCGGACGCGGCCGCGTCCGAGCTCGAGTCGGCGATCGGCCTGCTCGCGACCGGCGGTGGGCGTCACCCCGGATCGGGAACGTTCAATCGGATCGCCTGGCTTGCCGATGGCTCGTATCTCGAGCTCATCGGCGTCGACGATCCCGAGGCCGCACGGCGTCAGCCGGTCGGGGCCGCCGCGGTCCGCGCGCTCGATGAGCACGGCGGGGGGCTGGCGACCTTCGCGCTTCGCGACGACGACGTCGACGTCACCGCCGCGACGCTCGCGGCATCCGGGTCGTTCGGGCCGGTGGCGCACGGCACGCGCCGCCGCGACGACGGCGAGATGGTCGAGTGGTGGGCCGCTTTTCCGACGACGGACCTGGCGCCCGACGCGACGCCGTTCCTCATCCAGCACTCGTACACCGGGGCCGAGTGGGGCCAGGCCGCGCTCGACGCGCGGGCCGAGTTCCGGCACCCGATCGGCTCGCCGGTCGGCCTGGCCCGACTGGACATCGCGACCGCCGATCCGCCCTCGGCCGCGGCCACGATCCACGATCAGCTCGGCCTCGACTTCTGGGCCGTGGCCGACCTGGCTGTGGCCGAGATCGGGACGCACGTCCTGCGCCTCGTGCCGCGGCGGGAGATGGCGGTGCCGGCGGTCGTGACCCTCGCCGCCGAGATCGAAGCGCCCCGCACCGCCGAGCTGCTCGGGATGCGCTTCGACGTCGAGCGAGCCGAGCTGCCCGTCTCGACCGTCGCCCTCGACCGCTAGCGCGCCGGCGCGAGCGCCCGCAGGCCGACGCGGTCCAGCTCCGCCTGCGCCAGCCGCTCGTGTCGCCCGGCGGCCCAGTCGCCGAACGGATCGGGCGTGAACTCGAGCAGCTCGTCGTATTCGAGCCGATGGAGGGCGCGCGAGGCGAGGAGCGTCTCCATCTCCGCAGCGGGCAGGCGATCGGTCGCTCGCCGCGGCCCGCGGATCGCCCGCGCCGCCGCGTTCAGCCGCCGCCACTTCGCGACGCGCCAGGGAAGGTAGCGGTTCAGCCATGGCACGACGGCCGACGCCACGAGCAGCAGGCCGAGCAGCCCGGAGACGAAGAGCAGCAGCCGCTCGAGGTCGGTCCCGAAGGTGATGAACGGCGCCCCGGCGCCGGCGAGCGCGCCGCGAACCCCGGCCGCCGCACCCTCGCCCACGAGCGGCAGGCCCTCGAGCGCCGACCCGATCGTCTCGCCGGCGTTCGTGATCTCGGTGCCGCCCTCGCGCACGAACCGCCCGGCCCCGGCCAGGTGCGCCAGGAAGCCGTACAGCCGGATGCCGAGGGTGAGCCAGAAGGCCAACCACAGCAGGGTGGCGACGTCCGCGCCGATCTCTCGCGCCCGGGACCAGGGACGCTCGCTCCAGATGTGCATCTGCGGTGGCCTCCTGTTACATGCGATAGAGGCTGAAGCCCGGCTCCGGGATCGGCGCGTTCAGGGCGGCCGAGATGCCGAGGGCCAGCACGCGGCGCGTGTCGGCCGGGTCGATGACGCCGTCGTCCCAGAGCCTCGCCGTCGAGTGGTAAGGCGATCCCTCGCGCTCGTACTTGTCGAGGATGGGCGCCTCGAACGCGTCGCGGTCCGCATCGGTCTCGAAGCCTCCGCGGACGGTGGACAGGACACGAGCTGCCTGGGCTCCGCCCATGACGCTGATCCTTGCGTTCGGCCACATCCACAGCTGGCGCGGTCCGTACGCACGGCCGGCCATGCCGTAGTTTCCCGCACCGAACGAGCCGCCGACGATGACGGTGAACTTCGGCACGTTCGTCGTGGCGACCGCGGTGACGAGCTTCGCGCCGTCGCGCGCGATCCCGCCCGCCTCGTACTCGCGCCCGACCATGAAGCCGGTGATGTTCTGGAGGAAGACGAGGGGGATGCGCCGCTGGGACGCGAGCTCGATGAAGTGGGCGCCCTTGAGAGACGACTCGCTGAACAGGATCCCGTTGTTGGCGATGATGCCGACCGGGTA
>DATKDB010000040.1:0-2978 GCA_035512895.1 Binatia bacterium | reverse complement strand
GACAGGATACTCACTTCGTGAAGATGAAATGAGTATCCTGTCACGAGGAGGCGACCCATGGCATCCATCAAGACGCATACCGTGAGCGGCGGTGGAGGGCTGAACCTGCACGTGCAGGAGACGGGCAACCCCGACGGCAAGCCCATCCTGTTCCTCCACGGCCTGTCGCAATGCCGCCTGACCTGGAACAAGCAGCTACACTCCGACCTGGCGCGTGACTTCCGACTGGTCGCGATGGACCTGCGCGGGCACGGCCGGTCGGAGAAGCCTCGCGACGTCTACGGCGACTCGCGGCTCTGGGCGGACGACGTCCACGCCGTCATCCAGTCGCTGCGGCTGGACCGGCCGGTGCTCAGCGGCTCCTCGTACGGCGGCATCGTGATCGCGGACTACGTCCTGCACTACGGCGAGGATGGCATCGCCGGCACCAACTGGGTGGGCGCGATCTCGCGCCTGGGAGAGCCGATCATCGAGTCGGGGTTCATCGGCGCCGAGTTTCTCACCGCCGCGCCGGCCTTCTTCTCCGAGAACGTCGAGGATAGCGCGACGGCGCTCGAGCGCCTGGTCCGTCTCTCCTTCCCCCGCGAGCCCGCGCCGGAGGATCTGTACTTCTTCCTCGGCTTCAACGTCATCGTGCCGCCGCACGTCCGCCAGGGTCTGTTCGCGCGCACCCTCGACCACGACCCGGTGATCCAGAGGATGCGCAAACCGATGCTCCTGAGCTACGGCAAGCGCGACGCGGTGGTGCTGCCGGCCATGGGCAAGCACATCGCCGGGCTCGCTCCGCACGCCAAGCTGTCGATCTACCAGAGCGCCGGGCACGTGCCGTACTGGCAGGCCCCCACCCGTTTCAACCGAGAGCTGCGGGAGCTCCGCGACTCGGCCTGACGCGCAATCGCGCGTGACCACGCAGCGGTGCTTCGCCCGGCGACCACCGGGCGCCAGCTCGGCAACGCCGCCCGATGCGGCCGGCCCGCCGCCTGGCCGCTGCTAACATCCTCGCGCCATGCCCGGCAGCACGTTCGGCCAGATCTTCCGCGTCACGACGGCCGGCGAGAGCCATGGCCCCGGGTACGTCGTCATCGTCGACGGCTGCCCGCCCGGGCTCGAGCTCCAGGAGGCGGACCTGCAGCCCGACCTCGACCGCCGTCGCCCCGGGCAATCCAGCATCACCACCCAGCGTGACGAGGCCGACACGGCCGAGATCCTCTCCGGCGTCTTCGAGGGCCGTACCACCGGCACGCCGATCGCGATTCTGATCCGCAACCGCGACCAGCGGCCGCGCGATTACGCGGAGATCCGCGACAAGTACCGGCCCGGCCACGCCGACCTGACGTTCGACGCGAAGTTCGGCGTCCGCGACTATCGCGGCGGCGGCCGGTCGAGCGCGCGCGAGACCTCGGTGCGGGTGGCCGCCGGCGCGATCGCGAAGAAGCTCCTGCGCCAGCGGCACGGAGTGGCGATCGTCGGTTACGTGCGGCGCATCGGAGACCTCGAGGCCGACATTCACGATCCCACCGCAGTGAGCCTCGAGCAGGTCGAGGCCACGCCGGTGCGCTGCCCCGATCCGGCGATGGCCCCGCGCATGATCGAGCTCATCGAGCGCCTGCGCGCCGATGCCGACTCGATCGGCGGCATCGCCGAGATCGTTGCCACCGGCGTGCCCGCGGGCTGGGGCGAACCGGTGTTCGACAAGCTCAAGGCAGACCTCGGCAAGGCGCTGTTCAGTCTTCCGGCGGTGCTGGGCGTCGAGTACGGCGCCGGCTTCGGCGTGGCTCGCATGCGCGGCTCGGAGGCGAACGACGCCTTCGTCGCGCGCGAGGGCGCGATCGCCACCGAGACCAACCGCCACGGCGGCATGCTCGGCGGGATCTCGTCGGGGATGCCGATCGTCCTGCGCTGCGCGGTGAAGCCGACCTCGAGCCTGCCGCGCGAGCAGCGCACGGTGACCCGCTCCGGCGAGGCGACGACGATCGCGACCAAGGGTCGCCACGATCCCTGCCTGCTGCCTCGCTTCGTCCCGATGGCCGAGGCGATGGTCGCGCTCACCCTCGCCGATCACGCGCTGCGGCACGAGGCGGCACGCCCGCGGCCGTAGAGCCTCTACGACGAAGAGGGCTCGAAGCTGTCGACCGCCTCCTCCTCGCTGCGATAGCACTCGACGACGCGGTCGAGCTTCAAGGTGCGGACCAGCTCCCAGACCTTGGGCTGGCGCGTCGCGATCTTCAGCACTCCACCGCGATGCTTGGTCTTGAGCCAGCAGCCGGTAGCCTGACCGAGGGCGTTGCTGTCCAAGCTGTGGGACCGCAGGTTGAGGACGAGGCGGCGCACGCCGTCGTCGAGCAGGCCCGCGACCAGCTCGACCAGGCTCGAGCCGTGGTCGGCTCCCCCGTCGACGTCGACGACGGTCACGCCGCCCGCTTCTCGCCGAGACAACCTCATCGCTCGTGCCGCTACCTACCGTAGCGCCGCAGGCCGACGAAGGTCAACGACAGGCCGCCCCGGTCGTCCTCGCCGGGCGGCCTCAACCGCCGGCGATCGCCGGCACGATCGAGATCTCGTCGCCGTCCCCGAGCGCGGTGTCGAGGTTCTCGAGGAAGCGGATGTCCTCGTCGTTCTTGTAGATGTTCACGAAGCGGTTGAGCCGGCCGTCGGCGCCGAAGAGCCGCTTGCCGAGCACGGGATACTGGCTGGCCAGCGTGCCCAGCACCTCCTTGACGGAACCGCCCTCGAGATGGATCTCGTTCTGACTCCCGACCTGCGCACGCAGCTCGCCGGGGATGTGCACTTTCACCGTGTTCGCCACGTCTCGCTCTCCTTCTCGCTCACGACGACGATGCCCGCTCTCGGAAAGACAGGAGCAGGCAGCCGTCAGGCCCGTCCCGCCACCGCGACGGCGGCGGCGTTCTCCCGATCGCGCCACAGCCGCGCGAACTCGTCGAGGCGCGGCGCGATCACCGGCGCCTCCTCGGTGCGGC
>DATKDB010000039.1:0-7297 GCA_035512895.1 Binatia bacterium | reverse complement strand
CGACCAGACCGTGAAGAACGTCCAGCAGCCAGCCGAGCGCGTGGTTGCGAGCGTCGAGCGCGTGATCATCGGCAAGCACGTCGAGGTGCGGATGGCGCTCGTGGCGCTCCTGTGCGAGGGTCACATCCTCATCGAGGACGTGCCGGGGGTCGGCAAGACGATGCTGGCCAAGGCGATGAGCCAGAGCATCGGGTGCGCCTTCCGCCGCATCCAGTTCACGCCGGACCTGCTGCCCTCGGACGTCACCGGCCTCTCGATCTTCAACCAGAAGACGGCCGAGTTCGAGTTCCGCCCCGGGCCGATCATGGCGCAGGTCGTCCTCGCCGACGAGATCAACCGCGCGACGCCGAAGACGCAGAGCGCGCTGCTCGAGTGCATGGAGGAGCGCCAGGCCACGATCGACGGCGTCACGTATCCGATGCCCACGCCTTTCCTCGTCATCGCCACCCAGAACCCGATCGAGTACGAGGGCACGTTCGCCCTGCCGGAGGCCCAGCTCGACCGCTTCATGCTGCGCCTGCGGCTCGGCTATCCGAAGCCGATGGAGGAGCTCGTCATCCTCGACGAGCAGAAGCGACGGCACCCGCTCTCCGACGTCGAGCAGGTGCTCGGTCTCGATGAGCTGCGCGAGATGCAGACCGCCATCAAGGAGGTGTACGTCGACCAGGCCGTGGCGGAGTACATCGTCCGTCTCGTGAATGCGACGCGCGAGCACCCCGACGTCTACCTGGGTGCCTCGCCCCGCGGGTCGCTGAACCTCTATCGCTCCGGACAGGCGTACGCGGCCCTCGCGGGACGCGACTACGTCATCCCCGACGACATCAAGCACCTGGCCGTTGCCGTCCTGGCGCACCGCCTTATCGTGAAGAGCCAGGCGTCGTTGCGCGAGGTCGATCCCGAGCAGATCGTCCGCGAGATCCTCGCCTCGGTGCCCGTCGCGGAGGCGGCCACCGCCGCGGAGACGGGTCGCGCCCGGATCTCCTGACGCTCATGGCGCTCTTCAGCCGCCACCTCCGCCTCCTCTTCCTCGTCACCGCGCTCGTCGTCGCCGCGTTCAGCACCGGGATCGATTTCCTCTTCTTCCTCGTCTATCTCATGGCGGCGATCCTCATCGGGTCGTGGCTCTATGCCCGGCGAGGCCTGCGTGGCGTGCGCGCCGACTACCGGGTGCTCAATCCGCGCACGCACGTTGGCGAGGTCCTGCAGGCGATGTATCGCGTCGAGAACCATGACCGGCTCGGTAAGCCCTGGGTCGAGTGCTGGAACGAGTCGACCCTGCCGACGAGCCTGCCGGGTCGCGTCGTCGGCATCCCGGCACGCGGCATCCGCCAGTGGCTGGCCAAGGTGACGCTCACCCGACGCGGAAGCTTCCGCCTCGGCGCGCTGCGGGTGCGGACCGGCGATCCCCTCGCCCTGTTCAGCAGCGAGATGATCGTCGGCCAGGCGACGAGCGTCGTCGTCTTCCCGGAGGTCGTGCCGCTGCCGCACTGGCGCCTGCCGCCCTCGCCGATCGACGGGACGACGCGCGTCCGTCGCCGCTACGAGGCCGCCACGCCGCTCGTGAGCGGCGTCCGGCCGTACGTCCACGGGGACGCGATCAACCGGATCCACTGGCTCTCGAGCGCGCGCCACGGCGAGCTGCACGTGAAGGAGTTCGACCTCGAGCAGGCGGCGGACCTGTGGATCGCGCTCGACCTCGACCGCGGCGTCCATGCCGGCCTGGGCAACGACGCGTCGGTCGAGACCGCGGTGACCGTAGCCGCCTCGATCGCGATGCGGACGCTCGCCGACAACCGTTCCGTCGCGATGACCGCCTCCGCGCGGCGCATCCAGGTCCACCAGCCCGATCGCGGCCCGCGCGTCGAGCAGAAGCTGCTCCACCTGCTGGCCAACGTCCAGGCGGACGGGGCGCATCCGCTGGCGGAGGTGATCAACTCGACCGTCCCGCAGCTGCGGCGCGGCATGACGCTGTGCATCATCACCGGCTCGACCGATCGGACGTGGGTGCGCGGGCTGTCGGTGCTGCGGCGTCGCGGCATCGCGGCGCTCGTCATCCTCCTCGACCGCTCCTCCTATGTCAGCGCCGAGCCCGACGACCAGGCCCGCGCCGAGCTGGCGGCCGTGCGGCACGCGCTCGCCGAGTACGACATCGAGCATCGTCTCGTTCGGCGCGGGGACGACATCGCCGATGCGATCGGCGGACGGGGGCGCAACCGTGGCTGACCTCCGCGAGCGGCTGCTCTACCCGCGCGCCGGCTGGCTGAGCCTCGGCCTGCTGGCCGTCATGGCCCTCGCCGTGTCGTGGTCGGTGCAGGGCGCCGGGTGGCTCGAGCAGATGGACTTCCTCGTGCCGGTCGCGCTCTGGGCGGTCCTGGCGGGCGCGCTCCTCGGGATGCTGGGCTCGAGCATCGTCTGGACCCTGCCGCTCGGCGCGATCATCGGCACCGTCATCGTCCTGTGGACGGTCGGTGGCGAGTACTTCACCGGGCTCGGACACCTCGAGCGCCTCGTCGCGCTGCGCACCGACGCGATCGAGTGGCTCATCGTCGTGGTGCGGACCGGCTATCCGGCCCAGATGTCGCCGTATGCGATCGGTCTCGGCGCGCTCATGTTCGCGACCGTCTTCATCGCCGCGTACGCCGTCTACCGGCATCATCGCGTGCTCGACGCCATCCTCCTGCTCGGCGCCGCGATCATCACGAACATGTCGGCGACGTTCACCGACCTCTTCGGCCATCTCCTCCTGTTCGTCGCCGCGGCGCTGCTCCTCTGGCTGCGCGCCGCGCTCGTCGATCGGCAGGAGGGCTGGCAGCGTCGCCGCGTGAACGAGAACCTCGACGTCCCGGCCGCCATCATGCGGTCGGGGATCGTCTTCGCCGGCGCCAGCGTCGCGCTGGCCTGGATCCTGACGAGCGTCGCGGTGGCGGCGCCGCTCACCGATGCCTGGCGCAGCTTCGACGGCGTGTGGACGGGGGTCCGCGATCAGATGGAGGGGGTCTTCGGCAACCTCTCGAACCCCCAGTCGCGGATCAGCGGCAACAGCTTCGGCCCGAGCTTCAACGTCCACGGGGAGTGGATCAGCCGCGACGACGAGGCGCTCGTCCTCGCCGCGTCCCGCCCGCTCTACCTGCGCACGACGACGTACGACCGCTACACCGGTCGCGGCTGGGAGCGCAGCGACCCGGTCCGGCGCCCCGTGGCGCCGGGGGCCGATCTCTTCGGCGTCGCGACGAGCGAGCGTCCGACGGTCGCCGCCGCCGTCGAGGTCGAGCGCATCGTGATCGAGATGCGCCAGACGATCGGCCGCAACCTGTTCACCGCCGGATCGCCGCTGCGGGTCTATGCCCCGACGGTCGTGCTCGAGGCGTCCGGACGTCCCGTGCTCGGAGGCATCGAGCACGCGAACCCGCTCGGCTCAGGCGAGGCCTACGAGCTGAGCGTGGCGATCCCGACCGCGACCGAGGCCGAGCTGAGCGCCGCCGGCGACGCCTACCCGCCCGAGGTGACCGAGCTCTACCTCGAGACGCCCGGCATGACCGACCGTGTCGCGGCGCTTGCCCGGGAGGTCACGGCGAGCGCCACGAACAACTACGAGCGCGCCAAGGCCCTCGCCAACTTCCTGTCGCGCGACCCGAGCTTTAGCTACGCGACCGTCGCCGCCGTGCCCGAGGGCGGCCAGGATCTCGTCGACTTCTTCCTCTTCCATCCGTCCGCGGAGCGGTCCGGCTACTGCCAGTACTACGCCACGGCCATGGTCGTCATGGCACGATCGCTCGGGCTGCCCGCACGCGTCGCCGCCGGATTCGCGCCGGGCGAGCGGCAGGAGGACGGCACGTTCCTCGTCCGCGAGGCGAACGCCCACGCCTGGGCCGAGGTCTACTTCCCCGGCTATGGCTGGCAGATCTTCGAGGCCACGAAGTCGATCAACCCGCAGTTCTTCCGGCCCACCGGTGATCCCGGCACGGCCGTGCCGGCGCCGCTGCAGGGGATCGATCCGCTGCTCGACGAGGAAATCCTCCTCCAGCGCGGGGCGGGGATCAACATAAACGCTCTGCCGTCGCCGAACCTCGTCGACGGCGCGATCGACCCGGACCGCCCCGAGCTCGGCGCGGAGGGGGCCGCCAGCTCCGCCCGATCGGGCAACGCGCTCGTCATCGGCGCGCTCCTCATCGGCGCCGCGTTCGTCGTCTGGCTGCGCATGCGCCAGATGCAGCGGCGCTGGCGCCTCCTGCCGGTGGGCGACCGCGCCTGGCGACAGCTGACCGCCGCTGCGGATCGGGCCGGTGTCGGGCCCGGACCGTCCGAGACGATCTACGAGTACGCCGGATGGCTTGAGGAGCAGCTGCCGCGTCATGGCGAGCCGATCCGGACCGTCGCCGACGGCAAGGTCTGGCAGGCCTACTCCGGGCGGCGTATGACCGCGACCGCCGTGCAGCGTCTCGAGGCGGCGTTGGCGAGCCTGCGCCTGCCCCTCGTCGGTCTCGCGATCCGTCGCTGGCTGCGGCGCCTCGTGCAGCGAGACGCCAAGCCCTAGAGAGCGAGCGGGCGGCCCTCGGCCTCGTCGACGTGCGTCGGCTCGAGTCCGAGCAGGTGGAGCGTGTCGTTCCAGCGCTCCAGACGCCAGCCGCCGGCGTATCGCGTCGCGACGCTGATCGACGCGTTGTCCACGTCCAGCGCCCGTGAGCGCCCGCCGCCGAGCGACAGGAGGACGTGCGCGAGGATGCGCAGCGTCCCGCCGTGGCTCACGAGGCAGAGCGGCCAGGCATGGCTGCTCTCGATCTCGTCCAGGAGGCTCTTGACCCGGCGCGTGGCGGCGGCGATCGTCTCGCCGCCGGGCGGCTGCCGGATGCCCGCCGCGCGCCGCCACTCGCGGTAGCGGTCCGCGTCGGCCACCTCGAGCTCGGCATGCGTCCGCCCCTCCCACTCTCCCTGGCCGATCTCCATCAGGCGCGGTTCCGGGTCGACGTCCACGCCGGCCGCCGTGGCGATCGCTCGCCCCGTGTCGAACGCGCGCGCGAGGCTGGACGCGACGACGCGCGCGGGTCGCAGCCGCGCGTCGGCCACGATGCGGGCGGCGGCCAGGCTCGCCTCGCGAATGCCCGCCTCCCCGAGCGGCGGGTCCTGATGGCCCTGGAAGCGTCCCTCGCGATTCCAGTCGGTCACGCCGTGTCGGACGAGGACGATCCGGCGCTCGCTCACCGTGCCGGCGCGGTGGCGCCCTCGTGGATCTCGCGCGCCACCCGTGCCGCGGCTCGACCGTCGGCGGCGACGCCATGATCCGCCAGGGTCATCCCCATGAGCTCCAGGGCGCCGGCCATCTCATCGATGCCGACCTCGCCCATGTGCCCGAACCGCAGGATCCGGCCGGCCCACTTGGCCTGCCCACCGGCGACGACGAGCCCGCGCTCGCGCATCGCCGCGTTGAGCGCGGCCCACTCGACGCCCTCCGGCACCCAAGCGGCCGTGACCGTCGCCGAGCGATGCTCGGGCGCGGCCACGAGGCGCAGCCCGAGCGCCTCCATCCCGGCTGCGACGCCCGCCGCGATGGCGGCGTGCCGGTGCCACGTGCGCTCCCGGCCCTCGGCGCGGAGGCGCGCCACGCCGACGCGCAGCCCGTACAGGACGCTGATTGCCGGCGTCCACGGCGTCTGCCCCTTCGCCGCCCACTCGCGGGCCTCGGCGAAGTCCCAGTAGAAGCGCGGCATGCGAGCCGTCTCGCCCGCGGCGATCGCCCGCTCCCCGAGCGCCGCGATCGCGATGCCAGGGGACGCCATCCACGCCTTCTGGCTGGCGCTCACGACGAGGTCGATGCCCCACGCGTCCATCTCGAACGGCATGGCGCCTAGGCCGCTGATCCCGTCGACGAGCAGCAGCGGCTCACTGGGCGCGGCGCGCACGACGCTCGCGAGCTCACGGAGCGGGTTCGCGACGCCGGTCGAGGTCTCGTTGTGGGTGACGAGGACCGCCCGGTACGGCTCCGAGCCGGCCATGCGCTCGCGGAGCCGGTCCGGATCGGCCGGTGTGCCCCACTCGAAGTCGAGCCGGTCGACCGCGGCCCCGAAGGCGCCCGCGACCTTCGCGAAGCGGTCGCCGAACGAGCCGATGCTGACGACGAGGACCCGGTCGCCGGGCGAGAGCGTGTTCACGACTGCCGCCTCGAGCGCCCCCGATCCCGAGCCGGTGAGCAGGAGGACCTCGCCGCTCGAGCCGATGAGCTCGGCGATCCCCGCCGACGTCTCCTCCAGCATCTCGCCGAATTCCGTCCCGCGATGGTCGATCATGTGCTGCGCCTGCGCGTCGCGCACGGCCTGGGGGATCGGCGTCGGGCCCGGGGTCCGGAGATTCTGTTCCATGGCTCGCATCATAATCGGCGCATGCCCCGCCGCCGCCCCGCGCCCGACGCCACCGAGCCGCTCTTCGCCGAGGTGAGCGCGCCCGATGCGCCGCTCGCCGCGCGGATGCGGCCACGGACGCTGGACGAGTTCATGGGTCAGCCGCACCTCGTCGGCCCGGAGGGCGCGCTGACGCGGGTGGTCACGCCCGGTCACCTGCCGTCGATGATCCTGTGGGGGCCGCCGGGCAGCGGCAAGACGACGCTAGCGCGGCTCCTCGCCGATCGGGCCGGCGGCAGCTGGCGCCAGCTGAGCGCGGTGAGCAGCGGCGTGGCCGACGTCCGTGCGCTCGTGGCCGAGGCGAAGGCGCTGCGCTCCGCCGGCGGGCGGACCGTGGCCTTCATCGACGAGCTGCATCGGTTCAACAAGAGTCAGCAGGACGCACTCCTTCCGCACGTCGAGGACGGCACGATCGCGCTCATCGGCGCGACGACCGAGAACCCGTACTACGAGATCAACTCGCCACTCCTGTCACGGATGCGGGTCTACCGCCTCGAGCCGCTCGACACCGATGCGATCGGCGCGATCGTCGAGCGGGCGCTCGCCGACCCGGATCGGGGCCTCGGCGGTGCGGTAACCCTGACCGATGCGGCACGGACGACGCTGCTCGACCTCGCCGGTGGCGACGCGCGGCAGGCGCTCAACGTCCTCCAGTCGGCGGCCGTGACGGTCGGGGACGGCGCCGAGATCGAGCCCGAGGCAATCGCGGAGGCGGCCCAGCAGCGGCTTCTCGCCTACGACCGGGTCGGCGACCAGCACTACGAGGCCGCGTCGGCGTTCATCAAGAGCATGCGCGGCAACGACCCCGACGCCGCCCTCTACTGGCTGGCGAGCATGATCGCGGCGGGGGAGGACCCGACCTTCGTCGCGCGGCGAATCGTCATCGCCGCCTCCGAGGACGTCGG
>DATKDB010000038.1:0-22589 GCA_035512895.1 Binatia bacterium | reverse complement strand
CGTCTTCAGACGCTCGATCCCGCCGCCGCCAAGGTCATCGACCTGCGCAATCCGCGTCGCGTGCTGCGCGCGCTCGAGCGAGCCGGCGCTGGAGGTGGGGGAGCGACGCCGCGTATGGAGCCGTACGGCGGCCGGCTCGCGCTCGTCGGCCTCGACCGGCCGCGCGAGGTCCTGTACCGGCGTATCGACGAACGTGCCGCGTGGCTCTTCGGCGAGGCCGGGCTCCTCGACGAAGTGCGCGGACTGCTGGAGGCGGGGTTCGGGCCGGAGCTGCACCCCATGACCGGGCACGGCTACGGCGAGGCCGCGCGTCACCTGGCGGGGGAGTGGAGCCTCGAGAAGGCGATCGAGGTCACGGCCCGTCGCACGCGACAGTACGCGAAGCGACAGCTGACCTGGTTCCGGCGCGACGGCCGCATCCTCTGGCTGCCCGCCGCCGACCGAGCGGCAGACGATCCGGACCTCGTCGATCGCGCCGATCGGCTCATTCGCGCCGCGCTGGGCTGAACGGGTACCATGGCTCGAACAGATGTCCGAACGCGCACGCACGATCGACCTGACCACACCCGTTGAGCGCGCCTTCCTCATCGGCCTCGACGATCCGTCCGACAGCCGATGGCCGGTGGGCCGCTCGCTCGCCGAGCTCGGCGCCCTGGCCGAGACGGCCGGGGCCACGGTCGTCGGCAGCGCCTCGCAGCGTCGGACCGGCCCCGATCCGGTCTGGTACTTCGGGCGCGGTCGCGCCGCCGAGCTCGTCGACGAGAAGGCAGCGAGCGACTTCAACCTGCTCGTCGTCGACGACGAGCTGGCCCCGAAGCAGCAGCGCAGCCTCGAGAAGCTGCTCGATTGCAAGGTCCTCGACCGCTCGGCCCTCATCATCGACATCTTCGCGCGGCATGCGACGACGAAGGAGGGTCGCCTCCAGGTCGAGCTGGCCGCGCTCGAGTACCACCTGCCGCGTCTGACGCGCATGTGGACCCACCTCTCGCGCACCGGTGGCGGCATCGGCACTCGCGGGCCGGGCGAGAGCCAGCTCGAGACCGACCGCCGCCTCATTCGCGAGAAGATCAAGAAGGTGCGGGCGGAGCTCGACGACGTGAAGCGCCATCGCGCCACTGCGGCCCGCAAGCGCGATCGCAACGAGGTCGCCACGGTCGCGCTCGTCGGCTACACGAATGCCGGCAAGAGCACGCTCCTGAACGCGCTGGCCGATGCGGACGTGTACACCGCCGACATGCTCTTCGCGACGCTCGACCCGACGAGCCGCCAGGTCACGCTGCCGAGCGGACGAGAGGTCGTCGTGACCGATACCGTCGGGTTCATCAACAAGCTGCCGCACGATCTCGTCGAGGCTTTCCGCGCGACGCTCGAGGAGGTCAAGCGTGCCGACCTGCTGCTCGAGGTGGTCGACGCCGCGGACGCGGACTTCGTCGGCCAGCAGGCGGCCGTGCAGAGCGTCCTCGACGAGCTCGGAGCCGGGACGAAGCCGCGCATCACCGTCTTCAACAAGACGGACCTGCTGCCGGCCGACGCGGGGTCACCGCCGGCCAGCGAGACGGCCGCCTTCGTCAGCGCGGTGACCGGCGACGGGCTCGACATGCTCCGCGAGCGGATCGGCGACGCGCTGCGCAGCCAGATGGTGGCGGTCGACGCCCTCGTGCCGTACGAGCGCGGCGAGCTCGTGGCCCGGGCCTACAGCTCGGGTGACGTTGAGCGTCACTACGAGGAGGGCGGCGTGCGCGTCAGCGGGCACCTGCCGGCGATGATCGCATCGGAGCTGACCGCCGCCGGCCGCAACGGCCAGTGTCCGAAGTCGTCACGCTGACCTCGAGCGTGACCCGCGACCCCGCACTGCGCGACGAGCTGCTCGACATGGCCGCTCGCGAGCTGGCCGCCGCCGACGCGTTCTTCGACCGCTGCGCGGAGGATCCGGCGCTCGACGCTGAGCTCGGGCGACGCCTTGCCGGCGCCGCCACGCCGCTCGTCACCGCGCTCGCGGCGTGGGAGGACGCGCCACCCGAGGCCGGCGTGCTGCTCGGCGTGAATGCAGCCAACGTGGAGCGGCTGAGCGAGCTGCTCGTCGATGCCTGGCCCGGCCTGCGGCGTGTCGGGAGCGATGGCGCGGACGCGGCGTGGATCCTCGCCCAGCATGCCGATCGCTCGAACGAGCGACGTCGCGCGTGGCTGCCGCCGCTGCGCGAGGCGGTCGAGTCCGGAGACGCCGATCCACGGCACCTCGCGACGCTGACCGATCGCGTGGCGGCCGTCGCCGGCGAGCGGCAGGTGTACGGCACGATCGTGCTCCTCGCCGAGGACGGCGAGCCGGAATTTCCGCTCCCGCTGGCCGATCCCGGCCAGCTCGAGGCCCGTCGAGCGGCGATCGGCCTGCCGACGATGGCGGCCGAGGCCGCCTACCTGGCCGACGGCGACCTCGTTCCGTACGGTCCGGACCGCGGCTCCAACCCCGTCAACCAGTGGCCGATGGTCGTCGAGGGCCACGTCTCGGTCGAGGCCGTCCTCGACGCGGGGATCCGGCCCGTCCACCGCGTCTGGGCGGTGCGGCCGGGTGACCGCCGGCTCGGCCGGCTCCGGGCCCTCGCCCACGAGCGCGGCGTTCGGATCGAGCGCGTCGAGGCGGAGATCATCGATGAGCTGGCGAGGGGACGGACGCACGGTGGCGTTATCGGCCTCGTCGGGGCGCGCCGGGAGCGCTCGGTCGCGCAGCTCCTCGCCGAGGTGGGGGAGGGGTCGCTCGTCGTCATGCTCGACGGCATCGAGGACCCGTTCAACTTCGCCCAGGCGGTGCGTGCCCTGTACGCGGCCGGCGTGGACGGGCTCGTCGTGCGCCGGAGCTGGGAGACGGCGCTGGGGGTCGTCACGCGCGCCTCGGCCGGTGCTAGCGAGCTGCTGCCGACGGCCGTGACCGAGTCGGCCGACAGCGCGGCGACGGCCTGCAGGATGGCCGGCATGCGGGTCGCGGCCGCCGTGAGCGACCCGCAGGTCGCGGAACTCCACGCCGCCGACTTGGCCGGCGGCCTGTTCCTGCTCATCGGTGGCGAGCGGCGCGGCGTCACGCGCTCATTCGTGGAGCAGGCGGACCTGCAGGTTCGAATCGGCTACGGGCGCGCTTCTGCTCCGGACCTGGGGGCGGCCGCGGCAGCGGCGATCATCGGCTTCGAGGCGCTCCGACAGCGCGGGGGCCAGGCGCGAGGCTAGAAGACGCGATGACTCGCGACGGTCTCGATTCTGGACGCGCCGCGGACGCGCCACAGGCGCCGCCAGACACGCTCACGAATGGCGAGCCCCGCCAGCGCGTATAGGGCAGCGAGCGTGGCGAGGAGTCCGTATCCGGCCGCAAGCGGCCCGATCTCGCCGCCGAGGGCGGTTCCACCGACGACGGCCAGGGCACCGACGGCCAGTCCGAAGACAGACATTGACCTAAGGGATTGACGCATGCCGTCAGCCTACGTCTGCATGCCCGCGAACCGGACGGGACCATCGGGGCAGACTCGGGTAGGACCTTGGGCGATCTCACTACTCAATGGTGCCCCGACTGGACTTCCCCAAATGTACGTTATGTTACCTAACAGCTGAGGTCACGTTGTGTCCCGTGAACGTGGATCGGCCTCAGGAGCCGTTGGCCGGCTGAGACTCCGTGAGCGTCGTCGGGGCGCCGTGCACGGCCGGGATGCTGCCGAGGCGGCCCGCCTGGTAGTCGGCGAAGGCCTGCATGACCTCGTCTCGCGTGTTCATGACGAACGGTCCGGCCCAGGCCACGGGCTCGCGGATCGGACGCCCACCCAGGATGAGGACGTCGAGGTTCGGACTGCGGCTCTCCTGCCGTTCAGCCGCCGCGACGTGCAGCGAGTTGCCCGGGCCGAGCATGGCCAGCTGGCCGGTCTGCACCGGAATGCGCTCGGCACCAACGAAGCCGTGGCCGGCGAGGACGTACACGAGCGCGTTGTAATCGGCGCGCCACGGCATGGCGAGCTCCGCCTCCGGGCTCAGAGTGGCGTGTACGAGCGTCATCGGCGTGTACGTCGAGCCCGGGCCGGTGTGGCCGGCGACCTCGCCCGCGATCACCCGCACGAGGGCTCCCCCATCGGCTGATGCGAGCAGGCCGACTTCGCCGGCACGGATGTCTTGGTAGCGCGGCGGCGACCATTTCTGTGCGTTGGGCAGGTTCACCCACAGCTGAATGCCGTGGAAGAGGCCGCCGGACACGACGAGCGCCTCCGGTGGCTTCTCGATGTGGAGGATGCCCGCGCCGGCCGTCATCCACTGCGTGTCGCCGTTCGTGATCACTCCCCCACCCCCATTCGAGTCGGAATGCTCGAAGGTGCCGTCCATGATGTACGTCACCGTCTCGAAGCCGCGGTGCGGGTGCCAGGGCGTGCCCTTCGGCTCCCCCGGCGCGTATTCCACCTCGCCCATCTGGTCCATGTGGATGAACGGATCGAGCTGGCCTAGGTCGACCCCGTGGAAGGCGCGCCGCACCGGGAATCCCTCGCCCTCGAAACCTCGGGGCGCGCTGGTGAGGCTGAGCACGGCGCGTTCGCGCGCCACGCTCGGATCCGGCGCGCTGATCCTCGGAAGGACGGTGATGTCGTCGACGGTGACTGCTGGCATGCTCGAATGATACCACGATGATTGCGGATGCAACTACCGCGGACCTCGCGGTCCGATCAGCGTCGCTCGGCGGGCACCCCGAGCGTGACCGCGGCCGCCACGGTGGCCGTGGCGAGGGCCAGAGCCTGGCCCGATGAGAGTCCCGCGTCCCCGGCGAAGAGCGCCGTCGCGGCGCTCGGGATCGCGCCGAGCAGGACCGGCACGAGCGTCCAGCCCAGGACGAGGACGGTCGGCGCCGTGGCGCCCGGCAGCCGCAGCATGCGGGTCACGACGGCGGTGAGGACGCCGAGGAAGGCCGCGAGCAGGAGGATGAGGATGATCGCCGGCTGGTCGCGCGCGCCGGAGGCCTCGACGAGCCGCACGATCCCCTCGTACGCGATCGTGACCGCCAGGGCCAACAGCGCGCCGAGGAGGGCCGATCGGGCGCCGATCACGACCGCGGCTCGTCGGCGATACGCTCGGCGAGGCCACGGGCGATCCGATACGACCTCCCCGCCCCCATGACGAGCACCGCGTCACCGTCGCCGAGGTGATCGGCGACGTAGTCGGTCGTGACGTCCACGTCCCCGGTCGCGATGGCCGGGATCCCCGACGCCCGCTCGATCGCATCGGCCAGGTCCTCGGCCGACGTGGCGGCCATCGCCTGCGGCGTGTCGCGGCTCGCGAAGATGTCGGCGATGACGACCTCGTCCGCATCGGCGAAAGCGGTCGAGAAGGCATCCATGAGGAGGGCGGTCCGCGAGTACATGTGCGGCTCGAAGACGGCCCACAGGCGACGGTCCGGGCCGACCTTCTGGCGCGCGGCGGACAGGGCGGCGCGAACCTCGGTCGGGTGATGGCCGTAGTCGTCGTAGATCGTCACGGTGGGAGTATCGGCGATGAGCTCCATCCGGCGCCCGGCTCCGGCGAACGTGCGCAGGCCCTCGGCCAGCCGGTCGAGGTCCGCCCCGAGCGCACGGGCCATGATCAGCGCCGCCGTCGCGTTCATGACGTTGTGCATCCCGGCCAGCGAGCTCTCCCAGCGACGCTCGAAGAGGGTGAACGCGGTCCCTGCACGCTCCATGACGATCTCGCTCGCCGCAGCCTCCCCCGCCTGACCGTAGCGCACGATGCGACCGTCCCAGTCCCGCAGACGACCGACGAGCTCGGTGGCGCCCGGATCGTCGGCGCTGATGACGAGCAGCCGGCCGTCCAGGGCCGGATGGCTGCCCATGCCACGCACGAAGCGCTCGAAGGCGTCCATGACGGCCGATGCATCGGCGAAGTAGTCCAGGTGGTCCATCTCGACGTTCGTGACGATGGCGCCCGCCGGGCGGTAGTTCAGAAAATTGTCGCCGAACTCGTCCGCCTCGACGAGGAACGGCGCGCCGTCTCCCGCCCGGACCGATGCGCCCCAGCCGGCGATGAACGCGCCGACCTCGACGGTCGGATCGAGGCCGGCGGTGACGAGGAGGTGCCCGAGCAGTGCCGCCGTCGTCGACTTACCGTGCGTCCCGGTGACGCCGATGCCGATGCGGTCGCCGCCGGCCATCAGCTCTCCGAGCAGCGCCTGCCACGTGACGATTGGCAGGCCCGCCGCGGCCGCGGCCTCGAGCTCGGGATGGCTCGGCACGGAGCGCAACGCGGGGCTGATCGCCACGCGATCCACGCCGGCGAGATGCGCCGGGTCGTGGCCGGCGACGTGTGATACGCCAGCGGCGTCGAGCGCCGGCGTGTACGGCGACGACCCGTCGAGATCGCAGCCGTCGACGGTGGCGCCCGCGCGGCGGAGGAGGAGCGCGGCACCCGCGGCACCCGAGCCGGCAATGCCGACAACGTGGATCCGCTCGCCGGCGTCGACCACCCGCTAGCCCTCGGCCGCCACGCGCGTCGCCAGCTCGATCGCGGCGAGCGCTGAGGCGCGCTTGTTGCCGGCGCGGTTGAAGCCCCACGCGTGGCGCTCGACGACCGCGGAGCCGTCGCGAACCGCCGCCGCGACGTACGTCAGCCCGACCGGCTTCTCCGACGACCCTCCGTCCGGGCCGGCAATGCCGGTGACCGCGAGCGCGAGGCGCGCGACCGGGAAGCGAGCGAGCGCGCCGTCGGTCATCGCCTCGGCGACCTCGGCGGAGACGGCGCCGACGCCGTCGAGGAGCTCCGCGGGAACGGCGAGGAGGTCCTCCTTCACGGCGTTCGAGTAGCTGACGATCCCGCCGAGGTAATGGTCGCTCGAGCGTGGGATCCCGGTGATGACGTGACCGACGAGCCCGCCGGTACAGGATTCGGCGCTCGCCATCTGCCAACCCCGCTTCACGAGCGCTCGGCCGAGCCGGCGCGCGGCGGCGTCGAGCTCCTCGTCGGTGGGCGGACGTGGCGACGGCATCGGGCTCAGCGGTAGTTCTGGAACTGGAGCGCCACGGGGTAGTCGAGCGCCTTCAGGTCGGCGATGATCGCCTGCAGCTCGTCGCGCGACTTCGCCGCGACGCGCACCGCGTCCCCCTGGATCGACGGCTTCGCCTTCGGGAAGCCCTCCCGGATCCGCTTCGAGAGCTCCTTCGCCTGCTCGGCGGTCAGGCCACGTTTGAGCTTGATCTCCTGGCGCACCGTCGCGCCGCCGGCGGGCTCGATCTTGCCCCACTCGAAGATCTTCAGCGAGAGGCCACGACGCACCGCCTTTGACTCGAGTAGGTCCTTCGCGGCCCCGGCACGGTACTCATCGTCTGCGGTCAGCGTGATCGCGCCCTTTCCGAGCTCGTACGCCACCTTGCTGCCCTTGAAGTCGTACCGCGTCGCGATCTCGCGGCGCGCCTGGTCGAGGGCGTTTACCAGCTCCTGCTGGTCGAAGTCGCTCACGACGTCGAACGATGCATCCGATGCCATCTCGTGCCTATCCTCCTGAGCGGGTGATCCGCCACTCGACGACCTCGCCGTCGCCGCCCATGGCGCCGATGTTGATCCCGTTGATCGCCAGGCGCACGGCGCTCGCGTTCCCGGCCCGGATGCGGAGCGCCGTGTTCGCCGACAGCTCGATGCTCGCACCATCGGCCGCGATCGTGCCGGACGCGCCCGCAATCGGCGCCCCGTCCTCCTCGACCTCGAGGTACGACTCGCCGCCGGAGACGGTCAGCGCACCGTCGAGCCCGTCGCCGGGCTGGACCGTCACGCGCCGCGTGATCGCCTCGCCGTCCGGCGTGATGGTGACGTCCCACGTGCCGGGAGCGAGGGAGAAGCTGGCGCTGAACGCACCGGCGGCGTCGGTGCCGATCGTGAGCGGTGCGGGCGGTGGTGATGCGACCGGCTCGATCGCGACCGCGGCGCCGCCCGGATCAGTGACGGTGAAGCTCGGAGCCGCCGCCGTCACGAGGGTGGCGGAGGCCTGAAGCTGCGAGGACGGCGCGGCGGTCCCGGCGATCGGCACCGCCCCGGTGATGACGGCGTCGGCCGGCGGCTGCTCGAGCGTGACGGCGACAGCCGCGGGTGATGGGCTCGCGGCCACCTGGCTCACGACGATGACCGTGCGGCGCTCGATCTCGGAGTCGCGTTCCGTGACCGGATCGTACGCCTGCAGCTCGATCACGTTCGACCCGGGCAGGAGCCGGACGGTGACCTCGAACCGCCCCTGCGCGTCGGCGACGACGGTCGGGTTCTCGGTCAGGTTGCTCACGGTGACGCGTGCGTTCGGAGCGGTTTCTCCGCTCACCGTCATCGTCGTCTCGGTGTAGGCACCGACATTCGTCGCCGGCTCGGTGATCCGCAGCTCCGGCTGGCGGGCGAAGTTCACGAGCTCGTAGCCGATGTAGGCGATGAATGCGCCGACGCCGATCGTCAGCAGCGCGGCGAAGAGGAGCTGCGGGGTGACGACGAAGCCGCGCGATCGGCGCGTCGTGATCGGGCGCGGCGGTGTCGGCGCCCGCGGCCGCTCCGTCGCGACAGACGTCTCGAGCCGAAAGAGGTCGATGAGGTACTCGGGGTCAAGCTCGAGGTACGCGCCGTAGTTGCGCAGGAATCCGCGGGTGTACACCGACCCGGGCAGGTCGCGGTACTCGCCGCGCTCGAGGGCCGAGAGATACCGCTCGCGGATCTTCGTGTCGCGCTCGACGCGCGCGAGGTCCACACCCTTCGCCTCGCGGGCGGCGCGCAGCACCTCCCCGAGCTTGTGGACCGGTTCGCTCACGCCTCGTCATCCTCGCCCGGACCCATGTCCCCGCCCCACCCATCGCTCGTGACGAGGACCTCCCGGAAGCGGCTTCCGTCAGCCGCGCCCACGATCCCGCGATCCTCCATCTGGTCGAGGATGCGTGCGGCCCGGGCATAGCCGATCCGCAGCCGTCGCTGCAGGAGCGAGGCCGATGCCTTGTCCGACCGCCGCACGATGTCGACGGCCTGGGTGAACAGGGCATCGGCGTCGTCGTCCTCGTCCTCCTCGCCGGGACGTGCCCCCGACTTGCCGTCGCGCTTCGGTGCCGTGATCTCGGGTCGGTACTGCGGACCGCCCTGCGCGCGCCAGTGCCGCGCGACGGCCTCGATCTCGGCATCGGTCACGAGCACGCCCTGGAGCCGCACGGCCCGCGGCGCGTCGATTGGCTGGTAGAGCATGTCGCCGCGACCGAGCAGGTCCTCGGCGCCGGTCGTGTCGAGGATCGTGCGCGAGTCGATGCCCGACGTCATCGCGAACGCGATGCGCGACGGGATGTTCGCCTTGATGAGGCCGGTGATGACCTGCACCGACGGGCGCTGCGTGGCGACGACGAGGTGGATGCCGGTCGCACGCGCGAGCTGCGCGATGCGCGTGACGGTGGCCTCGACCTCGTACGCGCTGACCATCATCAGGTCGGCCAGCTCGTCGATGACGATGACGATGTACGGCATGCGCGGCTCGCCGGGGCGCAGGGCCTCGTTGTAGCCGGCGATGTTGCGGACCCCGCGGGACGCGAACTCGGCGTAGCGGCCCTCCATCGTGCCGACCGTCCACTTCAGCGCGTTGACCGCCTTGTCGGGCTCGACGATCACCTCGGTCAGCAGGTGCGGGATGCCCTTGTACTGTGCCAGCTCGACCCGCTTCGGGTCGATGAGGATGAGCTTCACCTCGGCCGGTGTCGCGTTCACGAGGAGGCTGTCGATGATCGCGTTGACGCACACGCTCTTGCCCGATCCCGTGGCGCCGGCGATGAGCAGGTGCGGCATCCTCGCGAGGTCGGCGCTGAACGGCTGGCCCGCCACGTCCTGGCCGAGCGCGAAGGCGAGCTTCGACTTGCTCGCGGCGTCGGCGTAGTTCCGGCTGGCGAGCACCTCCTTCAGGGTGACGAGGTCGAATGCCGAGTTCGGGATCTCGACCCCGACGAACGGCTCGCCGGGGATCGGCGCCTCGATGCGAATGCTCCGCGCCGCCAGGGCCAGCGCCAGGTTGTCGGAGAGCCCCTCGATCCGGCTGAGCTTGACGCCGGGGTCGACGTCGAGCGCGTACTGGGTGACGACCGGGCCTTCCTGGATGCGTGCGACCTTGACGCCGATGCCGAAGTGCGCCAGCGTCTCGCGGATCCGCTGCCCCTTGGCGGTGAGGTCCATCTGCGCCGCCGATGATGCGGGCGCATCGGCCAGCAGGTCGAGCGACGGCAAATCCCAGGAGCGCTGAACCGGCTCGAGCGCCGCGTCGGACGCCCCGCCGTCCCCCACCTCGGCGAGGTGGGCCTCCTCCTCCGGATCGAGCTCGTCCGTGACGGGCGGCCCGGCGGCCACAGGCACCGCGACGGTGGGACGCGGCACGCCGTTTGAGGGCATCGGCCGCTCCCGGCGTAGGATGACCGGTGGCTCGTCCTCGACGTCGCCTCCGCCAGCCAGCCGATCGCGCATCCGGTCGATGAGGCCGGGGCGTGCCTCGGCCTCGGCCGCCGCGTCGGCCCGCTCGCGCGCCTCCGCGCCCCTCGGACGCTTCGCTGCACGCCGGGCCGCCTCCGCGTCCTGCTCTCGCCGCTCGTCGCGTCCGGCGAGATACGCCGCCACGAGGTCGCCGATCGTCATGTTGAAGTAGAGGAGCAGCCCGACGGCGGCGAGGAGGACGAGCACGATCCAGGCGCCGATCGCCCCGACCGCGCCGGAGAGCACCCCGCTGACGACGAGGCCGATCGCTCCCCCACCCTCACCGGTCGGGACCGCATCGACGCCACCGCCGACGGCCAGATGGAACATGCCGAGGATCGAGAGGGCGAGGACGGCTGCGCCGGAAGCCGCCATCCAGCGCTCGGCGGGCATCGTCTTCATCCAGAGCATGATCGCGAAGCCGGCGAGGAGCGGCGGCGCGAAGGCGATCCCCCAGCCGAGCATCGTGCTGAGCAGGTCGTGCCACGGGCCGATGATCGCGCCGGCGCCGGGATCGTCACCGGAGAAGAGGGCGATGACGCTGATGATCGCCAGGAAGAGCAGGACGAGGGCGAGGCCCTCGCGCACGAACCGGCCGCTCAGGACGAAGGGCGTCGTCTGCCGACGGCGCCGCGTCGTGCGGCGACGGGTCGTCCTCCGTCGGGTCGGCACTCGGCTCAGACCTCCATCACGATCGGCAGGATCATCGGCCGCCGCTTCGTTCGCTGCTGGAAGAAGCGGCTCAGGGTGTCGCGCGTCTTCGTCTTCAGGTAGCCGGCCTCGGCGCCGTGCTCGTCCTCGTGGCGCTGCTGCAGCGCCTTCAGGAGGTGGTCGCGCGCCTCGCCCATGAGCGGATCCTCGGGATCGGAGAGGAACCCGCGGCTCACGAGGTCGGGCATGCCGACCGGCTGGCCGGTCTTGCCGTCCACGGTCAGGGCCACCATCACGACCCCGTCGGAGGCGAGCATCCGTCGGTCGCGCAGGATGACGCCGTCGATGCCGTCGATCGCGGCGATCCCGTCCACGAGCACGGCACCGGCGGTCACCGTGCCGGCCATCCGCGCCCGCTCGTCGTCGAACTCGACGACCTGCCCGTTCTCGAGCACGAAGATCTTGTCCACGTCGACGCCGGCACCCTCCGCCAGGAGGCCGTGCTGCACGAGCATGCGGTACTCCCCGTGAATCGGGATGAAGTGTCGAGGCTTCACGAGGCCGAGCATGAGCTTGAGCTCCTCGCGCGACCCGTGGCCGGAGACGTGGCAGTGGACGACGGGCTCGTAGTGGACCATCGCCCCTTCCTTGAAGAGGTTGTCGATCGTCTTGGCCACCGCCTCCTCGTTGCCGGGGATCGGGCTGGCCGACACGATGACCGTGTCGCCGGGCTCGATCGTGATGTTGCGGTGGTCGCGGTTGCTCATCCGGGTCAGTCCCGACATCGGCTCGCCCTGCGATCCGGTGGTCATGACGACGAGCTCGTCCTTCGGAAGACGCTGCAGCTGCTCCTTGCGGACGAGCGTCCCCTCGCGGTCGTCCAGGTAGCCGCGATCGAGGGCGATGGCGGTGTTCTGCTCCATGGACCGTCCCAGCGCGACCATCTTCCGGCCGTGCGCCCAGGCGGCGTCGATCACCTGCTGGACGCGGCCGATGTTGCTCGCGAAGGTCGCGACGATGACGCGCCCGGGAGCTTCGCCGACGAGCCGATGCAAACTCTCCCCGACGGTCGTCTCGGAGAGCGTGTAGCCGTCCCGCTCGGCGCGCGTCGAGTCGCTGAGCAGGAACTCGACGCCGCGGTTCCCGATCTCGGCGATGAGGCCAAGGTCGGCACGACGTCCGTCGGGCGGCGTGTGGTCGAACTTGAAGTCGCCCGTGTGGACGATCGTGCCGAGCGGTGTCGTGATGGCGTAGCCGACGCCGTCGGGAATCGAATGGTTGACGCGGAACGGCGTGATCCGAAACGTCCCGACCGTGAACTCGACGCCGGGCTCGACGACGTGGAGCGGCGTCGAGTCGAGGAGCTTGTGCTCCCTGAGCTTGCCCTGGACCAGCCCCTCCGTCAGCCGCGTGGCGTGGATGGGCGTCCCGGGGATCTTCGGCAGGACGTACGGCAGCGCCCCGGTGTGGTCTTCGTGACCGTGCGTGAGGATGATGCCGCGGACCCGGTCGCGACGCTCGGCGAGGTACGTGACGTCGGGGATGACGAGGTCGATGCCGAGCATCTCGGGGTCCGGGAAGGCAAGGCCGCAGTCGACGACGAGGATCTCGTTGCCGAGCTCGATGGCCGTGATGTTCTTGCCGACCTCGCCCAAACCGCCGAGCGGGATGATGCGCAGGGATTCGGACATGGGAGCTCCTAGCAGCGGGTCATCGGTTCGACAGCGTCGGCATGCCGCGCCGGCTCAGGTGTGACCGCACGTCTCGCGACCGAGCTTCACGGCGAAGCCTGATGCGGCGCGCCGATCCGATGGTACATCGGCGGCGCACGCCAGCGGGAGAAGCGCGACGGTGACGGGCGGCTCGGACAGGAAGGTGTTCGCGTCGCCGGCGACCGGGATCGATCGCCGGCGATGTCGGTTGGCTAGCTCGGCTCGCCGGCCTTCGCCATGTGGCGCTCCATCGCCGCGCGGCGGCTCAGGTTGACGCGTCCCATCCGGTCGATCTCGGTCACGACGACCATGAGCTCGTCGCCGATGCTCACGACGTCCTCGACGCGGGGCACCCGGTAGTCGGCGAGCTGGCTGATGTGCACCAGGCCCTCCTTCCCGGGCAGGATCTCGACGAAGGCACCGAAGTTCATGATCCGGGTCACCTTGCCGAGGTACTCCTTGCCGACCTCGACGTCCTTCGTCAGGCCCTCGATCCACGCGATCGCCTTCTGGGCGGCCTCGCCGCTCGTGGCGGCGATCTGGATCGTGCCGTCGTCCTCGACGTTGATCTGCGTCCCGGTCTCGGCGGTGATCTGGCGGATTACCTTGCCGCCGGCGCCGATGACGTCGCGAATCTTGTCGACGGGGATCTTCAGCGTCGTGATGCGCGGCGCGTACTGGCTCAGCTCATCGCGGCTCGTGCTGATGACCTCGTTCATCTTGCCGAGGATGTGCATGCGAGCCGCATTCGCCTGCTGGAGCGCGTCGCGCATGATCTCCGTCGTGATCCCGGTCACCTTGATGTCCATCTGGAGCGCGGTGACGCCCTCGGCGGTGCCGGTCACCTTGAAGTCCATGTCGCCGTAGTTGTCCTCCTGGCCGGTGATGTCGGTCAGGACGGCGTAACGTCCGGTCTCCTTGTCGGTGATCAGGCCCATCGCTGCGCCGGCGACCGGCGCCTTGATCGGCACGCCCGCATCCATCAGGGCGAGGGTCGAGCCGCACGTCGAGGCCATCGACGTGGAGCCGTTCGAGCTGACGACCTCGCTCACGATGCGGATGACGTACGGGAACTCCTCGGCGCTCGGCAGGACCGGCTTCAACGCGCGCTCCGCGAGCACGCCATGGCCGATCTCGCGACGTCCGGGTCCGCGCATGAAGCGGGACTCGCCGACCGAGTACGGCGGCATGTTGTAGTGATGCATGTAGCGCTTCTCGGTGTCCGGCGAGATCGTGTCCATGCGCTGGACATCACTCGACGGGCCGAGCGTCGCGATCGAGAGGGCTTGCGTCTGACCGCGCTGGAAGAGGCCCGAGCCGTGCGTGCGTGGCAGGAAGCCGACCTCGACGTTGATCGGTCGGACGGTCGTCGTGTCACGGCCGTCGATGCGGATGTTCTCGCTGAGCACGAGCTCGCGTACGGTCGACTTCGTCACGACGTCCATGAGGGCCTTCCCGACGCCGTGACGGCGACGGATGTCCTTGAGCCGCTCGCCCTGCTCCGTGCGGTCGTAGCTCTCGCGGGCTCGACGCACCTCGTCGGCGATGTCCTGACGCAGCGCCTCGAGGCGCTCGCCGAGTCCCTCGGTGAAGTGGATGAACAGCTCGGCGGTTGCCTCGGCGTCCGGCATGGCGCGATGCGCGGCGGCGTGATCGCGGCCAAAGACGAAGCGAACGAGGTCGCCGAGCTTCCATGCGCCGGCATCGGGGTACAGCTGGTACCCAAGCTCGAGCGTGTCGAAGACGGCCGTCGGCTCCCACTTCACGTCGTTTGGAAGGTGCCGCAGGACGTACGGGAGGTCGAAGCTGACGTTATGGGCGACGATCGGCGATTCGCCGACCCACTGCACGAAGTTCGTGAGCGCCTCCGACGCGGTCGGGGCATTGGCGACGTCATCGGTACTGATGCCGTGCACCTGGTGCCCGACGATCGGACGTCCCGGATTGACGAGCGACTCGAAGCGGTCGACGACCTGGCCGTCACGCACGCGGAGCGCCGCGATGTCGACGATGTAGCCGTCCTCCGGCTTCATCGCGGTCGTCTCGAGATCGAAGACGACGAACTCGGACGTGCCATCGGCGAGCAGCATGCCCAGCTGCGGGATCGAAGCGGCCTTCGGGCCGAAGAACGGCACCTTCTTCGGTGTGCCGACCGAGGCGACGAGCTTGTCCTGGAGCTCGATCGACTTCTGAAGCTCCTCGTGGCCGTAGGCGATCGCATCGGCCATGACGGACTCCGGCAGGATGTTCGCGCCCGCCTCGACCATCATCACGGCGTCGCGGGTGCCGGCGACGACGAGGTCGAGCTCGCTCTCGTCGAGCTGGCTGTTCGTCGGGTTCGTGACGAACTCGCCGCCGATGCGGCCGACGCGCACGGCGCCGACCGGGCCCATGAACGGGATCTGACTGATCGAGAGCGCCGCCGAGGCCCCGTTGAGGGCAAGGATGTCCGGGTCGTTCTCCATGTCCGTCGAGAGGACGGTCAGGACGACCTGGACGTCGTTGAGATAGCCCTTCGGGAAGAGCGGGCGGAGCGGGCGGTCGGTGAGGCGCATCGCCAGGATGGCCGCCTCCGACGGGCGTGACTCGCGCTTGATGAACCCGCCGGGGATCTTGCCCGCGGCGTACATCCGCTCCTCGTAGTCGATCGTGAGCGGGAAGAAGTCGGCCCCTTCGCGGGGCTCCTTGGCGGCGACCGCGGTCGCCAGGACGACGGTGTCGCCGTATCGGACGATGACGGCCCCATCGGCCTGTTCGGCCAGCTTGCCGGCCTCCATGCTGAACGGCTTGCCGCCGATCTCAGCTTCGTGCTTGATTGCCACTGATTCCTCCAGTGTTCGTGGGTGGCGTCCGGCGCTGGATCTGCGTGGCGCGCTCTCTCTTCGTACGAGCGCAGGCGTCAGGCAGGGGCGGAGGCCGATTGGATGTTCTGCAGATGTGCGAGACCCAGGTCCCTCGAGGATCCTGGGTCAATCGCGAGCGATGTCTAGCGGCGCAGCCCGAGGCTGCTGATGACGGCGCGGTACCGGTCCACGTCATTGCGGACGAGGTACGCGAGCAGCCGTCGACGCTGCCCGACGAGCTTCAGAAGCCCGCGGCGCGAGTGATTGTCCTTCGGGAAGCTCCGCAGATGCTCCGTCAGCGACTTGATCCGCTCGGTGAGAAGCGCAACCTGCACCTCCGGCGACCCGGTGTCGCCCTCGTGCGTGGCGTACTCGTCGACGATTGCGCTCTTCGAGTCCTTGGCGAGCGGCACGTATTCCTCCACATTCTTTCCGTAAGCCTCGGAAGTCTAGCAGAGGCGGCCGTCGATCGCCATTTCGCCGACCCCGCAGCGGCGCCACATCGGACGCGTCAGGACCGCTGTTCCAGCCGCCTGCGCGCGTCGGCCTCGTCCGCTCGCATCTGGACGACGAGCGCATCCGCTGAGGCGAACTGGCGCTCCTCGCGCAGGCGCGCGTCGAGCTCGACGACGAGCGTCGCGTCATACAGGTCACCGTCCCAGTCGAGCAGGTACACCTCCACGAGGACGCGGCCGTCGTCGTGGAACGTCGGGCGCACCCCGACGCTGACGAGCGCCGGATGGTCCGGGCCGACAGCTCGCTCCCCCACCTCGACGCGCCCGAGATAGATCCCCAGGGCGGGCAGGACGGGCGTGTAGTCGAACGCGAGGTTCGCCGTCGGGAAGCCGAGCTCCCGTCCGCGCCGGTCGCCGTGCACGACCGTCCCACGCAGCAGCGGCGGCGCGCCGAGGAGCGCACCTGCCGCGGCGACGTCTCCATCGCCCAGGATGGCGCGGATGCGGGACGATGAGACCGGCTGCCCGTCGACGACGAGCGGCGCGACCGTGATCGCCTCGAAGCCGCGCGCGGCGCCGATCTCCGCAACGCGGGCCGGCGTTCCGGATCGCCCTCGGCCGAACGCGCTGTCCGGCGTCATGACGACGCCGCGCAGGTCGATGCCGGGGGCCAGCCCTTCGAGGAAGTCCTCCGGCGCCAGCGCCCGGAGGGCGTCGTCGAAGCGGATGACGAGCGCGTGATCGACCCCCGCCTCAACGAGCCGGTTGAGCGTCACCTCGGGCGGGAGGAGGCGCTCGACACTCGTGCCGGGGCGGATCACCTCGTCGGGATGTGGCGCGAAGACGAGCGCGACCGCCGTCGCAACACGCGCTCGCGCTGCCTGAACCGTCGCGGTGATGAGATGCCGGTGACCGCGGTGGACGCCGTCGAACACGCCGAGCGTGACGACCGCGGGCCCGATCGAGGGGATGGCCGGGAGCTTCACTCGGCGGTCTCGACGGGCAGCACCCGGTCGGGCCGCAGGATGCCCATGCTCACGAGCCCGATTCCGAGGAGCGCGCCGCTCGCCGCAAAGACGGCGACGCGGCCGGCGGCGTCGGTCGAGACGGCCTGCTCGACCCCATGGACGAAGCGCCACGAGCCATCCTCCGCGAGCCGGACGCGAGGCAGGGGCAGGAGATCGCCGACCGCCAGGACCGCCTCGGCCAGCCGACCGTCGGCGGCGAGCGCCTCGAGCCGGTCGGGTGTGACGGCATCCTCGACGCGCAGGCCGGAGGCCTCGGTCCGACGGAGCGCGCGGAGATGGCCGCCCGTGCCGAGGCGCTCGCCGAGGTCGCGCGCGATCGACCGCACGTACGTGCCTGGACCGCAGCGCAGGTCGATGCGCACGTCCAGGAGCCCCTCGACCTCCTCGACGCCGAGCAGGTCGATCGCCTCCACGGTCACGGTGCGGGCAGGGACCTCGATCGGCGTGCCCGCCCGCGCGGCGCGATGCGCGATCCGGCCGCCCTGCTTGCGGGCGCTGAACAGCGGCGGCCGCTGCTCGAACGTCCCGACGAACGTGGCGAGCGCCTCCGACACGGTTGCCTCGCCCGGCATCGCCGACGACACGGCTTCGAGCGGCCCCTCGGCATCGTCGGTGGCGCTTCGCTGGCCGAGACGGATGACCGCCTCGTACCGCTTGCGCCCGCCGGTCAGCTCCTGGCTGAAGCGCGTGGCGGCCCCGACGAGGATGGGCAGCACGCCCGAGGCGAGCGGATCGAGGGTCCCCGCGTGACCGATTCGGCGGGTCCCTGTCAGGCGACGGAGGAGGCCCACCATGTCGTGGCTCGTCGGCCCGACCGGCTTGTCGAGGTTAACGACCCCGAGCATCGGCGCGGTCGAGCTCGCGCTCGCACTCGTCGAGGACCCGCGACGTCGCCTCGGCCAGCGGCGCGTCGACGGTGCAGCCGGCCGCCCGCGCATGCCCGCCCCCTCCGAACACGGATGTCACGGCCACGGCGTCGGCACGCGCCGAGGTGCGGACGCTGACGCGCGTTTGGGACGGATCGGCCTCCTTGAAGAGGAGCGTGATGTCGGCCGCCTTCGTGGAGGCGAGCAGATCGATGAACCCCTCGCTCGCCACCGCCTGTGTGCTCGTCTCGGCGAGCATCGCCAGCGTCATGGCGGCATGCACGATCCGCTCGTCCCGCCGTTCGGCGGCACCCGCGAGGATGCGGCCCCAGAGGGCCAGCGTGCTGAACTGGCGGTCGGCATAGATCGACCGATGGAGCTGCGAGAGCGGCGCGCCGGCCTCGAGCAGCTGAGCCGCGACCCGCAGCGTCCGTGGCGTCGCGTTCGGATGCGAGAAGGTGTGCGTGTCCTGGACGATGCCCGCGGTCAGGACGGTCGCCATGCGCTCGTCGATCTCGACGCCGAGCTCGGGGATGAGTATGGCGACCATCTCGCACGTGGCCGCGGCCTCGGGGTCGACCCACGCGGCTGCCGACTCGCTGCCGTCGTTCGAGACGTGGTGATCGATGTTGACGATCGTGGCGCGCTCGAGCCAGTCGCCGGACTCGGTCGCGATCCGGCCGGTCCGCGAGGGCGGCCCGTCGAGCACGACCGCGAGGTCGGGCTCGAGCTGCGGGGTGGCGTGCACCTCGTCCGCGCACGGCAGGTCGGCGAGCGACGGCGGGACCGGATCGGCCGCGACGACCTCCGCCCGCTTTCCCATGCGCTCAACGGCCATGCGGAGGGCGAGGGCAGAGCCGAGGGTGTCGGCGTCCGGGTTCTCGTGGCAGATCAGGGTCACCCGCGACGCTGCGCGGATGGACGCGATGACCGCCTCACGCCCCATCGGGGCGATCCTCCTCGATCTCGCGCAGGATCCGCAGCACGCGGTTGCCGGACTCGATCGAGTCGTCGTGACGGATGACGAGCTCCGGGACGTGCCGGATCGTCAGGCGCCCGCCCAGCTGGCGCCTGAGCCAGGGGGCGGCATCGGTCAAGGCCTTGAGCGTGTCGTCGCGCTCCTCGTCGCTGCCGAGGACGCTGACCCAGACCCGGGCCTGTCCGAGGTCCCGTGCGGTCTCCACGCGCGTGATCGTCGCGAACCCGATCCGCGGATCCTTCATCTCGCGCTGCAGCAGCTCCATGAGCTCCTGCCGGATCTGGCTGTCGAGCCGGTCGGTCCGCTGGGTCATCTGCGCATCTAGGCCTGCTCGGCGACCATCTGGTAGCACTCGATGACGTCGCCCTCGGCGATGCCATCGGCGTCGAGGCCGATGCCGCACTCGAAGCCCGTCGCGACCTCGCGAACGTCGTCCTTGAACCGCTTGAGCGACGTGATGCGGGTGTCGGCGAGCAGCTCGCCCGCGCGCAGCACACGTGCCTGGCCACCGCGGACGATGCGCCCATCGGTGACGTACGAACCGGCGATGTTCCCGGCCTTGCCGGCCTTGATCACCATCCGGACCTCGGCATGGCCCTCGATCTGCTCGACCTGCTTCGGCGTCAGGAGGCCCGACAGCGCCTGGCCGATGTCGTCGGTCAGCTTGTAGATGACGTCGTACAGGCGGACGTCGACGCCGGTCGCATCGATCGAGCGCAGCGCACCCGGATCGGGCTTCGTGTTGAAGCCGATGACGACTGCGTCCGAGGCCGAGGCGAGATTGACGTCGCTCTCGTTGATGTCACCGGCGCCCTCGCGCAGGATGTTGACGCGGACCTCGCTCGTGGTCAGCCGCTCGAGCGAGTGTCGGATCGCCCCGAGCGAGCCCTGCACGTCGGTCTTGAGCACGACGCGCAGCTCGGCCACCTCGCTGTCCTTGATCTGCGCGCTGACCTCCTCGAGCGTGCTCGCGGTCCGGCCGTCGCCGCCGCTCGCCGCGATCTCGGCCGTCTCGGCGAGCTCGCGTGCCTTCTTCTCGTCGGTGACGACGCGCAGGATGTCGCCGGCCTCGGGCAGCCCCTGGAGTCCGATGATCTCGACCGCCGTCGCGGGCTCCGCGGCCTTCACCCGCTTGCCGGCGGCGTTGTTGAGCGCGCGGACCCGGCCCCATGTGCGGCCGACGGTCACGATCTGGCCGACCTCGAGCGTGCCGGTCTGGACGAGCACGGTCGCGACGTTGCCGCGGCCCTTGTCGACCTTCGACTCCACGATCGTGCCGACCGCGTCGCGGCCCGGATCGGCCTTGAGGTCCTGGAGGTCGGCGACGAGCAGCACCATCTCCATCAGGTCGTCGATGCCGGTGCGCTGCTTCGCGCTGACCGCGACGGCGATCACGTCACCGCCGTACTCCTCGATGAGGACGTTGTTGTCGGCGAGCTCCTGCTTCACCCGGTCCGGGTTCGCATCCGGCTTGTCGACCTTGTTGATCGCCACGATCATCGGCACCCGAGCGGCCCGGACGTGGTCGATCGCCTCCTTCGTCTGCGGCATGACGCCGTCGTCGGCCGCGACCACGATGATCGCGATGTCAGTCACCTGCGCTCCGCGGGCCCGCATGGCGGTGAAGGCCTCGTGCCCGGGCGTGTCGAGGAAGACGATGCGCTTGTCGTTGTGGACGACCTCGCTCGCGCCGATGTGCTGCGTGATCCCACCCGACTCGCGGTCGGCGACCTTTGTCTCGCGAATGGCGTCGAGCAGGCTCGTCTTGCCGTGGTCGACGTGCCCCATGACGGTGACGATCGGAGCCCGCACCTGGAGCTTCGCGGCGTCGTCCTCGCTCCAAAGGGACGGCTTGCCGTCCCCCTCCTCGGGGCTCCCCGGCTTGACGAGCTCGAGCTCGCCGGCGGCCTCCGCCGCCGCGCGGTCCGAGTCGCCGCGCTGCGTCGCCTCGAAGCCGAGCTCGCTCGCGACGAGCGAGGCCGTGTCGAAGTCGATCGACTGGTTGACGGTGGCGAAGATGCCGTTGCGGATGAGGACGTTGATGATCTCGGCATGGCTCACTGCGAGCAGCTCGCCCAGGTCCTTGATGACGACGGGATCGGGCAGCTCGACCGGCCCGGTCGGGCGTGCCGCGGCTGCCTGGGCCTCGGCCACGGCGGCGGCGGCCGCGCCGGTGCGCTTGCGCTGCGGCCGCGGTCCGCGGCGCGGTCGGTATCTACGTGGCGGCATCGTTCACCTCGATCTCCAGGGCTCCAGGCGCGGGCTCGGCACCGAGCGCCCTCTTGACGGCTGCCGCGCGTCGCTTGGGATCGCGGCAGTCCGGTTCGTGACAGATATACGTTCCGCGACCCGGCCGGCGGCCGGACTCGTCGCGTTCAATGATCCTGTCCGCGGTGCGGACCAGCCGGACCATCTCGCGCTTCGGGCGGGAGGTGCGGCAGACCGCGCACGTGCGGGTCGGGACGTGATCAGGTCGTCGCTTCGGCATCGGCCGGCGCCTCCGCGACCGGCTCAGGCTCCTCCTCGCCGGGCTCGCCACCGGCGGCCGCCGTGGCGACGCCGGCATCCGAGCGAATGTCGATCCGCCAGCTCGTGAGCTTGGCGGCCAGCCGTGCGTTCTGGCCCTCCTTGCCGATCGCGAGGCTGAGCTGCCGCTCGGGAACGATGACGTTCGCGATCTTGTGCTCCTCGTCGATCCGGACGCTGAGCACCTCGGCGGGCGACAGCGCCTCCGCCACGAAGCGCGAGGGGTCCTCGTCCCACAGGACGATGTCGACCTTCTCGCCGTTCAGCTCCGACACGATCGACTGGATGCGCGCCCCGCGCTGGCCGACCGCCGCGCCCTTGGCATCGACGCCCTGCTGGCGGCTCTCGACGGCCACCTTCGAGCGGCTGCCGGCCTCGCGCGCGATGCCGCGGATGACGACCGTGCCGTTGTAGATCTCCGGGATCTCCATCTCCATCAGGCGACGAAGGAATCCACGGTGCGTCCGGCTGGCGACGATGACGGGACCGCGGGTCGTCCGGCGCACCTCCATGACGTAGACCTTCAGGTGCTGGCCGATGCGGTACGTCTCGGCGGGCAGCTGCTCGGTCACTGCCAGGACCGCCTCGACGTCCTTGCCCATGTCGAGCACGACCGCCGACTCGGTCGTGCGCTGCACGTTGCCGGTCATGATCTCGCCCTCGCGGGCGGCGTACTGCTGGAAGACGAGGTCGCGCTGCGCCTCTCGCAGGCGCTGGCGATAGACCTGGCCGGCGGTCTGCGCCGCGATCCGGCCGAGCTGGGCCTGGGTCACGTTCTCCGGGATGCGCACCTTGCCGCCGACACCGGTCGTCGGATCGATCTTCTGGGCATCGCGGACGAGCATCTGGGCCTCGGGATCCTCAATCTCCTCCTCGGTGGCCATGACGTCGTACTCGCGCGCGACGCTGATCTCGCCACTCTCCGGGTTGACCGTGACGACGACGTTCTCCGGGGCATCCGCGTTGCGCCGGTACGCCGACTCGATCGCCTGCTCCAGCGTTCGGATCAGGATCTCCTGCGGCACACCCTTCTCGGCGTTCAGCTGGAGCAGTGCTCCGATGAAG